>JAFSYB010000131.1 GCA_017443765.1 Muribaculaceae bacterium | reverse complement strand
GTATCACGTGAGCCTTGGACGTTTCACTCGGAGTTCGAGTGCTCAATCATGTCGCGGTATACCCGGCCACGAAGTTCATCTTCGAGGCACACCCTGAGGCTTGTCGTCATGACCAAGCGGCGTGCCTCTCCGATGCACAATGTTGTGGTAGGTTTTGTTGCTTTCAGCACCGCACGCTGCACTTCGTGCAACTCGTGCTTCAAAACTTCCTCGAACACTTCGTGGTTGCATGGTCTTTAACATGATGTCGGACCTACGGCCCGCCGTGCCTCTTCGAGGCATTAGGGGAGTCTTTGAACAAGATAGTATCTGCAAAAACACACGGACTTTTGCATATGTCCCTGATTTCAAGCCGGGTGTTTCGAGTTGGCAGCAGTCATGGCATTACTGTTCCAATTTTTTTCGCTTAAAAAAATGCGCGTTTCCGAAAGTTTTCGTAATTTTGCACATTCAAAATCTTATGTACCCTATACCCTACAACACACACATATCACAAATTAAAACATGATGAAAACCGCAAAATCAATTCTTTCGCTGAACTGCAAGGAAGCCCTCGACTTCTTGATGACCTCGGGCCAGTATCACGGCTTTGAGCTGCCGGAGTATTTCGACTTCGACAAGATGTGCGCCCGCCTGCGCAAGCTGCCCAACAACGTCTACCTGCAATTGTGGCTGCAAAACATCACCTGGCGCCGCGACAAGGCCTCCGGCCAATGTCCCTACGACGCGCGGATGTGCCACGTGGTAGCGGGCGACAGCACCGCCCCGCTGTGGAACAACGCCTGGCTGCGCCCCGAACTCACCAAGGGATTCCCGCAGGCATCGGTCGTGAACAAGGACACCCTGAACAAGGGGGACAATGTGATTGTCTTCAAGGAAACACGAACCTACGACGAGACTGCCTACTAATCAGACCCGCACAACGAAATCAAGCGTGAGCCGCACCGCATCGTTCCCATGGTCATTGCAAAAACAGTGGGAGGCACGATATGATGAACCAGGAACTTACTTATTGGGTTTCGCTCGCCCTGATGCCGCGTTTGCGGACCAGACGCAAAAACGAAATCTACATCGCGTGCTACAACCGCGAACCACGCGTGAGCATCGTTGAGTTGTTTGACAACCGCCCGCTGTGGAGCGAGCTCAAGCTGAGCGATGAGGAAGTGGCTTTATTCCACCACACCCGTGAACAGCTCAGCAATCACTCGTTTCTTGTCGAGAGCCTATTGTCGCAAGGCTACAACATCCTCCCCATCGACTCGCCCCACTATCCCCGCTCACTAAAGGACAACATGAAACAGAATGCCCCCAGCGTGTTGTTCGGCAAGGGCGACATATCGATGCTCCAGGAACCATCGGTGGCCATCGTGGGATCGCGCAACGCCGATGCCACATCGCTGGCTTTCACCCGCAGCGTGGCTGCCAAGCAAGCCGCACAAGCGCAAGTGGTGGTGAGCGGCTTTGCCAAGGGAGTGGACCGCACCGCCCTTGACGCCGCCATCGCGAGCGGAGGCAAAAGCATCATTGTGTTGCCACAAGGCATAACAACCTTTGCGTCAGGATTCAGAGAATACTACAAGCCCATTATGCAGGGCAAGGTGCTTGTTGTGAGCACATTCCAGCCCAATGCTCCCTGAAGCGTGGAACGAGCCATGTCACGTAACAGCATCATCTACGGACTGTCAGACTGCATATATGTCGCCCAAAGCGACAGCAAGGGCGGCACCTGGGCCGGTGCTACGGAAGGGCTGAGAAAGAAGCGAACAGTATACGTACGCCTCCCTAACGACAATGAGCGAAATGCGAACCTGCTTTTGATACAGCAGGGGGGATTGCCCGTTGACTCAAACGGCGAGCCGATACACCTCGACGAGGCAGCGCTCTTGTCGCCCGAGGAAGAAAACATCAGGGAATTGGACGAACGCATCATGCAGCTGCTGGAACACAGACAATTGTCGAGTCAAGACATCAAAAAGCAGCTGCATCTTGATGACTGGACCGACTCCAGGCTCAAGAATCACCTACGAAGTATGGACGCTGTGCATGAATACACAAATCATAGACCTTTCCTATATGGGACAAAAGCCATGGCTGAAAGCGGATTTCTGTTCAGATAGAAAACAAGGAGTAAAGCAAAAATGCTGTTCACAATTGTAAATCCGCTGTTTTGCTTTAACACGGCAAACAACTCAAGCAACAATTAAATACAAAGCAATCATTTAACTATAAATCAATATCCTATAATTCATTGAGCAAGTGCGATTGAATGTAGTTTCTTAACGTTGTCCATGCGCTTGACACGCTCAAACCACAACCGTGTTCCGCCATCGCCCAAGCGTAATGGTACCCCCTATTCAGCACGAAACACAAAAGCGCATCGGTCGTTATCCGAGCATGAGCTCGACTTGTGGCTCCGCTTGGGCGGCAGGGCTTTTTTTATGTTTTTTGATTTTTTTCTCGCCAAGTTGCCGTTGGTTTGCAAAATTTGATATACCTTTGTAGTTTGGTGGCGTTGATGAAGCCGCAAGGCTTTTACAGATGCCATCGCAACAACTGATTACCAACCAATTAGACATTATACGGCTATGATGAAGAAATTTTTGCTGGTGGTGTGCGGATCGTTTGTGGGCGTGACGCTGGCGTTGATTGTATTCGTGGTTTCGGCCATCGTGATGAGCATTGCCATGGTGGGCATGGGTTCGAGCGTGAGTGGTGGCAGGGCGAGTGTGGAGAAAAACTCAATCCTGCACATCGACCTGTGCGACGAGATCACCGAGCGCGGCGGCAGCGGCGAGATGGACATGCTCACGATGGTGCGGGGCAGCGGCATTCCGTCGTCGAGCAGTCTGGCCACCCTGCGCGCCGCCATCAAGGAGGCCAAAACCAACGACAAAATCCGCGGCATCTACCTGGAGTGCAACGGCTCGTCGGCCTCGCCGGCCACACGCGAGGCGCTTCGCAAGGCGCTGGCCGACTTCAAGCAGAGCGGCAAATTCATCTACGCCTACGGCTACGAGGGCATCAGCCAGGGCGACTACTACCTGGCCACGGTGGCCGACAGCATCTTCCTCAACCCCGTGGGAATGGTCGACCTGCACGGCATGGCCTCGGCTATCCCCTATTTCAAGAAACTGCTCGACAACGTGGGCGTGGAGATGCAGGTGATTCGCGTGGGCACGTTCAAGAGTGCCGTGGAGCCTTACATGCTCGAGCAGATGAGCGAGGCCAACCGCCTGCAGACGCAGGTGTACATGGGCAACATCTGGCGCGAGATGACCGACAGCATGGCCGCCGGGCGCAAAATCAGTACCGCCACGCTCAACCAGCTGGTGAACGACAGCCTGGTGATGACCATGGAAGCCGCCGACCTGCAGAAGAACCACATAGTGGACCGGCTGGCATACGCCGATGAGATGGAAGACGCGCTCAAGCGCGCCACCGACCTGAAGGAGGACGACGACCTGCGCCTGGTGACGCCCGGCGACCTGGCCCCCGACGTGGAGGAGAGCGTGAGCGGCGACCACATCGCCGTGCTCTTCGCCGAGGGCGAGATTGACGGCGGCAGCAGTGATGATGTCGACACCGAGAAGATGAGCGAGGAGATTCGGCGCATGATGAAGGACGACAATGTCAAGGGCATGGTGCTGCGCGTGAACTCGCCGGGCGGCAGCGCCTTTGGCAGCGAGCAGATGTGGAAAGCCCTCGAGGACTTCAAGGAGAGCGGCAAGCCGCTGGCCGTGTCGATGGGCGACCTGGCCGCCAGCGGCGGCTACTACATCTCGGCCCCCGGCCAGCGCATCTTTGCCGAGCGCACCACCATCACCGGCTCCATCGGCATCTTCGGCATGATACCGGCCTACGAGAGCGCCATCAAGAACAAGCTGGGCGTGAACATCGAGACGGTGAAGACCAACGAGAACGCCGACATGGGCGTGATGGGTCGCAAGCTCACCGAGCCGCAGCTCGCCGCCTTGCAGCGCATGGTGAACGCGGGCTACGACCTGTTCACGCGGCGCTGCGCCGAGGGGCGCCACGTGACGCAGGACAGCATCAAGCAAATCGCCGAAGGCCGCGTGTGGGACGCCGTGTCGGCACACGAGCGCGGACTGGTGGACGAGTTTGGCGGCATCGACGAGGCCGTGAAGTGGGTCGCCCAGCAAGCCGGCCTCAAGGAGGGCAAGTACAAGACGCAGAACTACCCCGCACTGGACGAGGACTGGCGCTCGCTGCTCTCGATGATGATGCAGCAGCAGTACGAGGCCAAGCTGCGCGGCGAGATGGGAATCCTCTATGAGTACCACCAGGCACTGATGAAAATCCTGGGTCGCGACCACCTGCTGTGCCTCATGGAGCCGGTGGACCTGAGCTTGTGACATGAAGCCCCCTGCGGGAGGAAAGGCTGGCCACGCGGCAAGACGACAGTTGTGTATTGTCACCAAAACGCCCGTCGAATCGTTTGCCCGCACTTGCCTACCCCGACCACTTGAAAACAGATGAAAGTTGACTTGACCAAAATATTGAACAAGCAGCAGCGCAAGACCATCCTGACGTGGATCTTGACGCCATTCTCGTGGGCCTACGGCGCGGGCGTGTGGGTGCGCAACTTCATGTTCAACAACAACATCATTTTCAAGTCGCGCAACTACGACGACCGCGTGGCAGTGGTGTCGGTGGGCAACATCACGGTGGGTGGCACGGGCAAGACGCCGCACGTGGAGTACATCATCGAGCATTTGTGCCGCACCTACCGCACGGCGGTGCTCAGCCGGGGCTACAAGCGCCGCACCACGGGTTTTATCCTGGCCACCGATGCGATGGGGCCGCGCGACATCGGCGACGAACCCTACCAAATTTACCGCAAGTTCAACGGCCTGATTACGCTGGCCGTGTGCGAGAGCCGCCGCAAGGGCATCGAGACACTGCTCGACCTGCGCCCCGACCTGCAGCTCATCTTGCTCGACGACGGCTTCCAGCACCGCTTTGTGAAGCCCAAGGTGAACATCGTGCTCATGGACTACACGCGCCCGCCCTACGAGGACCAGCTGCTGCCGTTGGGTACGCTGCGCGAGCCCATGCACCGGCTGCTGGACAGCGACATGGTGGTGGTGACCAAGTGCCCGGCCGACCTCTCGCCCGTGACGGTGAGCATGATCAAGCGCAACCTCGACCTGTTTCCCAGCACCGAGCTGTTCTTCTCGCAGGTGCTCTACGGCGAGCCACGCCCGGTGTTCCCCATCACGCAGCCCCAGCTGCCCTCGCTGCGGTGGCTCACGCCCGACGACCTCGTGGTGTGCGTCACCGGCGTTGCCAACCCCAAGCCGTTTGCCCTCTACCTGCGCACGTTCCCCGCACTGGTGCGCGTAATCCACTTCGACGACCACCACGAGTTCACGCGACGCGACTTCGACTTCATCTTCAACGAAATCGACAAATACAAGGACAAGAAACGCCGGTTTATCGTCACCACCGAGAAAGACGCCGTGCGCATCCTCAACAACCCCTACTACCCGCCCAAGATGCAGGACATGATTTACTTCGTTCCCATCAAGGTGGCGTTTGTGGACCATGAGGCCGGAGCGCGCGACTTCGTGACCGAGCTCACCCACAAGATTGACGAACCCAGCGGTTCCATCAACCTGACCACATGAAACAGCAAGAAACCGAAATCTCCACCCTGGGCGAGTTTGGCCTCATCGAGCGCCTCACCCAGGGGTTTGTGTGTAAGAACCCCGGCACCCACAAGGGTGTGGGCGACGACTGCGCCGTGCTGCGTGGCAATGGCGACAGCGAGACGCTTGTCACCACCGACCTGCTGCTCGAGGGCATCCACTTCGACCTCACCTACGTGCCGCTGCGCCACCTGGGCTACAAAGCCGTGGTGGTGAACGTGAGCGACGTGGTGGCCATGAACGGCACGCCCCGGCAAGTCACCGTGTCGCTGGGCATCAGCAAGCGGTTCACCGTGGAGCACATCGCCGAGCTGTACGCCGGCATCCGCCTGGCGTGCGAGACCTACGGCGTGGACCTGGTGGGCGGCGACACCAGCGCGTCGGTCACCGGACTGGTCATCAGCATCACCTGCATTGGCGAGGCCCCGAAGGGCGACATCGTGTACCGCAGCGGCGCGCACGACACCGACCTGATTTGCGTGAGCGGCGATCTGGGCGCGGCCTACATGGGCCTGCAGCTTCTTGAGCGTGAGCGCGCCGCCGGACAGGGCATCGCCGACTTCCAGCCCGACTTTGCCGGGCGGGAGTACATTCTCGAGCGGCAGCTCAAGCCCGAGGCGCGCCGCGACGTGCTCGACGAGCTGCGCCAACTGGGCATCCGCCCCACGGCGATGATGGACGTGAGCGACGGCCTGTCGAGCGAGTTGCTCCACATCTGCAAGTCGAGCGGCGTGGGCTGCCGGGTCTACGAGAACCGCATCCCCATCGACTATCAGACTGCCGTGATGGCCGAGGAGCTGAACATGAACGTCATCACCGCCGCCATGAACGGCGGCGAGGACTACGAGCTGCTGTTCACCGTGCCGCTCACCGACCACGAGAAGGTGAGCCAGATGCGCACCGCCCGCCTCATCGGCCGCATCACCAAGCCCGAACTGGGCGCCTGCATGGTCACCCGCGACGACAACGAGGTGGAAATCCGCGCCCAGGGTTGGAATGCGTTTAGTCAAGAACCGACAACTGCCCCCCACAAATGAACAAAGTGCGAATCACCGCCGTGCGGCAGACCGTTTACCGCGACCTGATGGCGCGCTACGAAAACCCCATTGAGCACACCTGCGACGTGGCCGTGGGCCAAAGCTGGACCTCGGTCAATGGGCGTTGCCCGGCCGGGCTGTGCCCGTCGGCATGGGAGGCGATGCGCCCGTTTGTCGAGGCCCTGGCCCATGGCGAGGGGAACTTCTACGACGGCTGGATGCAGAACCCCATGAGCGCGATGATCAGCTGCAACGACGGCTTCCGCCCCATGAGTTTCTATATAGAAGTGGTGTGATTGGCGAAGCGCCGACGCGCCTTGCCTTGCACTGACAAAACCGCGCATGGCGGCTCTACTCATTGCCGTTGCTGGTTCTTGATTCCCCCATCTTCAGCGAGCCTCCTGATACTTGATGGGTGTGGTGAGGCCGTTTCTTGCATCTCAAAGCCTCAACCAGGCCTGCCGTTCGTCGGGCGGCATGAGTTCGATGGCGTAGCGCAGCGTGGTACGCGGCATCTCGCTGCTGTGCTGCCGCAGGAACTCGCGCAGCAGGTCCATGCTCACGCGCTTGCCCACCTCGCGCAGCATCCACCCCACCGCCTTGTGCATCAGGTCGTGGGTGTGGTGCAGGTGCCGCTCGGCCTGGCGCAGGCACCAGCGCGGGTCGCCCTGCTGGGTGGTCTTCCAGGTGCACACCACACTCATGCGTTGCCGCCACAGGTTGTCGCTGTCCGACAAGCGGTCGATTATTTCCACATTGCTCGGCTCGTTCATGCCCGGCGCGTCGGCGCCGATGGCCGTGGGCAGCAGCAGCCAGTGACCCAGAATCTTCGGTGCCGAGAGGTCGACGAGGTCCCAGTTGTTGGCTCGGTGTGCCAGGCGCACGTACATCTCCACGATTTCATCGCGCCCGGCGATGGCCTCGGCATCGTACGCCAGCCGCTTGCGTGCCAGCCGCTCGAAACGCGCCACCATCATCAGCAGTCCGCACAGGCGCACCTCATGCCAGCGACAGTCGAGCAGCGCGGGCACCTCGGCAAGGGGCAGGTGTGCGCACTGCCTCGCCACCTGGCGCACCTGCGGCACCCGCACGCCCAGGAACTCGTCGCCGTGGCCGTACTCGCCCGGTGCGGTCTTGAAAAAGCGCATCAGCACCCGGCGCTGCTCGGCGTTGCCCAGCCCCTCCAGCAGGGCGGTGACCTGGGCTGAATCAACTCCACGATCTATCATCGTCATGGCTGTATGCAGTCAGCATCTAGCAATAAATCTTCACAAGTGTCCACGAAACACCTTTTGCAGTCGTGTTGCCATTCATGGCCCCCACCTTGCCGGAACCTGCTCACCACACGATGGGCGGCAGGCCGTGCTGTTGCAGATAGGCGTTGGCCTGCGAGAAGTGGTGGTTGCCGAAGAAGCCCCGGTGGGCCGAGAGCGGCGAGGGGTGCGGCGAGGCGAGCACCAGATGGCGCGAGCGGTCGATGAAAGCGCCTTTCCTGATGGCGTAGCTGCCCCACAAGATGAACACCAAGTGTTCGCGTTGCTCGGCGAGTGCGCGCACGGCGGCGTCGGTGAACTGCTCCCAGCCGTGCCCCTGATGCGAGCCGGCCTGGTGTGCCGCCACGGTGAGCGTGGCGTTGAGCAGCAGCACGCCCTGTCGCGCCCAGCGGCTCAGGTCGCCGTTAGCGGGGATGGGAGCGCCGGTGTCGTCGTGCACCTCCTTGAAAATGTTGAGCAACGACGGCGGGAAAGGCACCCCCTCGTTCACGCTGAAGCAAAGGCCATTCGCCTGCCCCGGACCGTGATAGGGGTCTTGTCCGAGAATGACAACCCTAACCGCGCTGAACGGCGTGGTGTTGAAGGCGGCGAAAATCTGCTTTCCGGGAGGAAACACCTTCCTCGTGCGGTACTCCGTGCGCACAAACTGCGTCAAGGCCGCGAAATAGTCGGCCTCCCACTCCCGGCTCAAAGCCTGTTTCCAGCTCGGTTCAATCTTTACGTCCATAATTCGTTATTCACTCGATTCACAATGCTCAGATTGGCAGTGATGGCAGTGCGCCGTCGTGCTGCATGAATGCCTCGCCGCGCTGGCAGCGGCCTTGTATGCCGCGGAACAGCTCCATGACCGTGTGCCAGCCATCGAAGATGGGTTCCAGGTTCTGGCTCTCGTGGCACAGGCAGGCGCGACGCTTGAGATCGCTCACTGCCGTGATGTCGACGATGTGCGTGGGCGCGAACATCTGCGTCTGCTCGCCGCTCATCACCTCGAAGTAGAACAGTCGGAACCTCCTGCCGAGCCTCCGCCAGGCATCGAGCACCAGCATGGCGCACACGGCATGGTCGCGATGGGCGTCGATGGGCCAGTGCGTGAGGACAGCCACGGGGTTCTCGCGGTCAATGAGTTCGCGCATCTCGGCATATCGCCGGCGGTTCACCTCGGTGTCGCCATCTATCTGGTTCATAAAGATGTGTCGTGCGCCAGTGATGCGGCAAGCCGCCTCGCACTCCCGCACGCGTATGGCGGCGGCCTCGTCGTGGCTCTTGCCGGCAATGCCCGCCTCGCCGCGCGTGAGGTAGACGCACACCACCTCGTAGCCCGCTTGGCGCAGCAGCAGCATTGTGCCTCCGCACCCCGTCTCGGGGTCATCGGGGTGGGCGCCAATCACAAGCACCTTGCGCCCCGCCGGCTCGCCAGCGTCCTTGTCGCGAGGTGACAACTCCTGTGCCACGGCAGGTAGCCCGAGCACCGTGGCGGTAGCCACGGCACTCCCCGTGGCACGTAACATTTCGCGTCGGTTCATCGCCTCAACGTCAGGCCGGAACCCATTTGCAACGAACGGGCGATGTGATGGCGCCCTCTTTCTTCAGTTCGGCAAACGCCTTGTCAACCTCCTTGCGGTCGGCGTTGAGCATTTTCGTCACCTCGCCGGCACTGACCGGTTTGCCAGCCTCACGCATGGCTTGTAACACGCTTTCTTTCATGATGATGGTTATATTTAAAGAATTTGATATTTGACTGCACTGGCGGCCAATCCGTTAGCAATCTGGTTGAGCCACATGGGAAGAATGACAACAGATTGATTAGGTGGGCGCATTTAGCACATTACAAAACTTAAATTCCAATCCACGGCACAAAGTTAATGAATTGTTTCCAATCCCCAATGAAAAACTTGATGAAATCACCAGCCAACTGTTTCATGAAAAGAAAAACAGGAAGTCAGACGAATTTTAAAAATATCATTTGGCGAAGGCACGAACACAAAAGCCACCACTCCCCCACAAAAGCACTTTTAGTATCGGCGTCAACCAATCCTTTATCGGACGACAATGATTTACAACAATTCTTAAAAAAACAGCGCAATGCTATTGTCCCCCAAAAAACTATTATTAATTTTGCACTTCCTTATGGGCATATTGAAAGCGAAAGAGCAAACCAAAACAAAACCCTCGACAATGCTATTGACCCGCTCACTTGACCGGTTTGGCCGGTACTGCATGTTCCTGTGGCGCACCATGAGTGTGCCGGAGAAATGGAAGGAGTTTTTCCGTCGCTACGCCGACGAGATGACGAAACTGGGCATCGACTCCATACCGCTGATTATCATTGTGTCGCTGTTCATCGGCTCGCTGTGCACGATATTGATCAAGCTCAACATCAACAACCCGCTGCTGCCGCGCTATGCTGTGGGCATGACCACGCGCGAAATCATCTTGCTGGAGTTCTCGTCGTCGATTCTGTGCCTGATACTGTCGGGCAAGATTGGCAGCAACATCGCCAGCGAGATAGGCACGATGCGCGTGACCGAGCAGATTGACGCGCTCGACATCATGGGCATCAACTCGGCCAACTTTCTGGTGCTGCCCAAAATCCTGGGCCTGGTGACCATCATGCCGTTCCTGGTGATCATCTGTATGGGGACGAGCCTGTTTGGCGGCTACCTGATTTGCGTGCTCACGGGCATCGTGAGCACCGACACCTATATATACGGCATCCAAACGATGTTCATCGAGTGGTATGTGTGGTATGCGCTGATCAAGTCGCTGTTTTTCGCATTCATCATCTCGAGCATCTCGGCCTATTACGGCTACACGGTGCAGGGCGGCTCGACCGACGTGGGAAAGGCCAGCACCAACGCCGTGGTGATGAGCAACATCATGATTCTGCTCGTTGACGTGATTCTCACCAAGCTGATGCTGCAATAGCTGCAAGAACCACTATCCACCATCCACTCCTCCACCACAATGATTGAAGTCAAGAATGTAGAGAAATCGTTTGCCGAGGCTGGCGGTGCGCGCCAGGTGCTGTTCGGCATCAACGCCACGTTTTACGACGGCAAGACCAACCTGATTATCGGCCAGAGCGGCTCGGGCAAGACGGTGCTGGTAAAGAACATCGTGGGCCTGTTCAAGCCCGACACGGGCCAGATTCTGTACGACGGGCGCGACATCACGGTGATGGACCGCCGCCAGCTCAAGGCGTTGCGCAACGAGATAGGGATGCTGTTCCAGGGTTCGGCGCTGTTCGACAGCGAGACGGTGCTGGGCAATGTGATTTTCCCGCTGAAGATGTTCTCGCGCATGAGCCACGAGGAGCAGCTCGAGCGCGCGCAGTTCTGCATCGACCGTGTGAACCTCACGGGCAGCGAGAGCAAATACCCCAGCGAGTTGTCGGGCGGCATGCAAAAGCGCGCCGCCATCGCCCGCGCCATCGCACTCAACCCCAAGTATCTGTTCTGCGACGAGCCCAATTCGGGCCTCGACCCGAAAACCTCGATTGTGATCGACGAGCTGCTGAGCGACATCACACACGAGTTTGGCATCACCACCATCATCAACACGCACGACATGAACTCGGTGATGGGTATCGGCGAGAACATCGTGTTCATCAACAAGGGTCATGTGGGCTGGACGGGGACCAAGGACGAGATTTACGATGTAGACAACGACGACCTGAACAACTTCGTGTATGCCACCGACCTGTTCCGCGACGTGCGCAAGTACCGCCGCGAGCACGGCTACCACAAGTCGGTTGTCGGTTAGCGGCAACCGCGTGCATTATCCCGCGTGCCATGTCGTTCGCCTCGTTAGCGTTTGTGCTGTTCCTGCCGGTGCTGTGCGCCCTCTACTGGGCGTGTCCCCGGCGGTGGCGCAACGCGCTGCTGCTGGCGGCCAGCGTGCTGTTCTACATGCTGCCCGACCCCACCTACGGCCCGGCACTGGTGTGGGTGTGGGTGACGAGTTACGCGGCCGTGCGGCGGGTGCGGCGCAAGGGGGCCACACGGCTCGACTTGTGGGCTGGAGTGGCCGCCGTGCTGCTGCCCATGGTGCTCCTCAAGGTGCGCGTGCCCATTGTCGAGGCGTGGTTTCCCCAGGCCTCGCGCAGCGCGCTGCCCGGGCTTAACTGGGTGTTCCCGCTGGGTCTGTCGTGCTACACGCTCCAGGCGGTGAGCCTGGTGGTCGACGTGTACAAGCGTCGCACCGTTGCTGACCGCTCGCCGGTGAACCATGCGCTGTATGTGAGTTTCCTTCCCACGGTGACCTCGGGACCCATCCAACACTCCACGTCGCTTTACCGGCAAATCGCCGGCCGAAACGGCGGCTTCGACGCGCGGCTGGCGGTGGACGGCGCCAAGCGCCTGATGTGGGGGCTGTTCCTGAAGGTGGTGGTTGCCGACCGCTTCGGCATCTACGTGGACTCGGTACTCGACCACTGCGAGCACTACAACAGCCCCACAGTGCTCATCGCGCTGCTGTGCTACACCGTGCAGATTTACTGCGACTTCGCCGGCTACTCGCACATGGCCATCGGCACGGCGGGGCTGCTGGGCTACACGCTGCCCGATAACTTCCGTCGCCCGCTGCTGTCGGCGGGGCTGCGCGAGTTGTGGACGCGGTGGCACATCTCGCTGTCGTCGTGGATGCGCGACTACGTGTACATCGCGCTTGGCGGGAGCCGGTGCGGGCGGTGGCGGTCGGCGGCCAACGTGCTGGCGACGTTTGCCGTGAGCGGCCTGTGGCACGGCGTGCGCCTGTCCTACCTGTGCTGGGGCCTCGGGCACGGCCTGGCGGTGGCTGCCGAGCGGTGGCTGCCGTTAGAGCGGTGGCGCCGGCGCGCACTGCCCCGCGCACTGTGCACAATCGCCACCGTGCTGGCGCTGAGCGTGCTGTGGGCTTTCTTCCGCGAACATGTGGGGCTGTCGCTGAAAATCCTGCGCGTGCTGTTCACGGGCGGCTTCGCGGGCGGCTGGATTATCGCCGACCCCATGCGCACGCACACCACGCTGGCGATGATGCTTGTGGGCCTGGTGGTGGTGGCCGCGCACGACGTGCGCCAGGAATGGTTTCCCTGCGCGCCGGCACGCTGGCGGCGCGGGCGGGGCGTGGCCTCGCTGCTGTGGCACGTGTGCCTGCTTGTACTCGTACTCGCCATTGGAGTACTCGACACAAGCCAGTTTATCTATCTGCGTTTCTGATTGAAACCCAATGAATTTATATGTTACATGTGAATTATCAGTTTAAATCAGCATAACCTTGAAGCGTTTCTTTATAATCCTGCTTTGCGCCGCTGCGCTGCTTGCCTGTGCCGACCGCCTGATTGGCCATGCCTTGCAGCGATGGCAAGATGCGACGACCGCCGGCGAGACCGGCCGCCTGAACTGGGTGCTGCACGAGGTGGAAGCCCCGGTGGTGGTGTTCGGCACCTCGCGCGCCCTGCACCACTATGTGCCGCAGGTGCTGTCCGACTCCACAGGGCTTGAGGTGGCCAACTGCGGCTTCGAGGGCCTGGGCATCATGACCAACTACGCGCTAATCCGCTTCGTCACGCAGCGCTACACGCCACAGCTGATAGTTTACGACCTGTCGTACTACTACGACCTGGAGCTGGCTCCAGCAACGAGCGACGTGTCGCGTGTGCGTCGCCTGCCCGGGCTGCGGTGCCGCGACAGCCTGCTCTCGGCCATCGACCCGTGGGAGCGGTTGCGCCTGTGCTCGCGCATCTACCCCTATAACAGCGTCGTGGCCGACATGGCACTGAACAGCCTGCGCGACAGCCTCTACTACGACACGCCCGAGATTGACCGAGGTTACTGGCCGCAGCACGGCACACTCGACACCACGACGGCGGAACGCCACCGGCCGCGCACCGATGTCACCGACCCCGTGAAACTCGCCCTGCTGGCCGACCTGATTGCCCGCTGCCACGACCGGCTGATTATCTGCACCAGCCCCGCCTGGGTGCCGGGCTATTACGCCACCGAGATGTACGCGCCCGTGAAAGCCCTTGCGGCGCAACACGGCGTGCCGTTCCTCGAGATGGACTGCGACACGGCGTTTGTCGGCCACCCGCAACTGTGGGACGACCGTATGCACCTCAACGACACCGGCGCCCGCCTGTTCACCGCCCGTGTGGCCCATGCCGCTCGACAGCGATTAACCGGGAGCGGGACAAACACCCGGGGCATTAGCCCATAAGGGCCAAAAGCGATTGTTTATCATTGTTAATCATCGTTAATACTCCGTTAATCATCGTTAATACTCCGGACAGGTGCAAACATTTCACTAAATTTGCAAATTATTTGAACTAAGGTGGTTGCCGGTTTCGACTTTCAGAGGCACGCAGACCGGCACTCCCTTGCACAACCAGGCATGAGATTCATCACACTCCTATCGGCCATGCTGACGGCAACCCTGCTGCTCGGCAGTGTGCCTCAAGCCGAGGGCTACGGCCTGTGTGTTGGCGGCGTTGCCGTCGACAGCCTCAACGCGCACAATATTGGTGATGGCAGCCCGAACATCAGCGGCCGCGCCTGTTACGACCCCGCGAGCAACACGCTCATGCTCGACCACGCCACCATCGACATTGTGACCCCGGCCAGCGGCGAGCCGCTCATATACGGCATTGAGAGCAGCCTGGATTCGCTCACCATCGTGGCTGCGGGCAGCAACCAGGTGTATGGCCCGCTGGTGGGCATTGCTGGCCGCCAAATCACCATCACCGGCGCGGGCAGCCTCGAGGCCGAGGGACAGGGCGGCGGCATTGAGGTCGCTGGGCTGGCCGTGGAGGGCGGCTGCGAGGTGACGTGCGGCTCGATTCTGCACAGCCTTTCCGCCAACGCGCTGACGGTGAACACCTCCACGCTGGTTATCCTCAACCCGCTTGACGAGAGCACGCTGCCGGCCTTCACCTCGCTGGGGCATGTGGAACTGACGGGCTGCGATGTTGTCAGGCCCGCCGGAGCGGTGGCCTACGACGCAGGCGCGCACCGACTCACCGACAACGGCACGATTTCGGGCCCGGTGGTTATCGCCCCGACCGTCACCACAACGGCCGAAACCGGCTTTCGCAAGCAAACCACCGGCAGCACCTGGCATCGCGTCGACGGCCGGCGACTGCCCCACCCCGACTCGCCGGGCATCTACATCAACCAACAACGCACCGTAGTGATACCCTGAAGGCGGGTGCTATAAATTGCAGATAAGTTATGATAGGTTTTCATGAATCAGGCCGCACCCAGCAACTGGAACAAGCCTTATTGCGCTCGTTTGCACCAATTTCCAGTCGCTTTGGTCTGCTTGCAGGCATGTTTTGCCCCAACCCGACTCGAGCAATTTGTGGCACCCACCGCGACCGCACCATTCAACCATCAATTCATCATTAATACCAATCCATTATCACTCATGAAAGCTTCCGCTTTATTCTTGCAACCATTCGGCAGAGCCGCGCTCGCGCTCGCCGCCCTCGCAACGGGGGGGGTAATTTAACCATTGCAAATTGTAATTCCACCACACCTGTCATGCGTGCCGAGCTGCGCGACGATGTGCTGGCTGTGGCAAGCAACGACGGCAGCGGCACCGAGATGTGCTACATGTTCCGCCGTTGCATGAACAACAAGCTTTTCACCTTCTCACACGTGGGCCGCCGTGCTGTAGCAGGACGCGACACCAGCAGCACGGCCGGCGTGACCACCGGGGCCGGCATCACCTGGCTCAACCTCACCGGCAGCGACAACATCGGGCCCGTGGGTGTTCAGGGGTATCCCGACTTTGTGGGTGGCAACCACCCATGGCGCGAACCCGATTCGCTTGGCAATCCCGGCCGTGGAGGCTATTCCAGCGTGCGCACGGCCACTTGCGACAGCGTGACAATCACAGTAGACGGTGTTCGGCTGCTCGATGGCCATTCGCGCCGCTGCCGGCAAGTGGTGGTCGATGTGTGGAACACGCTCATGGATCCGTTTGTCGCGCCCGATTCCGGCGCAGTGGCGCTGCCCTGCCCACTAATCATCGAGCACGTCACCTACACCCTACAGGGAAACAGCATAGCCGTTGACCTGGAGCACCGCTATCGGCGCGACTTCACGGTGAGCCGCTACTACGGCATGCAGTCGATGTTTGTCGGCGAGGAGCAAATCATGCTACCCGGTGGGGCCTGTCCCGAATGGCAGCCGCGTAGCAGTGTGGGCAATATGACCAAGGGCGACTATCCCGATTTTGCCCGTTTCTTAGAGATGGACGCCAACGGCTGGCTGCAGTCGTCGTGGCTGCGTCACACCGGCCTGGGAAACCACGAGGGCCTGGGTGCGGCCTCGCCCATTTATGTTCACGCCCATCCCAAGAGTTACGACGTGCTGCTGGACAAATGTGCCGTGCTGGCCGACAGCGCGAACCACTGGAGCGGCATCTACACGTGGGCGCTCCCGCTTGCGAACAATTCCGCGCTGCTGGCCTATTCAGGTGTCATCGACGGAAAGGAGGTCATTTACATCGACACCAAAAGGGAGTGCGACCATTACAGCATCGAAGTGCCGGAAAACTGGCCGGGTTTTCGCCTGATTGGCCACAATGGTGCCATCAGGATAGCGGGCGGCACGCGATTCATTCATGTGACCGCTCCCACAGCGGCGAGCGCCCTTGTCGCGCGCACCCCTTACGGCGACCTCACCCTTGACGGCACCGTTGACGTGAGCGACATCAATGCCGCCATAATGCTCGCTTTGTCGGCAGACATCGACGACAGCGTCCTGAAAATAGCCGACTTGAACAATGACAACGCGATTGACGTGAGCGACGTGAACTCCATCATCACGCTGGCGCTGAGCCAATGACCGACGACCATAGAATCGGGCATTTTTTTGAAATATTCACACTCAACATTTGGTGCGTTGGTGCAAAAGCTGTATTTTTGCAATTTGATACCACATCAATCGCGTTTGCTATGAAACGGATGCTTATCTCCTTCTTACTGCTTGTCGGTGTTGTGTGGCACTTGGTTGCCAGCACTCCGCCGATCATGAGTGCCTATCTCAAAAACAGCCGGCTGCAAGTGGCCTGCAACACCGGCGAGGGGATAGAGATGTGCTTTTGCTTCCAGCCGTGCATGCAGAACAAGCTCATGACCTTCTCCCATGTGGGAGTGCGTGCGGTAGATCGCGCGACTTGCGATCCACTCAGTCTGTTTCGCGACTCCAACATGGAATGGCTGAACATCTCCACGAGCGACAATATCGGCCCGGTGGGCGTGAAAGGCTACTCCAACTTTGTGGGCGGCAACCACTTGTGGCACCGTCCGTCGGCGAGTGGTGTTCCGGGCAAAGGCGAGGCCACCGAGGTGTTCACGGCCCAGTGCGACAGTTTCAGGATACTGGCCGACGGCATGCCATTGGCACAAACCACAGCCACCGATTGCCGCCGAGTGACGGTGGAGGTGTGGAACACGCTGTTCGACCCGCTTGTTGAGCCCGCCGAAGGAGCCGCAATGCTGTCATCGCCACTCATCAGGGAGCACGCCACCTACGCCTTGGAGGACAACACCATCACGGTGACCATCGAGCACCACTACCTCAGGTCGTTTGTCGTGAGCCGCTACTACGGCATGCAGTCGATGTTTGTCGGCGAGAGCAGCATCCTCACGCCCAACGGCCCCTACCGCAGGTGGACATCGCAAGGGAGCATCAAGAGCTTCAAGAAAGAGGACCACCGCTGGCTGAACCACTTTGTGGAGCGGTCGTCGAGCGGCTGGTGCCAGACCGCGTGGCTGCGCCAGGACGACCTGGGTTCGCATGAGTGCCTGCACGAGGACAGCCCAATCTTTGCCCGCGGCAGCAACAAGTGCTACCACGTGCTGATGGACAACTGGCCGGTGGAGGCTGGCGAGAGCCACTACTGGCGAGGCGTGTACGTGTGGAGCCGCCCGCTCATCGACGATGATTTCGTGACGGTGAACAAGGGCAGCGTGAACGGGTACACCCTGCTGGCCATCGACACCAAGCAAGCCGGCTCGGTCACCATCGACCGCCCCGAATGGTGGGCCGCGTTCTACACGCCGGCGCAAAGCCCCGACATCGAGGTCACCGCCACCGATGCCACCGTGACCATCACGGCCGCAAAAGCCAGCGGCATGGTGATGCTGGAGTACGACGAGAACAGTGGCGTCACTGATGTGAATGCCAACGTGCCACTGCATGGCGACGAGTGGTACACCCTTCAAGGCCAGCGCATCGACCGCCCCACGCAGGCCGGCATCTATGTGCACAACGGCACCAAGGTGCTTGTTGCGCATTGACAAGCCAGCGGCCCAATCTCGTTGTCAACGAATTACAACCCATATTGACGAATGTGCGCCGCGCGCCCCTCGCACCCACCGGCTGGGGCGGGGGGCGCGCGGCGCCCACCG
>JAFSYB010000130.1 GCA_017443765.1 Muribaculaceae bacterium | reverse complement strand
GGGCGATGCCGAGCGTGTGCAGATTCTACAACCAGTAGCGGGCTACGGTTCAAGTAGTTGAGGCAAAAGATGCCAGCAAGCAACCCAAGACGTCCAAAACCATTCATCTCATTTTTGCAATTTATAGAACCCACCTTGATTATCTACGCTGGCGATAGGCTTCCTCGGCCCGCTTGACCGAGCCGTGTAGGAGGAGCAGACGCTTGGCCTGGTCGTAGGGGATGCCGAGCATCTCCACCAGCCAGCGGGTGCCGCGGTCCACAAGCTTTTGGTTGGTGAGCTGCATATTCACCATCTTGTTGCCCTTGACACGGCCCATCTTGATCATCACGCTGGTCGAGATCATGTTGCAGATGAGCTTCTGGCCGGTACCGCTCTTCATGCGCGAGCTGCCGGTGACATACTCCGGCCCCACAATCATCTCGATGGGAATCTCGGCCACCTCGCTCACGGGAGCATCGGGGTTGCTGGTGATGGCTGCGGTGAGGCAGCCGTGCTCGCGTGCGTCGCGCAGAGCCCCGATCACATAGGGTGTGGTGCCCGAGGCGGCGATGCCGACGACGGTGTCCTTGTCGTTGATGCCGTACTGCTGCAGGTCGAGCCACCCCTGGTGGGTGTCGTCCTCGGCGTTCTCGACGGCATTGCGCAGGGCCATGTCGCCGCCGGCGATGAGGCCGATAATCCAGCCCGGGTCCATGCCGAAGGTGGGCGGGATTTCGCTGGCGTCGAGCACGCCGAGGCGCCCGCTGGTGCCAGCGCCCATGTAGAAGATGCGCCCGCCGCGCTGCATGCGCTCGAGGATGGCGGTGACGAGTTTCTCGATTTGCGGAATGGCCTTCTGCACCGCATCGGCCACTTTGTGGTCCTCTTGGTTGATTTCGGTGAGCAATTCATGCACCGATTTCTTCTCCAAGTCGTTGTAAAGCGAGGGTTGCTCGCTGATTTTGATAAAAGGCATGATGAGTTATGAGTGATGAGTTATGAGTGATGAGTTACGAGCTACGAGCTACGAGTTGAGCTACGAGCTACGAGCTACAAGCTACGAGCTACGAGTTGGGGGTTTGGGGTTAGTAATGGGTTATTAATCAACAGTTGCTGTGGTAGCTGATGAGCCCTTCCATGGGGTTCTGCATGATGGTACCCACGGTGATGCCTCGCGCTTGGGCGGCCTCGACAAGGACGGGTTTCTGCACAAAGGCGATGGAGCCGACAAAGCCCACAGGCAGCTCCTTATAGCCCTTGTAACGCTCCACGTTTCGGACGAAGAAGGCGGTGAAGGCGCGGAACACGAGGTCGTGAATGGCCGGCTCGTGGATGTTCCGCTGCAAGAACGGCGCGAAGTGAGCCAGGTAGCGGTTGGCGGCAGGCTGGCGGTAGACGGCGTTGATGATTTGTGTGCGGTCGGTGTCATACTCCTTGAGGAACTTCTCGCACAGGTGCTCGGGCAGCTGGTGCTTGAGCACATCGCCCACAAGCAGCTTTCCCATCACGGCGCCGCTGCCCTCGTCGCCGAGGATGTAGCCCAGGGGCGACACGTTGTCCACCACGTTCTCGCCATCGTAGTAGCACGAGTTGGAGCCCGTTCCCAGGATGCAGGCAATGCCGGGTTTGCGTCCGCACAAGGCGCGTGCGGCTCCCACCAGGTCGCTCTCAATCTCGATTTTCGAGGCCGAGGGGATGTTGGTCTGCAGTGCACCCCGCACATGGCCCTTGATTTCGTCGTTGATGATGCCAGCGCCATAGTAGTAAATCTCATCGACGCTGTAGCCCGCCAAGTGCGGGAGCAACTCATCGTGGATGGTCGCGGCCATCTCCTCCTGGGTGAGCAGCAAGGCGTTCATGCCCGTGATGAAGATTTGCGCAACTTTCTCGTTTCCGTTCAGCAGGCACCAGTCAATCTTGGTCGACCCGCAATCTGCAATCAGTATCATATTATTAAGTTTTTAGTTTTTAGTTTTTGGTTTTTGTATTCGGTTTTTTGTATTCGGTTTTTTTATAATTTGATGTAGATTCTCTTCTTGTAAAGGATATAACCCAAGCACCAGGTGATGCACACGAAAGTGAGGGCGTAGAACAACGATGCGGCCTCCTCGTTGACGAGGACGGCTTTCCAGCCATCGTAGATGAGCGTGTGGAGAGTGATGGGCTTGTCGTCGCCATCCATGCCAAACCGCACCGCGCCGAAGACGATGGCAAGCACGGTGCCCACCAAGTAGCAGAACAGCGGGTTCACGCCAAAAGCCTGGAAGAAACGGCACCAGCGCTTGCGGCCTTTGATATCGATGAAATAGATGAGCATGGCCAAGATAGAAGCCGCCATGCCGCAGGTGATGAGCACGTATGACGAAGTCCAAGCCTTCTTGCTGCACGGGATGCCGTATTGCAGCAGCCAGCCCACTAAGAGCATCACCCCACCCCAGATGGCGATTTGCACCACACGGTCGCGGTTGTCGTGCACCTCGGTGAGGCACTTGCCCACCATGAAGCCGATGAGCACATGGGCAATGCAGGGCAAGGTGCTGAGAATGCCCTCGGGGTCGAGCGCGAGCTTCTCGCCAAAGGCGTGCTCGTGATACATGTGATCCTCGCCAAGCACGGCACAGTCAACCCGCGAGAGAATGTTCTGGAGCGAGAAGTCGTAGCCATGCCCAGTGCCGAGGATGATGGCATAGACGATGAGAATCAAGGCGATGAGCCATGGTATGAATCGCTGCTTGAACAGCACCACGCACATCGAGCCAAAGAAATAGACCAAGGCCAATCGCTGGAACACGCCCAGGATGCGCAGGTCGCCAAACATACGCTGGAAGAAGTGCGATTCGGGGTTATACAGCCCGCGCAACCACATGCCAAACCACTGCACCAACCACCCGATGAGGAAGAGCAACACCGTGCGGCGCACAATCTTGACCATGAGCGGGCCAGTGAGCTTGAAATTGAACTTGCGCAGCGAGAAAAACATCGACACGCCCATCACAAAGACAAAAAACGGGAACACCAGGTCGGTGGGCGTAAGACCAATCCACTCTGCATGGCCAAGCGGTGTGTAGAGGTGGCTCCACGAGCCGGGATTGTTCACCAGCAACATGCCGGCGATGGTGATGCCGCGCAGGATGTCGACGGCCAGAAGACGTTTAGTTTCTTTCATGATTTGATGCTTATTGGGCTAATGGGCTAATTGGACGAAGTGCATTCATCGATGAGGTAGATGAGCGACTGGTAGGGCACACCGCTGTGGGTGGTGAGCCCGATTTCGCAAGTGCGGCTGTTGGAGAACCCGCGTTTGATGCCCTCGCGCTCGATGACGGGGCGCAGCTTGCGCAGGGCGTAGGCATTGAGTTCGGGGTGCGTGAACCCCTTGTCGCCGGCAAAGGCGCAGCACCCCACCCCCTCGGGCACCACCACACGGGTGGAGCACCGCCGGGCCAGGTCGAGCACCTTGCCATCGATGCCCATCAGGCGCGTGGAGCAGGTGAGGTGCAGGGCCACCGGCTCGTCGGTGGGGGTGAAGGTGAGGTCATCGGCCACATAGTCGTGGACGAACTCCAAAAGCTCGAGCGGCTTCACCTGCTTGAAGTGTTCCTTCATGCGGTGCAGGCAGGGGCTTTGGTCGCACACCACCGGCCACTTGCCGTTGTCGCTGGCGTGGAGCAGGGCCTGCTCCAGCTCGGCCGTCTTGCTGTCGGCCACATCGGGCATGCCCTTGCTCTCCCAAATCATGCCGCAGCACATTCGGTTCATCTCATTGGGGAAGACCACCTGCCAGCCGGCCTTGGCAAGAAAGGCGACCACCTTGTCGACCAGGTCCACTGGTGAGCCTTGCTTGCTTCGCCCCATGGTCTGGTTGAGGCAGCTGGGGAAATAGACGACGCGCTTGGCGGCGATGGAATCGCCGCTTGCGGGCAAAGAGCTTGAGGTGCGCGGGCTTGCGGGCAAGGAGGGAGCGGCTTTTCGGGGCTTGGGCAGTGCTGGTGTCCACAGGGGGAGGCCGGCCTTGTGGAGCGTGCTTCCCATCACGGCCACGCCACCATCGCCCAGCACAGCGCCGGCTGCGTTGGCCACATAGAGCAGCGACTTAAGGCCGCCCTTTACCGCGGCGAAGTGGTGCGCGGCAAAGCGGCCGAGGCCGTGCGCAAAGGTGCCCTGGGAATGGGCGGCGTTGCGCAGGTGGTGGGTGAGTTCGCCCACATTGATGCCCATCGGGCACGAGGTGCTGCACAAGCCGTCGGCGGCGCAGGTGTCGTCGCCCAGGTAGTGGTATTGCTTTTCGAGGCGTGCCAAGCGGGCGGGGTCTTCGCCCGTGACGCGCAAGCGCGACATCTCGCGCTGGACGATGATGCGCTGGCGGCTCGACAGTGTGAAGCCGCAGCTCACGCAGTTCACCTCGCAGAAACCGCACTCGATGCAGCTGTTCACCGCCTCGTCGGTGAGCGGCATGGGCTTGATGGAGGCCACAAAACTGTCGGGGTCCTCGTTGAAAATGACGCCGGGATTGAGGATTCCCTCGGGGTCGAACAGGCGCTTGACCTCGCACATGATGGCGTAGGCCTCGTCGCCCCACTCCTTGCGCACAAAGGGCGCCATATTGCGCCCGGTGCCATGCTCGGCCTTGAGCGAGCCATCGTACTTGTCGATGACCAAGCTCACGGTCTGCTGCATCAGGTTGCGGTAACGCGCCACCTCCTCAGGTGTGTCGAACGACTGGGCAATGATGAAATGATAGTTACCCTCGAGGGCATGGCCGTAGATGCAACTGTCGTCGTAGCCATGCTCGATGAGCATATTGGCCAAGTCGACGGTGGCATCGGGCAAGTCGTCGATGTGGAAGGCCACATCCTCGATGATGACCGTGGTACCTAACGGCCGGGTGCCTCCCACACTGGGAAAGATGCCCGAGCGGATAGCCCAATACTTGCCATACTCCTGCGGGTTGCTGGTGAAGCGAGCCGGCACATAGAGCGTGAACGGCTCCAGCACTTGCTTGATAGCGGAGATATTCTGTTCCAGTTCCTCGGGCGTGTCGGCAAAGGTCTGGATAAGCACCGCCGTGAGGTTCTCGCCGGTGTTGTCGTCGACGCTGGCGAGCGACTTGCGGTCGAGCAACTCGGCACAATGTACCGGAGCCTGCTTCATGGCCACCACGGCCTCGCACGCACGGCGCATCTCCTGAAAATAGAGCATGGCACTGGCCCGGTGGGGATAAAGGTGCCCCGTGCGCATGGTGAACTCGCTGGCAAAGGCAAGGGTGCCCTCGCTGCCCACCATCAAGTGGGTGATGATGTCGAAGGGGTCGGTGTAGCGCACAAAGGGCGAGATGTTCAGGCCGGTGACGTTCTTGATGCTGTATTTGCGGCGGATGCGCTCCACCAGGGTGGGGTTGGCCATCACACGGTGGCGCAGGCGCTCAATGCCAGCCACAAAATCGGGGTGCGACTGTCGGAATGCCTCGCGGCTGGCCGCATCGCCTGTGTCGAGGATGGTGCCGTCGGCGAGTACGATGCGCATCGACTGCATCATGCGGTCGCTGTTGGCGTGCGTGCCGCAACTCATGCCCGAAGCGTTGTTGATGACAATGCCACCCACCATGGCCGAGTTCTTCGATGCCGGATCGGGGGTGAACGTGCGTCCCAACGGCGCCAGGAGCTTGTCGACCTGACTGCCGATGAGGCCAGGTTGCAGCGTGATGGTTGACGCATCGTCGGCAATGTGATAGCCTTCCCAATGCTTTCCTGCCACGATGAGGATGGAATCGGTGACCGTCTGCCCGCTCAGGCTGGTGCCGGCGGCCCGGAAGGCGACCGGCAGGCGCATTTCGTGGGCGATGTCCAGCAGGCGGCTCACCTCCCGCTCATCACGGCTGCGCACCACCACCTGCGGCAGATGGCGGTAGAAACCGGCATCGGTGCCCCAGGCCAGGCAGCGCAGGTCGTCGGTGTAAATCCTGTCGTGCGAGATGAAGCCTTTTATGCTGTCAACAAATAATTGATGGCTCTTTTTCATTGATTTCTTGAATTATGGTAGGTCAACAAGTCCCCAATCACTCCCTTTGTGATAGAGGTAATAGCGCGTGGAACGATGCTTGAAATCATTGGCATCTTTGTTGAAATAGCCCTCAATATCCTCGACGCGGTAGCGCTTGATGAAACGCTCACGTATTTCCTTGGTGCCACACACCTTGTCAAACATCGCATAGCGCTTGGGATTTTGCTCAAAGAGCTGCTTGTCGGGATACATGTCGTGAATCACTTGCAGGAAATAGAACTGCGTCAGCACCAGATTTGCCTTGTCAAAGTCGGTGATATAGGTCTGCACCCCATGCACCTCCTGCAACGACTGGTCCACAGCCACGCTCAGGGCGAAGAACGGTTTGTAGTTGATGGGGCGGAAGTGCATTCCGGGCAGGTTTAGGGCGTTCATGCGCTCAGCCAGGGCCTCGGCATCAATCCACGATGCGGCAAAACACTCAAAGGGCAAGGTGTAGCCAATACCCGTGTTGAAGATGTAGAGCTCGCCCAGGATGCCGCTCACGGGATAGAAAAAGGCATTCTCGGGAGCGGGAATCTGCGGTGAAGGCGCCACCCAGGGCATACCCGTGTCGCGGAACTTCATATCGCGCGTCCAGCCCTCCATGCGGATAACCGTGAGTTTGGCCTCGCCATTGATGAGATGCTCACCATTCAGGAAACGCGCCAATTCGCCGGGAGTGAGGCCATATAGATAAGGAATGGCATACTTGCTCACAAACGAGAAATATCCCTTCTCCACCAAATTGCCCTCCACTTTGTTCCCACCTAAAGGGTTGGGACGGTCGAGCACCATGAACTCCTTGCCATTCTCGGCACAGGCTTCCATGCACACGCCCATGGTGGCATAGAAGGTGTAGCTGCGGCAACCGATGTCCTGGATGTCGTAGACGAGCACGTCGATGTCGCGGAGCATCTCGGGGGTGGGTTTGTGGGTCTTCCCATAAAGGGAGTACATCTTCACGCCCGTTGCGGGGTCTACCTCGTCGCCCACGGCATCGCCGGCGTGTGCGTTGCCGCGCACGCCATGCTCGGGGCCGAACAACGCCACCAGCTCCACCCCGGGGGCCTCGTTGAGGATGTCGACCGTGCTCTTGAGGTTGTTGTCAACACCGCTGGGGTTGGTGACCAGCCCCACGCGCTTGCCCTGCAACTCACGGAAACCGCCATCGCGCAGCACCTCGATGCCGGGCTTCACCGCCGCACCGGCAACCACGGCCAGCAACAGCATGATTATTAGTAAATTGTATCTCTTCATAAGGATGATTGTTTAAAACCACAAATTAAACGATTGTTTTTGAAGTTTTGCGATATGACGGAGGTTGCAATGAGATTTTTTTTAAACCACAGATTAAACGGATTAAACAGATTTATTTTAGGTTTTGCGATATGACGGAGTGAACAACGTGAATTTTTTATAACCACAAATTAAACGGATTAAACGATTGTTTTTGAAGTTTTGCGATATGACGGAGGTTGCAATGAGATTTTTTTTAAACCACAGATTAAACGGATTAAACAGATTTATTTTAGGTTTTGCAATATGACGGAGATTGCAATGAGATTTTTTTTAACCACAGATTAAACGGATTAAACAGATTTATTTTGAGGTTTTGCAATATGACGGAGATTGCAATGAGATTTTTTTTAAACCACAGATTAAACGGATTAAACAGATTTTTTGAAGTTTACAATACGTTCGATTCTGACGGAGCGTTCTCCGAAATTTATTAGAAGTCCCACTCTTAAATCGGTTGCTTTTAAGTAATTAAAAACTTGAGCACGATGAATATCAGTTAATTCACTTACAGCTTTGATCTCGACGATTATGTTATCGAAGCAGATGAAGTCGGCAAAATATTGCTGTTGAAGCAAAGTTCCTTTGTAAAAGATGTCAAGTCTTGATTCTCTCTTAAAAGGTATACCATTAGCTGTAAACTCTATCTCAAGTGCTTCTTGATAGACTTTTTCAAGAAATCCACACCCCAGTTCACGATGAACAGCCATGGCGCATCCACGGATTCTGTAGGTTTCCTCTTTAAAGATGAAATCCATCGTAATTAGTTTAATCTGTTTAATCTGCGGTTAAAAAATTCGGTTTGAGGAGAAATTCACTTACGACCGTAGTCGGGCAGCACTTCGATGCCGGGCTTCACCGCCGCACCGGCAACCACGGCCAGCAACAACATGATTATTTGTAAATTGAATCTCTTCATAAGGATGATTATTTAAAACCACAAATTTAATATTTATTTTGAAGTTTTGCGATATGACGGAGTGAACAACGTGAATTTTTTAAAACCACAAATTAAACGGATTAAACAGATTTTTTGAAATTTACAATACGTTCGATTCTGACGGAGCGTTCTCCCAAATTTATCAGAAGTCCCATACTTAAATCGGTTGCTTTTAAATAATTATAAACTTGAGGATGAAATCCATCGTAATTTGTTTAATCTGTTTAATCTGTGGTTAAAAAAATCGATTTGAGGAGAAATTCACTTGTGACCATAGTCGGGGTCGATGCGGCAGTCGGCAAGGTAGGTGACGGCGATGGTGGCAACGCTGCAAGCGAATGCCAACCAGAAGAATGCGGCATAGCCCATCGATTCCTGCAGAAAACCAGCAAACATGCCCGGAATCATCATGCTCAACGACATGAATGCCGTGCAGATAGCATAATGCGAGGTCTTAAACTCGCCCTCAGAGAAATACATCATATAAAGCATATAGGCCGTGAAGCCAAAGCCATAGCCAAACTGCTCAACCACTATGGAGGCACAAATCACATAGAAGTTTGCCGGCAACTCAAGGGACAAGTAAACAAATGTAAGACACGGCAGCGTCATACAAGCAGCCATCCACCACAGCGCCTTCTTCAAGCCGACTTTCGATGAGAAAACGCCGCCCAGAATGCCACCCGCCAGCAAGGCCGCTACACCGATGGTGCCATAGGCCAGACCCACCTCCTGCGTGGTCATTCCCAACCCACCCTTACCCATGGGGTCGAGCATGAATGGTTTGCACATCTTCAGTAAGAAAGCCTCAGGCAAGCGATAGAGCAGCATGAAAGCGATGGCCAGCCATACGCCAGGTTTGGTGAAATAGGTGGCGATGGTACGACCAAACTCTTTGAGGACAACCGAGCTGTTTGCTTTGAACGAGCCGTCAATTGACGGACGATCGCTGTCGGGACGTGGAATGAAGAAGATGTGATAAAGGTAGAACAAGCACAGGATGGCCGATGCAATGGCCATGGTGATTTTCCATGCCTGAGGGATGGACATCTTGGTCTCGAGATAGCCCGCCATCCAAACCAGCACACCATTGCCGAAAATGTTGGCAAGACGATAGAATGTAGAACGCACGCCGACAAACGCCGACTGGTTTTTCTGCGACAGGGCAAGCATGTAGAAACCATCGGCCGCGATGTCGTGTGTTGCACTGGCGAAAGCTGTGATGATGAAGAAGATGAGCGTTATTGTGAAAAGACTCATCGGGGTTGTGCCTGCCATAATCATTTCTTCGCCTGGCGATGGCAACGTGATGGTGAGCATGATGAGCGTGATAGCCATGACAAGCTGCATCATCGTGATCCACCAACGTTTCTTCTTGATGATGTCGACAAACGGGCTCCACAACGGCTTAATCACCCACGGCAGGTAAATCAAACTGGTGAATAACGCCATCTGCCCATTGGGTACGCCCATTTTTTTGAACAAAATCACTGAGATTTCGTTAACAAGAAAATAGGGTATACCCTCGATAAAATACAGGGTCGACACCCAAGCCCAAGGGCTTTTTTTCATTGCGTCTAAAGCACTCATATTATTAAAACTGATTTTTTTCAGGGTTTTCAATATTCCTTCTCAATCGTGGCTCCCACGAAGTAGTGGAGCAAAATTTGCTTGTAGTTATATCCGTTGGCGCCCATGACGGCGGCTCCGATTTGGCACAGTCCCACGCCGTGGCCCCAGCCGGCGCCGCGCAGGACAAACTTTGCCGGGAAACCGTCGGCATCCACATCGTGGCGCTCGACGACGAATGCCGAGCTGTAGAGGGCGCTCTCGCTCAAGGCGTAGCGGATGGCCAGCTCTTTGCCAATGATACGGCTCTTTTTCTCGCCCACGATTTTCATCTTGTAGAGGCGTCCGCTGGTGCCGCGGGCCACGGGCTGCAAGTCGCGTATGCGGCCGTAGTCGTCGCCGGTGCGGCGGCAGATGAGGTCGGCGAGCTGCTCCTGCGTGTACTCCACACGCCAGCGATAGAAGTCGGTGGTCTCCTGGTCATAGTCGTTGAGCACCTGGCTCAACACTTCTTTGTCATGCGTGTTGCAGAACGCCTTGGGCGCAGTGAGAATCCATTCCTCTGCTTCGTGCTCGCGGGTAAGGTCGGGGAACTTGCCCTCGTCCTCGCCGTCGCGGCGAGCCACCAAGTAGGGATAGTGATGATTCTCCCAGCAATTCTCGAATTGCTCGAGCACCCCGCCACACGACTTGCTGAAGCGTGCGTCGCACAGTTCGCCGCGGTGCATGAGCACCTGCCCCCAGGTGGCCTCGATGGCCTGCCGCACCTGCGGCGTGGAGGCACGCGTGATGCCCTGGTAGCGCTGGCAGTGGTCGTCGGCACAGACATCGAAGTGCACGTGGTCGTCGCGATCCCACCAGCGAATGTGCTCATCGTCGCTGTCGGCGGCCGCACGCACCACCGGTGCCGTGTCGCCCAGCACATCGTGCCCACAGGCCGCATCGGGCTGCGGCTTGCGCATCTGCGCCAGCAGCCAGCTGCGCGAAATCACCGCATGAGCCTTGAGCAACTCAAGCGAGGCGTTGGCACTCATCTCGCTCGAAATCACACTTTCCAGATAGCTCTCGACATCAATCACATTGATGGCCACGATGCGCCCGTTTTCCTGAATGAGTCTGAGCGAGCCTTTAAAAGTCTGGTCCTCGCTGCGCTTCCAGTGAAAACTGACTCCGATGGTGACATCGTGCAGGGTGAACGAGCAGTCGTCGTCCTTGGGCACAAAGGTGAGCGTGTCCCACTTCGAGGCTCTGAAGGGGTCGACATCAAAATGCATTTTGCCATCGACGCCCATGACCACCTCACGCAGGCCCATCGTATCCCAGGAATCGCTATGACGTTCTTGGCCGTCGAGGGTTCCCCACACGCCATAGGTGCCATCCAACGTGATGTGCACAAAGCGGTTGTCGCTCATGATGCCCACGCTCACTTGAGGAACATTGTTCTTATCCATTGTTGAGTTGTTTTGTTTTGAAGTAATTATCGATAATTGCCACTGCGGCCGCGGCGTCGACACAGAGTTCATCGTAGAGTGCCTGGATGCGCTGCGCGTCGAGCAAGCCGTAGTCCCTGTCCGAGGCCACGGCCCAGAGGCCGCCCATCTCGGTGCTTGCCGGGCTGAGCAGCAACTGCCCCTCGCCCTCGCCATAACAGGCGGGGCGGTGCTTGCGTCGCGGGAACACGGCCAAGCAGCAGTCGCCGCCATGGATCCAGCAAAGCAGGTTTTGCATCGGCTCCCCGGCTTGCCCGGTAGCCAGCATCATGGCCAACTGCAAGCGGGCGAAATAGAGCTGCGCCTGCACCGTGGTGGCGGTTTTGATGAAAAACAAAAACCGCCCGAAGCGCTGCGAGAAAGCGATAAAGCCCTCCTCGTTGCCCTCGAGACGGCACTCGTCGGGCCAGGCCAGGTCATCTGCCACCTCGGCACACAGCGGCAACATCGCCATGCTCCCGGCCTGGAAATGGAAATGGTCGGGAGCCGAGGCGCCGCACTGCGGCCCATTGTAGAACACCACGCAATCGGGCAGGTCGTGCGCCAGCGCAAGCATATCGGTGATGCGCCCTGGGTCGGCAAGGCTTTGTGGTGTGTGCGCAGAGGCCGACACAGTGAGGTGCACCGGGAAGATGGGGTAAGGATTCACCTGGATTTTGTAGCGTCCACTCCCCCACTCGACCGTTTCCTGCTCGGCTGGCTGGTGCTCGCGGCACAGGAAGCACGGCCTGGCGGCGAGTGCGGCGGCATCCACGCGAGCGGCAGCCGACCGCCGCCGCTCGGGGTTGTGTTGCAGAACCACCAGGCTATCCCCCAGCCACAGCTCGCGCAACTGGGCCTGCTCGAGTGCGGCGTAGTTGTCGCGCACAAGCGGCCACTGTCGCAGCTGACGCTGCCGCAGTTCCTGTACCTGCCGGGAGATAGTTGAACTGGCCATGAGCAATGGGGGAATTGGGTTATTGGGGCTAATTGGGCTTATTGGCTATCACTTCTTGTTCAAGGCGATGCGGGCCTGGAGTTCCCAGGTGCGGATGCGATCCTTGTAGAGGTTGTTGCGGTTCATCTTCTCCACATCCAGGCTGGCGTCGCTGTTGTCGTCCCAGCGGCGGCACAGGTACACCGGCTCGTAGACGCGCCCGATTTGGTAGGTGCGCGAGATGTTCAGCCCCAGCGCATAGTCCTCGCCGTAGCTGGTGTTGGGAATCTTCACATCGCGCAGCACCGGGGTGTAGAAGGCCCGCGGGGCCCCCAGCCCGTTGATGCGCAAGGCGTTGTTGCGGCCGTTGTCGGGTGTCCACTCCTTGTGGTCGATCACGCCGGGAGGAATGGGGTTGCAGTCGATGTCGGTCATCAGGTAGGTGCCCACCACCATGGCCACGTTCTGCTCGTAGAAGGCGTTGACCATCGTCTGGAGCGTGTTCTCGTCCTTGTACATATCGTCGCTGTCGAGCTGCACGATGAACTTGCCGGCTTTCTCGTGGTGGGCGGCCAGGTTCCAGTAGCCGCCAATGCCCATGTCGTAGTAGTCGGCGATGATGTGAATCAGTCGCGGGTCATCGTAGGCGGCAATGGCCTCGCGGGTGCCGTCGGTCGAGAAGTTGTCCACCACCATGAGGTTGAACTTGAAATCGGTCTTCTGCCGCAACACACTGTCGATGGCGTCGCGGATGGTGCGGATGCGGTTGCGCACGGGAATCATCACCGTGGCCTCGACATCGAAGTTGCCCTGGTTAAACTCGATGTGCTTGAAGTTGGGCTTGCCGTCCTTTTCGGGAGCCAGATAGCCGCCTATTTCCTTCAGATGCTCGGTGCAGGCCCGCTCCATCTCGATTTGACGGCCACGGTTGCGGGGATCGACATAATCGAAAATCTTCTCACCACTCTTGCGGGTATCCTGCTCCACATCGCTGTAAAGGAACTCATTGATGTGTGTGATGGCTGCAAACTGGCTGAGCTTGAGCCGCAGGTCATAGAGGCCGGCGTGCTCGTACTGTGCCGTCATCGCTGCGGCGGCTTTCTTGAAACAGCAGCCGCAGAAGAAAAGCACCGAACCGAAGTCGAAGTCGTCGCGCAGCGAACCCTGCTGGTAGTCAATCACCGGGGCCTTGTCGGCACCCTTTTCTGTCACATTGTAGTGGTCGGCATAGAGCATTCCGCTCTGGGTGTCGTCGGCCAACTTCACAAAACGCTCGATGGCGAAAGGCGCGAACTTGAGCGTGTCGAACTTGGTGTAGAGCATCACATAGTCGGCATCGGCCTTCGCGGCAATAGCCTGCATAGTGGCCGAGGCGGTGAGCCCCGTCACGCTGATGACCTCGCAACCCTCGACAGTGCCGGTCACACCGGCACCCGCGAGCAAGTAGATTTTGTTCACCAACTCATTATCCTTGAGATTGGCAATCGTAGGCGCAGCCTGCTCGGCCGCCACAAACGGAATAAAGCAATTGATTCGTTTCATTATAATAGAATTATTAATTGATTACATAAAACTCTCTCTCTGGAAACAGCAATGGCCTATATTTAGACGGCAATTTGAACGAATAAGTGTCGCCCGAACCACTCGGACGCGCCAACATCAAATCAACCTTGATTTTGCCCTGCTCCAACAGCAAGTCGAACTGTGGCAATATCGGATTCTTCGTATGCTCAATTTTCGTTACTCTAAATTCCTCATAATTGCCTCTTACTCTTGATTCAACATCTATCCAAAAGGTTTCATGATGCTTTTCGGCAAGACGGTCATGCAGGTACATCAATGACCAAACAGCTACATCATCGATTTTCTTGAAAGTGCCGTTGCTAAGTACCAACGTATCATAATAATTCATTTCCAGCCACTTGTCAATCCCATTCACATTCAGAGCCAGACCTTGAGGATTAGGTTTGAGAGCCGAAACCGTCACTTGCAAAGTCTTGTGATTCAAACCTGGACGGAAATAGCCATATTTATTAACTATTTCTCTCCCGCTTTTGCATTTGCTCAAACTCCAATCGGGCGCATTTGTAAACAATGCGCTCCTTGTGTTTGAACCAACGCGCATGCTTTTTAACTCAATTCCTTTATAATCTGGATTCTTCGAATCATTCATTGGAATGCCAAGCAGGGTTTCTACAGTGCGCCCCACACCTGTATCAGCCAATAGTTCAGCGGGAAGCCAATCGCTCATGTGCTCCTTTATCAGCCCAAGCAATTCTTCGGAAACCGAAATTTCCACTCGATGAATATCCGTAATAAGCTCTTTTATCGGGTTTTCAAGTGGAGATACAAAAGCTCGTTCAATACTAGTCTGCGTCAGATTAATGATGTAAAGCTTTTCTTTATAAGCCACCAATGCAAAAATGTCATCGGGGTTCACAATCTCTTTCAATCCATAAATCCACATTCTTGGGTCTCCGTCCTTTGTTAATGGACGATAAACCGACGTTTGTGTAGCACGCTTTTCACATTCTGTCAACAAAAAAGAATGCACTATCTTCTTGTGTTCCTGACCTTTGGGCTGCGCATTATAGTCGTGTATTCCATTCGCAAGCAAATAGGCTCTGACAGGTACTGTTGCATCAAGAATACTCTTTTTATACCCCGTTGGAGTAATCTGCAACGTTGCGAAGCTAACTTGCATTTTCACAAGAAACTTAGCATTATTCTCCTCAAAAGGATTAAACTCTCGCAAGTGAATCATAGCCTACTCTATATTGTTTAGTATTTCGTTACCGATAGCACGCGACATAAGAGGTGGAACAGCATTGCCCACTAAAGTGTATTGCGGAATTTCGCTTTTGCGTTTTTCACCTCCCGTCTGACGTTTTCCTTGAAAGACAAAAGAATCATCAAACGATTGCAAACGAGCCATTTCGCGCACGGTCATAGCACGATAACGACTATAGTGGATAAAATCATCGGGCATAGTCACTACCGTTGGGCTTTGGGCTTCTGGTTTAAGCACAAAATAGTTGCGCTTCTGCGATTCCAGCCCAAGCTCTTTCAATTTCGCCTTGCACTCCCCAGTATAGCCCCCAAATTCAGCAATAACTTGCAACCGACGCCTCACACTTTCATTCTGCGCACTTGTTTGATGGTTAAACAATTCGGCTGTTGACATTATCATCTTGCCATTTAGATCTTCCTTTTCCTTGACATAAAATGGCGGACAGTCAAAAATAAAACGATGAGACAGTCTTCCGGCTCTCGACCATTCGGCAAAGGTCATTCCCCTTTCTGTGTCAACGATTTCACCATCAACCTTGCGCCACTTAATGAGTCCATCCCATTCTGGGTGATGCTCTGGTGTGCCATATTCAGTTACAATCTCTCCATTCCCTATGAAATCAAGATCGGAAATTGCCTCATACACCGTTACCCTATCCTCTTTTTTGACAGTAGCCGGAATGTCGCTGATGGGCTTTTGGTCGTTGCGGCTTCCAATAAACACCACTCGCTCACGATTCTGCGGCACGCCATAATCGGAAGACAACAATACCATCTGCTCCACATTGTAAAGGCGCAAATGACTCATAATCCTGTCATACTCTTGCGCCAACCCATAATCTTTAGCTATGTGATTCAACTCATCGAAACATTCATCAAGCGAGAAAGAATACAACTCGATTGCTTGTTTCAAATCTTCAATATCCTGTCCTGCTGCTTTTAACGCTTCAACCTGACCGATAGAAGCAATTATCTTTGCTGTAATACTTTCATCAGATATTGTTGCCAAAAACTCATTAAAAGAAACTGCAAACAAGTCGTTGTCAATATTGGTGACTGTTTTCTCATTAATGATATCGGCTGCAATCTGTTCGCGTTGCTCATTGCGGCGCAGTAAGCCAAGGCCATGACGAATAGTGGCTATGTGACAATCTGATTTGCTGATGCGATAATCAATCTGACGAGTGGTTTTGCGCAATTGACCCTCCAACAAATCAAAAAACCGCTCTTTACATTCCAAAGCATAATCATCATCGCTTGTGATTTCCATCTTCAACTTCATGATAAAAGCACTCGCAAAGAACTGATTTCGAGACTTTCGCAGTAACCGCTCGGCAAAAACGAGAAAATCACCAACCTCCCTGTCATCAATGATGGAACGCATTTCGCGCATAATCTGAACCCTAAAACGTCCATTGTCTTTTGTTAGCAAGCCTTTCACATTCTCCATCACAAAGTATTTTGGACGCAAGGCACGAATAACTTTCAAGTAATGGGTAAAAAGCCCATCACGCTTGTCAAACCGCTTGCGCCGACCCGAAAGGCTGAATGACTGACAACTTGGTCCGCCGGTAACCACATCAACATCTCTGCCATGCAATTCTTGCAATAAGTGTTGAAGGAATGTGGGCGACATAATATCTTCAGTAATAAACTTAGTTCCCAATCCCAATTGTTTGTTATAGCGTGCGCGATGGGTGAGCTCACAATTCTCATTGATATCGCTCGCAAGCACAAAATCGTAATATTTCTTATCGGTATATGCTTGCAGAAAGCCTTCGCTGATGCCCCCGGCACCAGCAAAAAGGTCAACAAAGGTCACTGGCTGTCGCCCCTGCAGAAACTCCTTTCTCTCTGCCATTGTTATAGTTGTTTGGCTGTTGATATTGTTATTTGGATTCCTTCTGAATTATACGTCACAACTCCAAGTGCCATTTATCGGTCGAGGAACTGCATCACCTGTTGCATGAGGCGGTTGCGCTGTGCTGCGTCTGTCATCACCTCGAAGGGGAAGCCGAGAACCACGGTGCGGTAGCTGCCCCGGTCGCTGGCGATGGCGGCGGGGATGTTGTTCTCGGTGTAGCGCAGCAGGGTGGCTCCGCAGTCGTCGCTGGCGCGGATGGCGTCGGGCGACTCGGCAGCGTAGACTGTTCCGTTGAGCGTGTTGCAGAAGGTGAGGCGGTCGCCATCGGCAAACTGTGCAAACGGTGTGGGCACGGAATAAGCCTCGCCCATGAGCGTGGCGCTGCGGTCGACCCACTGGAAACCGAGCACATTCTCGGCAAACGACACCTCGTCGTGCGCGGGTGCGTGCTTGTCCCAAATGTCGGTACCGACGTATGCACCCGAGACGAACACCGAGCCGCCACTGCGCGTGAACGCGGCGATGGCTTCGCGCAGGGCGGGTGTGAACGCCTTGTAACGCGCGGGCATCACGCCACGGCCCACGGACACTTCCTTTTGCTTGCCCAGAATCAAATCCAGAGTTTTGAAGCTGTTCAATTCGCCGGGGTTGTCCTCAATGGCCTTCACGCTGGCCGAGACAAAGCTGTAGCCGGCCCGCATGATGGCTGCGCCGTGCACGGTGGTGTAGTCGAAGGTGTTGCCGGCAATGACCTCGGTCTCGTGGTTGCTGCGGCAGGCTCCGAAGCCCGGTGCATCGTCGTCGCGCCACGGCAGCTCGCGCCGGAATTCATGCTGAGCGCCCAAGTAGTTGATTTGCTCCATATAGGGCACCCCGTGGTCCTTGCTGTCGTAGAACCCGGCGATGGAATCGCCCTCGAACCAGTCGGGGCCGCTGATGCGGGTGAAACCGTTCACCACCATCACGGTGCCCTGTGCCTTGGGAGCGATGCCGAGCGAGAGCGTCTCGCTGGGGAAACTGCGTCCGCCATCGTTCATGGCAATGATGCGGTAGCTGTGGATTTTGTTGTCGTTGACACGCACCACATATTGCGGGTCGGGCGTGACGGCAATCTCCTTAAAGCCGCCGTCCTCGCCCACGCGCTCGCAGATGATGTATTTCTTGGCCTCGGCCTTGCTGCACAGCTCGTCGGCGGTGGGTTGCCAGGTGAGCAGGAAGGTGCCGGGCGACGAGGCCTGGCTGATGCAGAACGAATTGACGGGCAAGGGCTGCACCACATAGTCGCGGTGGTCGCGCTGCGCGATGAACTTGAGAATGCCCTTGTAGATAGCGCGGCTCACGTCGAACCGGAACTGCGGGTCGAGGCCATACTTCATGTCGGCGAAGTTCTGATGCGAGAGCAGCTCCATGAGCAGGGCGGGCACCTCGGGCACACGGGCCTCGTAGTAGCTCTTGTCCCACATTCCGCGGCGCGTCCAGTTGGGCTCATACTTGGCGCGAATGTCGTTCACCACCTCGGTGCTGACGATGTTGGCATACTGCCTCGAGAGTTCCCGCGGGGTGCCGTTGGCGTACTTGCCGAAATTCTTGCCGTTGGCCTTGGTGCAATAGATGAGCAGGGTGCCAATGATGTCGTCGTTGGTCGTGGTGCCGGCATCGGTGTGGAGGCAGAACGACACGTCCACCGGGATGTTCAGCCCCGTCCTGCCCGGCAGCACGTCGCTGCCTCCGGCCAGGTAGTTCACCCACTCGCCGCGGCTGCGGTAGTCGTCGGTGTAGTCGTTGATGCCCGTGCTGGTGCTGTACACCTCGTGCGGGAAGCCGGCCCACTGCAAATAGTAGCGCGACCCGATGTGGAACCAGGGGTGCTCGCCGCTGCCCACATACTTGTAGTCGATGCCCTGCTTGCCGAGGCATTTCTCATCCTCGTTCTTGGCAGCGATGGCCTGGTTCTCGGGGGTGGGCAGCGCCACGCGGCGCACGATGTTTCCCTTGCCGCCGCCCACACGGATGGCATCGGCGGTGACCACGCCATTCTTCTGCTCGCTGTAGTTGCTCAAGGTGACCACGTCCTTGTTCAGGCCCTTGGCGAGCTGGAACGAGCCCAGGTAGACCCACACCCCGCCGCCCATCGACTGGTCGACGCGAAACTGTCGCGTGCCATCGAGCGCATTGACGGTGTAAAGGGCGTCCTTGACGCTGTTGTCGAGGGTTTTATAGGAGATATAGATGGCAAACGTGCCTGCCTGTGGCATATCGACGCTCCACGAGGCTGTGCTGAGTTTTTTCTTGTCTTTCTCCTTCACGGCCTGCACCATGCGGTAGGTGCCCTCGGCAAAGGGGTTCTCGAAGTCCTTGTAGGTGTCACGGGCGTGGGCAAAGCCGGCGGTTCTGCCGGTTTCCCACTTCTTCTTGCCGTTGTGCTCGGCGTAGCCGTTTTGCGCCTGCGCGCCATCGTTGTCGACCACGGCGCCGAAGTTGTGTGTGTCGCGCTCGCGGGCGTCCCACACATACGCGCCGGCGTTCTCGAGCATCGGCATCAGGAAGGGAATCACATAGCTGTGCGTGTACATATCCTCGACAGTCTGGAACATGCGCGCACGCTGCCACTCCCAGCGGTTGAGCTTAGGCTCGAAATACCAGCCGTGGCTGGGCCACAAGGCCACGATGTTGCCATCGAGTGCGTGCTTGTAGTGGCGGTTGGGGTCGAGCTCGGTGATGAACGGCGCGTGGCTGCGCTTGTAGGCATTGTCGAACGAGGTGAAATACTGCTCAATATCGGTGCCGGCGATGCGCAGTTGCAGATTGTCGGCACGGTACGAGGCACCGAGGGTGTGGGCAATGTCGCGCTTGAGCTGGTCGACCGAGGCCACGGTGAACGGGACATCACCATAGTTTTCGCTCAGGTTCACCACCACGTCGTCGCCATCGAGGGTGATTTCTTGCACTTTCAACTCGCCGATTCCCATGTGTTCGGGCTTGGTGGCCTGCACCACGCGCTGCACGGCCTCGACCTGCGAAGCACTGAACTGCTGCGCCGCAGCACTGCCGGCACCCAACGCACCAGCCAGCACAAAAGCGGCTAAATATTTGATTCTCATTGCTGACATTCGTTTTTAGGATTCTCTAAATTCTATTTCTATCCTCGACCCGTCAAGGCATAATATAACTCACTACAAAAATACTGCAAACATTCCAAATCAAAAAAGAAACTGGCGGCAAAAGACCGTCAGTTTACATTCTTTAAGATTCGGCCACAGCTTTTAGGAGAAGCTTGCGGCCAGGGTGATTACTCCGTTAATTGTCGGATAATTGCGTCAGAAGTCCAAGTCCCAGAGGTTGCTGTTGCCGGAATTGTTATTGGTTCCAGCGGGCTGCTTGGTCTGTTGTTTTGTCGGCTGCTTGTTCTGCTGCTTGGGTGCGCTCTGCTGCTGAGCGGGTTGCTGCTGTGTGTGAGTGTCCACGTCGACGCGGGTGGTGTGCTGCTGTCCGGCACCGGCGTTGGCGCCCGCAGGCTCGCCCCCGGTGGCAGTGGTGGTGACCGTGGTGCTGACGTAGCCGCCGGCGCGCAGCGTTTCGAGGCGGCTCATGGCCTCGTCGGTGTGCCGGTTGCGCGGCGTGCTGTTCAAGAACGTGTTATAGGCTTCAATGGTGCCGGCCTTGACGGTTTCGGCGTACTTGATGTCCATGATTTTGTCCACCACTTGGTCGCAATACTCCGATTCCGGATACTCGGCCAAGTAGCGCTGGCACTGCTCCAAGTTGTCGCCGAGTTCGTTGAACGCGCTCTCGTAAAGGCGGTACCAGACCTCGGTGCAGTGCGGCGATTTGGGGAACTCCTTGAGAAATGCCTTGTAGGAGGCCGTATTGGGCTGCAATTCTTTGAAGGCATACTCCGAAAGCTTGTTTCGCACCTCGGCGGCATAGGGCGAGAGCGAGCAGCGTTGCAGATACTTGCGGCACCCGGCCACCGTGGGGGGCATCTGCTCGTAGGCCAGCTTGAAATAGCGCTGCTCAACCTGGGTGTAATGCGATTCCTCGGCTCCGCTGAACTTGTTGAGGTAGGCCAGCAGGTCGTCGGCATTGTTTGACGTGGCCACACGCATGTAAACCATGCGCTCCTGCTCGGCGCGTGCGTCCTTGCGCAACGGACTGTTGTAGAGCGTCATCAGCACCTTGTCGTAGGCCGCCTCGGTGCCCTCCCAGCGCGCGTAGTTGAGCAGCTCGGTTTCGATGTTCTTCTTGATCACGTCCACCGACAGGCGGATGTCGCCGCTGAGGAGAACGGCATTGGCATCGTTGAGCAGGGTGTCGCGGCGATAGATTTGCTTCACATAGTCGTATCCCTTGAATGGGTCGCGGGGCAAGGTCAGTTCATTGCGGTTCGCATACTTCGACGGGTAACTCATCATCATGGCCTCGCCCAGCTCAATGAGCGGGTAGGAGTCGAAGATGAAGGTGTTCTCCCAGGGCATTTTGTCGCCCGTGCCCCCGGCACGCTCGATGATTTTGCGTCGCTCGGCCTGCGCTGCCACATAGTCGCCCTGCGCAAGGGCCTTGAAATAGTCGTGCAGCAACTTGGTGTCCTTGTCGCGGGGGGTCTTGTAGTAGGTGTGTGGCACGCGTGTGGCAAATCGCCCCATGATGGCCATGTCGGCCTCACCCACCTTGCGCGCCTTGTTGGTGCGCACGTTGTAGAGCACGTCGAAGGCCTTGGTGGGCGACGCGTTGCACTCAATGTAGAGCTCGTCTTGCTCGCCCCCCATGTTCACGTTGGTGACATCGGCAAAGATGACAAAATAGTCGGCCCGAGCGGCATCGTCGACGAAGATGACCGTTTTGCGCTCCATGTCGTAATAGACGGCGCAGCCGTAGTACTCCACCACCTTGCACTTGGCGGCCATGAAGTCGTTGCTGATGGCACAGGGCTTGAAAGCGACTGGTGTGCCCACATTGCCTGTGCGCAGCTGGCGGAGGGCCTCGGCGTTATTCGAGAGCCACTCACGGCCATCGTAGGCGGTGGATTTGCTTTTCTGGGCTTGTGCGCACAAGGGCGCCCACAGCATCACTGCCGCAGCCAGCGAATGGAGAATCAGGTTGGAAAAGTGTTTCATCGTCTGGTTATGAAATCATGCACAATGCACAATCGGGTTGACGCGCAAGGGGGGCATCTCTGAATTGTGCATTGTGCATCATGCATGGTGCATTGAAAGGTTACTTCATCTGCTCAACATACTTGCGCAGCGCCTCGTTTTCGGGGTCGTGCTCGAGCCACTTGCGGTAGTACTCCTTGGCCTTGGTCTTGTCGCCCTGGGTGAACTCATAGTTGGCCAGGTAGTTGTAGGCAAACCTGTAATAGCGGTCGTAGCCCGACTTGTCCTCCTTGGCGTCGAGGATTCCGATGAGCTCACGGTAGGCCGGTGCGGCCTTGCCGGTGATTTGGTCACCCTCGATGAGCTTTGCCAGCTTGGCCTTTTGGTTGACAATCTGGACGTTGCCGGGCACCTTGGCATCCACCTCGTCGAGGTATTTCTGCGACTGTGCGATGGCGGCCTCCTTCTCGCCCCCCTCGGTGAGGGTGGCAATGCCATAGTAATAGGTCGAGAGTGTGAAGATGTCGTTGGCCGAGCACAGCTGCTTGTCGTAGAGCTGCTGGTAGTAGGCAGCTGCGTTCACAAAGTCGTTGGCATCGGCGTAGGTGTCGCCCATGTAGCGAATCAGGTCGGCGTTCTGGGGGTTGATTTCCAGGGCCTTCTTATAGGCGGCGATGGCCTCGTCGGTCATGCCGGCATTCTGCAGTGCCTTGCCGTAGTCTGTATAGTCGCGCACCTCGTAGGTGGAACCGGTGGGCAGTGCCATGCCGAAGAAAGCCTTTCCGGCCTCGACGGCCTCGTTCCACTTCTCAAGCATAACCAGGTTGTAGAGTTGCATACGGCGCATGTAGAACACCTTCTCGTCGCCAGCCTTGAGCTTGCCAATCAGGCTCGTGGCCAGGTCGTAGGATTCCTGGTACTTCTCGCCGAAGAACAGCAGCTGCACATAGCGCACCTCGTCCTGTGCGAAGTGGTTGGGGTTCTTGATGTACTCGCCATACTGCTCGGCGGCCTTGCGGCCCTGGTTGCCCTCGTAGTACTTCTCGGCGAGCTGGCGCTGCACAAGCACCGAGTTGGGCTGCTTGGCCAGCAGCTCCTGCAGGCGCTCGATGGCCATCTCGGGAACCACGTTAAAGTAAGTGTTGGCATATTTCACGTATGCCTCGACGTTGTTCGGGTCGGAGGTGAAGGCCAGCTCATAAAGGCCGGCGGCATCGCCCCAAGCCTTTTCGTCGGCCTTTTGGTCGCCGAGGAAGATGTGGCTGTCGGGGTCGTTCATGTCCCACTTCTGTGCGTTCTTGACACACTTCTCAATATCCTTGGCATAGGTGGTGGGGTTGGCGGCGTAGTAGGCCCGTGCGATGGCGGTTTCCAGCTTGGGGTCTTTCTTCGAGAGCTTGCGGGCGGCATCGAACTGTGCCTTGCCGTTGCCTCCCTTGCGCAACTCCAGCGCGCCCATTCCCACAAGGTTGTAGGGGTTGCCGGCATTGGCGGCCAGGCCCTTGTCGAAGTAGCTCTGAGCCTCGGCGAGATTGCCCTGGTCCATGGCAATCATGCCCAGGTAATAGTATGCCTCGCTCTTGTCGGTCGAGGTCGAGTTCAGGTTGCGCTCGAGCAGCTCCTTGGCGTTGTCGAGCTGACCGACCTTGTAATACTCGATGCCATCCTTGTAGCCCTGCGCGAAGCTGCTCAAGGCTGCGCCTGCAAGCAAAACTGCTGCGATGAAGAATTTAGCTTTCATTGTCGTATGAGTTTTAATGATTAATATTTTGCATGTTTTTTAAGCGGGTTGCGAAACCCATAATTGGGCTGCAAAGTTACGAAATAAATTTCACATTTCGGCTTTTCTTTGTTTGGGGTTGTGCTGATTTGTTCAAATAGACTGCCGAGCGGGGTTATAGTTTAACCGTTTATCGGCAGTTTTGCTTATTTAGGTGAGCTCGGTCCATTGCTTGAGTCCTCGTCACCATCCGGCGCATCGCACCGTCACTTCACGGTTTCCACATAGCGGACGGGCTCGGCGGCGGGAAGGATTCCGGTTTGAAGAATGATTTTCTGGCCGATAACACCGGTAAGGAACGAGAAGAAGCCGTGGTCGAGCGTTCCGCCGGCGCTGGCGTCGATGGCCCAGATGGTGCGGAACAGCGGGTAGCTGCCGTCGTTGATATATGCCTGATAGGGCTTGCAGCCCTGCGGCTGGTCGTCGGCGCGGACGCGCATCACCTTGATACGGTCGGTGAAGTCGATCACGCTCACCTCGTTGTTGTTCTTCAAGTCGAGCAAGCGCTCCTCCATTGTGATGGCGTTGCTCTTGAGGTCGGCGGTAATCCAACTCACGCCAATGAATCCGATGGCGTTTTTATGGGCCTGCACAGCGCGAAACACATCGTCGGTGGAGTGCTGGGCAAAGACGTTCTTGCCAAACGAGCCGCCGTTGAGGAACCTCTCTTTCACATAATGCATCACTCCCGAGCCCGAGCCGTCGAAGACCACCATCACCGAATCGCGCTTGAGTTTGGTGGGAAACACCTCGCCCCAGCGGGTGAGCTTTCCGGAGAAGATGTCGCGCAGGTCGGTCATCGACAGCTCGTCGATGTCGTTCTCCTTGTTCACGATGATGGCCACGGCATCGACGGCGATTTTGCGCGAGCGGTAAGCGCGTCCCTGCTTGCGCAGGATGTCGCGCTGCGCGTCGGTGAGGTCGCGCGAGGTGATAATCAAGTCCACCTTTTGGTGCAGCAGCGAATCGAGGGCGGCTGCCTCGTCCATATAGGCCGGCATAATGCTCGCATCGGGGTAGCTGTACTCAAACACCTCCACCTCCTGGTCGAGGATGTTGCGGAACGATTCGTCGCAGGCGATTTTCGCAATGCCGCTGGTGCTGGTGTTGGTGGATTGCTTCTTGTCGCAGGCGGTCAATAGCAATGCGCCCAACGCCAGCGTGATAATCCATATCTGTTTCATATTACCTCTCCTCTGTATCTTCTTTATTGATTTGAGTTCTTCTCTGTGGGTTCGGCAGTGGTATCGATGCCATCATTTTCGAGTTCTTCGCGGGTGCGATAGTAGTCGATGCCTGTGATTTGGCGGTAAAATCGATAGCAGCCATAGGCGGCAAACACGGCAGCCATGGCCCAGCGCAGAGTGCGCCACACCGGGGTGTTGTCCCACTCAAAGAAATTGACCGCCATCAAATAGGCCATGCCGAGATAGACGACAATCATAAAAATGCCGAACAACAAGCGCAGCACCTGCGTGATTCCTTTTCCACTGTTCATTGTCATAAACTGAAATAACCTACAAAGTTAGCGCAAGTTGCCGGAAAGACAAAGCGCAAGAAAACGTTTTTGTTTTTTTTAAACAATAAGGTGTCGCGCTCTTACGAACGCGACACCTCATAAGGTTCAAACTTTCAGGATCAGTTAGCACTCCGGAGCTTGAAGTTCACGGGCAGTGTGTACCACACGCGGACGGGCTGTCCGTTTTGGCGTCCTGGAGTGAACTTGGGCAGGCTCTTGCACACGCGGATAGCCTCCTTGTCGAGGTCCTTATCCACCGAGCGCACCACCTTCACCTCGCCCACATGGCCATCTTTCTCGACCACGAACTGGACAACGACACGTCCCTGGACGTTGTTCTCCTGCGCCATGACGGGATACTGGATGTGCGAGCTCAGATACTTCATCAGTGCTGCCTCGCCGCCGGGGAATGTGGGCGGCTGCTCAACGCTCTTGAAGATTTGCTCGGGCTCTGCCTTCTTCTCGGGCTCCACTTTCTTCTCGACGACAACCTCCTCCTTGAGGGTGCGGGTCACATTACGGTCCTCGGTACCCTTGTCGTTGTCCTTCTGTCCGAAAGCGGTCTCGGTTTCCTTGAGTTCGTCTTGAGTCTTGATTTCGTCTTCTTTCTTCACCTGGTCGTCCTGAACGATGGCAAGCTCGGTCACCTTGACGGTGTTGAGCACCTCCTCGGGAAGCACCTCGGGCTTGGGTTGCTCGAGTTTCTCCTGTTCGGGTTCATCTTCAGGCTCATCAGTGCCCATGTCGACGACGACTTCCTCCTGCTCGGCTTGGTCACGCAGCGCACGCTCGGCCAGAATGTTGTTGACCGTCACGGTGCCGATGATGATACCGACGAGCAAGATGGCTCCCAACAGTGTGTAAAGAACAGCCTTGTTGTGACGCAAGGGCGACTCGGTGCGCAGCACGTAGGCTCCAAAGTCCTTGTTCTTTCCCTCAAATACGAGGTCACACCATTCACGCGATGAAAGATCAACATCTTTTCCCATTGTTTCCGATTTTTAAAACGTTCAACATTAAATCTTTCACCACACTATCACTTGCCCACGTCCTTGCCCTGGAGCAGAATCATCATGGCCGAGTCCACCTGGTTGATACGGTCAATCTGGTAACGGCTGATGTTGTTGATCTGCATCTCGTCGAGCACGCTCACCACGTGTGCGTAGCTGGCGTTGGGCGTGGCCTTGATAATCACCACAGGTCGCTTGAGCGTGGAGTCGTTGCGGATGGCCTTGGCCTTGACCTGATAGATGGAGTCGTTCTTCTCCTCGCTGTTGGGATCGAATTTCATCTCCTTCCAGTCCTTCTTCAGGGCCTCGATTTTCTCGACCACGGCTTTGTTTCGCTCGCGCAAAATCTCACGAACAGCGGGATAGGCGCCGCCGGTCTTGTTGCCGAACTCAATCTGCTTCATCGGGTTGGCCACGGTGAGGTTCTTGAGTTCCTCGCCCGTTGGAGGCATACCGTCGAAGTAGTAGAGCATGCCCTCGTCGGGCTTCGACAGGCCCTTGTCGTCGACCTTGCCATCGATGATGATGGTCACGGCCTCGCTCTGCTTCACCTTGTTCTGCTGTTCCTTCTCCACCTTCTCATTGCTGGGCAGGCTGATTTGGAGCGTTTGGCTCTTGATCATGGTCGTACACAGCATGAAGAAAGTGATCAGAAGCATGTTCATGTCCACCATAGGAGTGAAGTCGATACGGGTATCGAACTTTTTCTGACGACTTTTGTCTTTCTTTGCCATATCTTATTCCTCCTCAGTTTTTAATGCCGTCATCAGACTGAACTTGTTCATCTTCATGGTCTGGAGGTTGTCCATGACCACGTTGACGACGCTGTAAGGCGTAGTCTGGTCGGCCTTGATTGCAATACCTTTACCTTTCACCATCGCATTCTTGAGTTCCTCGTTGTCGTTGTTATAGGCAGCGCGGACCCACATTTGGAATTCGTTGGGCTTGTTTGGGTCTTCGTTCATGTCGATAGGGATACCTGTGAGCTTGACCTTTTGTCCACCAACGCTGAGCGGCTCCTCGCCTTCGAGGACTTTATCGGCCAGCGTCATGTCTTTGGCGGCAAGCTGCAGCCAGGGCTGAATGTACTTGAAAGGCACACCGAATGCCGGCATCTTGGAGAAAGTCTCCACCTCCTTTTTATTGAGGTTGACGGGTGCACTGGGGTGGGCCTGATTGTACTCAGCGGCCATTTTCTTCAGCAGGTCGGCACGCACGGTCTCGCTCTTGAAAGTCGAGTCCTTGCTACCGGTCACGGCCAGGAACACCTTGCCCTCGGGGCTGACCAGCACCGAAAGCAGGTTCTGGTCGGGCACCTTCTCCTCGCTGACCGAGGGAGGGGTAATCACGGTGACGGGCTCCTTCTGAAGGAAGGTAGAAGTCAACATGAAGAAAGTGAGCAGAAGAACGGTCACATCCGACATGGCGGTCATGTCGATGCGCGTCTCTTTTTTCTTGATTTTGACTTTTCCCATGATTCAGTTTACAACTTTAAAAGTTTCTGTTGTGATTTTAGTTCACTCGCCACATCGAAATCAATGGGTGGCGGCAAAAGTAGAAACAATCGAGAAACCGAGCTCGTCGATAGCATAGGTCATGTTATCGATTTTGCCGGTGAAGTAGTTGTAACCAATCAGGGCCAAAGCAGCGGTAAGAATACCGAAAGCGGTGTTGATAAGAGCCTCGGAGATACCGGTCGAGAGCTCGGTGGAATCGGGAGCACCCGAGGCCGACAGAGCCTGGAACGACTTGATCATACCGATCACAGTACCGAGAAGTCCGATCAGCGTACCCAGCGTGGTGAGCGTTGCCAGGATGGGGAGGTTCTGCTGCAGCGAGGGCATCTCCAGAGCGGTGGCCTCCTCGAGGGTCTGCTGGATGCTGGTGAGCTTCTGCTCCTTCTGGAGCGTGGTGTCGGCATCCATCTCTTTGTACTTCTGCAGGGTGGCAAAGACCACAGCACCCACGGTGCCTTTCTGCTTGCGGCACAGGTCCTCGGCCTTGTTGATGTCGCGGGCGGCGAGGGCGGCCTTCACGCTCTCGACAAACTTGGTGATGTTGCCGCTGCCCTTGGCCTTGGCCAGAGCAATCCAGCGCTCAACCGACAGCACAATCACCGTGAGGAACAAGCACTGAAGAATAGGCACGATGAAACCACCCTTGTAAATCGTTCCGAACAAGTCGAGGGGGGCGTTGGCGTTGTTGCCATCCTTGAAGTGGGAGCCGTGTCCCAGATAGAGATGGAAGAAAAGCTCAGCGATAATCAGGCAGATCAAAATCACGATGAACGCGTTCTTGACACCACCCACGTTGCTGCTTACAGCCTTGTTGCCAGCAGGTTTCTGCTGCGGCTTCTGGATAGTTGTTTGTTCAGCCATAATTTTTAAAAAAATTAAGTTGTTAAAAAATGAATAATTAGTTGTTGGTTTTTCGTTCCTTTTTCCAAGTCCTTATTAGGCGCACCACCGCTGAGTGGCGTGGAGCTGAATATCGGCAAGAAAGGGCGCATATCGCTGCGGTATTGCGTTGAGGCACACTTATTTTCGGCGCCCTGCGCCACAATACGCAAGCCAAATGAAACCTTTTCTTTTAGAAAATTAACGCAAATGTACGGCATTTATTTTGATTTGGCAAACGATTGCCGAATTTTTTTCGCTTTTTTGCTCAAAAAGATTTTTCGGGCCGATTTGTGATTGTCGTTTGAATAAAATGTTTTAACTTTGCGGCATATTATATACTCACGCGACCGCATTCCTTGCGCTGCAAGCCCGCGGGAACGTGCCTTAACAGAACATTATTATATATAATGACGACTTTTAAATTAACGAGAGGCTATGACCTGAAGCTGAAAGGCGGGCTCACGACGGGCGAGGTGGACGGCATGGCGAAGTTGAGTGCCGACTATGCCGTGGTGCCCGACGACTTCACCGGCATCACGCCCCGCATGGACCGCAAGGCTGGCGAGGCCGTAAAGGCCGGCGAGCCGCTCTACCACGACAAGAACCACGAGCTGGTGCGGGTGGTGTCGCCCGTGTCGGGCACGGTGAAGGAGGTGCGTCGCGGCGAGCGTCGCAAAATCGAGGCAATCATCATCACCCCCGATGACCAGCACGACAACCGCGTGACGCTCGACCTGAAGCGCCCGGCCATGGAGGTGCTGCTGGAGTCGGGCCTGTGGGTGATGCTGCGCCAGCGCCCCTACGACGTGGTGCCCAACCCCGACGTGCGCCCACGCGACATCTTTGTCACCGCCTTCGATTCGGCCCCGCTGGCACCCTCGCTGCGCACAGTGATGGGCGAGCGCGAGAAATACCTGGCCAAAGGCGTGGAGGTGCTTGCCACCCTCACCGACGGCAAGGTTCACATTGGCTGCCGGCCGGGCGAGGAGCTGGACGTTGCCGGCGCCGAGGTGAATGTGTTCGATGGCCCCCACCCTGCCGGCAACGCGGGTGTGCAGATTGCCCACGTGCGCCCGGTGAACAAGGGCGAGGTGGTGTGGACACTCGACGTGGTTACGCTGGCCCGCATCGGCGAGCTGTTCACCACGGGCATGGTGAGCCACGACACCGTGGTGGCCCTCACCGGCGAGTGCCTGGGGCAGCCACGCATGGTGCGTGCCACGATGGGTTGCCGCATGAGCAGCCTGCTCAACGGTGAGCCGCTCGACGGTGCCCGCATCATCAGCGGCAACGCGCTCACCGGCGTGCGCGTCGAGGCCAACGGCTGGCTGCGCGCCCCCTACCGCCATGTGACCGTGATTCCCGAAGTGAGCAAACCCGACGAGTTTATGGGCTGGGCCTCGCTGAGCCCCAAGCGGTTCAGCCTGTACCGCGACTTCACCAGCTGGCTCACCGGCAACCGCAAGCCCGTGAGCCTGGATGCCCGCGTCAAGGGCGGCGAACGCGCCATTGTGCGCCTCGATGAATACGACCGCATGCTGCCCATGGACATCTATGCCGAGTTCCTTATCAAGGCCATCATCGCCTTTGACATCGACAAGATGGAACAGTTGGGCGTCTACGAGGTGGCCCCCGAGGACTTCGCCCTGGCCGAGTTTGCCTGCACCAGCAAGCTGGAGCTGCAACGCATCGTGCGCCAGGCTCTCGACCGCATGCGCACCGAAATGAGCTGAACCAATAGAGCCAATGAGGCCAATGAGCCCCATAAGACCAATTAAGACCAATAAGCAAATATGAAATCACTCAGAAAATACATGAACAAGATTAAGCCGGCCTTTATGCCTGGAGGGCGGCTGGCGAAATTGCAGTCGGTCTACGACGGCATGGAAACGTTCTTGTTCACGCCCAACACCACATCGGCCTCGGGCGTACACATTCACGACGGCAACGACCTCAAGCGCACCATGATTACCGTGGTGGTGGCGTTGCTGCCGTGCCTGCTCTTCGGCATGTACAACATCGGCCTGCAACACTTCCTGGCCATCGGGCAGCCCGCTGCCTCGTTCTGGACGATGTTCCTCTACGGCCTGCTGGCCCTGCTGCCCTGCATCGTGGTGAGCTATGTGGTGGGCCTGGGCATTGAGTTCATCGCCGCGCAAATTCACCACAAGGAGATTCAGGAAGGATTCCTGGTGACGGGCATCCTCATCCCGCTCATCGTGCCCGTCAACACCCCGCTGTGGATGGTGGCCGTGGCCACGGCATTTGCGGTGGTGTTTGCCAAGGAGGTGTTTGGCGGCACGGGCATGAACATCTTTAACGTGGCGCTCATCACCCGCGCATTCCTGTTCTTTGCCTATCCGTCGCGCATGAGCGGCGACACGGCCTTTGTGAAGACCGACGGCATCCTGGGCATTGGCGACGGGCAGGTGGTGGACGGCTTCACGGGAGCCACTCCGCTGGGGCAGCTGGCCACCCACGTGGGCGACACGCTGCAATTAAATAATGTGGTGGGGACACCCATTGGCACCTGCGACGCCTTCATGGGCACCATTGCGGGCTCGCCGGGCGAGACCTCGATGGTGGCCATCCTCATCGGAGCCGCGCTGCTGCTCATCACCGGCATCGCCTCGTGGCGCGTGATGTGCTCGGTGTTTGCGGGTGGCCTGGCGATGGCCGCTGTGGCCCACGCCTGCCCTACCCCGGCCTACGCGGCCTCGCTGCTCGACCCGCTCGCGCAGCTGTGCTACGGCGGCTTTGCCTTTGCCGCCGTGTTCATGGCCACCGACCCGGTCACCGGCGCGCGCACGCGCATCGGGCAATACATCTACGGCTTCATGATTGGCGTGCTGGCCATCTTGATACGTGTGTACAACGGCGGCTACCCCGAGGGGGCCATGCTCGCCGTGCTGCTGATGAACGCTTTCGCACCGCTCATCGACCACTGCGTGGTTTCGTTCAACATCAAGCGCCGTGCACGCCGCGCCGCTGCTAAATAATTGGAGGACATCGACTATGAACAAGAACAGCAATATCTATCAAATTGTCTATGCCTCGGTGATGGTTCTGGTTGTGGGCGTGGCCCTGGCGTTCATCTACATGGCCCTCAAGCCCAAGCAGGACGTGAACATCGCCAACGACAAGCGTAGCCAAATCCTGGCCTCGCTGCACATCGTGGCACCGAGCGAGGGCGAGTTGCCCGCCACCTACGAGAAATATGTGACCCGCGACCTGCTCGTGGACCGCGAGGGCAACATCGTGGACTCGACCCGCAACGTGGCCTTTGAGGTGGACATGAAGAAGAATATAAAGCTCGCCGAAGCCGACCGCCAGCTCCCCGTGCTGGAGTGCACACTCGACGACGGCAGCAAGAAATATGTGATTCCGGTTCGCGGCGCCGGCCTGTGGGGCCCCATCTGGGGCTTCGTGGCCGTGGATGCCGACGGCTCGACCATCTATGGGGCCAACTTCTCGCACGAGGGCGAGACACCGGGACTGGGCGCACGCATCACCGAAGATGAGTTCCAGCAGCAGTTTGCCGGCAAGCAGGTTTTCAAGGAAGGCGCGTTCAAAAGCGTGAGCGTGATGAAAAAGGGGCAGGTTCCCAGCAACGGCAGCGACCATGTGGACGCCATCAGCGGCGCCACAATCACCAGCCGTGGCGTGGGTGCCATGATGCAGACCTGCATCGCGCCCTACGAGCCATTCCTCAAAAAACTGAGCGGTGCCACCGCAAACCCATCTTGAAAGAGCGGCTTGCCAAGCCGACAAGATTTAAGCTCCTTAAAGCAACATAGCACAACTTACCCCCCGTATAACTTAACCCTTACTTAACTTGTAACTCCATGCTATCGAAAAAGAATAAAGAAGCGCTGTTCAACCCGCTGTCGAAGGACAACCCGGTGCTGGTGCAAATCCTGGGCATCTGCTCCACGCTGGCGGTGACGGCGAGCCTGAAGCCGGCCATTGTGATGGGCATCGCCGTGATTGCCGTGCTGGCGTTCAGCAACGTGATTATCTCACTCATCCGCACCACCATCCCCACCACAATCCGCATCATCGTTCAGCTGGTGGTGGTGGCCGCACTGGTGATTATCGTGCAGCAGTTCCTCGTGGCCTACACCTACGACGTGAGCAAGCAGCTGTCGGTGTTCATCGGCTTGATTATCACCAACTGCATCTTGATGGGGCGTTTAGAGGCTTTCGCGCTCAACAACCGCCCATGGCCGGCGTTCCTCGACGGCATCGGCAACGGACTGGGCTACACCGCCATTCTGGTGATTGTGGCATTCTTCCGCGAGCTGCTGGGCAGCGGCACGCTGCTGGGCTGCCATGTGATTCCGCAGTGGTGTTACGACCACGGCTACGAGAACAACGGCCTGATGATTCTGCCCCCCATGGCACTCATCACCGTGGCCTGCATCATCTGGGTGCACCGCGCCCGCAACAAGGAACTGCAAGAGCTGAATTAACGCACAATTCCCCAATGCGCCACTCACCGCTTGCAGCCATTCATCACACCAACTCATCACTGATTACTCATCACTCAACTCGTAGCTCGTAACGCATTACTCATCACTCAGAACTCGTCACTCATCACTCATAACTCATCACTCGTCACTCATCACTCATCACTCATCACTCAACTCGTAGCTCGTAACGCATTACTCATCACTCAGAACTCGTCACTCATCACTCATAACTCATCACTCGTCACTCATCACTCATCACTCATCACTCAACTCGTAGCTCGTAACTCGTAACTTTTTATGGAAGAACTCAACCTGTTCATCAAGTCGATATTCATCGACAACATGATATTCGCCTACTTCCTGGGCATGTGCTCTTACATCGCCGTGTCCAAGAACGTCAAGACCGCCCTGGGTCTGGGTGTTGCCGTGACTTTCATGCTCACGGTGACGATGCCCATCAACTACGCCCTCGACAAATATGTGCTGCAAGAGGGCGCGCTGTCGTGGCTCAGTCCGTCGCTGGCCGACGTGGACCTGAGCTTTCTGGGCTTGATTATGTTCATCGCCGTCATCGCCAGCGGCACGCAGCTGGTGGAGATGGCGGTGGAGAAGTTCTCGCCGTCGCTCTACGCCTCGTTAGGCATCTTCCTGCCGCTCATCGCGGTGAACTGCGCCATTCTGGGTGGTGCGCTGTTCATGCAGCAGAAGGACTTTGGCAGCGCGGCTACCGCCACCGTCTACGGCCTAGGCTCGGGCATCGGCTGGCTCATTGCCATCGTGGGTCTGGCAGCAATCCGCGAGAAAATCGCCTACAGCAACATTCCCGCCCCCCTGCGCGGCGTGGGCATCACGTTCATCATCACCGGACTCATGGGCATCGCCTTTATGAGCTTCCTGGGCATCAAACTTTAATCAATGCTTTTTTAACACATAATTATCGCAATGCAGAGTTAACTCGTAACTCATAACTGATAACTCATTCCACATCATGATACTCCTGAGTGCAACAACCACAGTGGTGGCCAGCGCGGTGATATTCCTGCTCATCACGCTGCTGCTTGTGATTATCCTGCTGGTGGCCCGTCACTACCTGGTGGCGACCGGCAATGTGCAAATCGACATCAACAACGGCACCCGTGTGCTCGATGTTCCGAGCGGGTCAAGCCTGCTGAGCACGCTCCAGAGCCAGGGCGTGATGCTCTCGAGTGCGTGCGGCGGCAAGGGCAGCTGCGGGCAGTGCAAGGTGCAGGTCACCCGGGGCGGCGGCGAAATCCTGCCCACCGAGACCGTGCACTTCACGCGGCGCGAGCAGCAAGACCACTGGCGCCTGGGCTGCCAGGTGAGGGTGAAAGACCACCTTGCCATCCAGCTCCCCGCCAGCGTGCTGAGCGTGAAGGAATATGAGTGCACCGTGGTGAGCAACCGCCTGGTGTCGTCGTTCATCAAGGAGTTCATCGTGGCCCTGCCACCGGGCGAGCACATGGACTTCATACCCGGCTCCTACGCACAAATCCGAATCCCGGAGTTCGAGATGGACTACGACCGCGACATCGACAAGGAATCGCTCGGCGAGTACCTGCCCACCTGGGAGCAATACAAAATGTTCTCGCTCAAGTGCCGCAACACCGAGCCCACGATTCGTGCCTACTCAATGGCCAACTACCCCGCCGAGGGCGACCGGTTCATGCTCACCGTGCGCATCGCCACGCCGCCGTTCAAGCCCAAGGAGCAGGGCGGCGGTTTCCAGGACGTGATGCCGGGCATCGCCTCAAGCTATATCTTCACCCTCAAGCCCGGCGACAAGGTACTGATGAGCGGCCCCTACGGCGACTTCCACCCCATCTTCGACTCGAAGAAGGAGATGATTTGGGTGGGCGGCGGCGCCGGCATGGCCCCCCTGCGCGCACAAATCCTGCACATGACCCGCACGCTCAACACACGCGACCGCGAGATGCACTACTTCTACGGCGCCCGCTCGCTGAGCGAGGTGTTCTATCTGGAGGACTTCCTCGAAATCGAGAAAGAGTTTCCCAACTTCCACTTCCACCTGGCCCTCGACCGCCCCGACCCGGCCGCCGATGCCGCCGGCGTGAAGTACACCCCGGGCTTCGTGGCCCCGGTGATGCGCGACACCTACCTCGGCGCACACGAGGCTCCCGAGGACTGCGAGTACTACATGTGCGGCCCGGCCATGATGAGCAAGACCGTCAACGACCTGCTTGACTCTTTAGGCGTTGACCCCGCCAGCATCCACTACGACAATTTCGGATAACCGCAACCATAACACCATCTCCTCATGTCTCTTTTTTCTTCCAATGTAGGGTATAGTGAAAATGATGGCTATATGGCCGAAAAACGTGGCAAAACACTGCGTGCGTGCAAATTATACTATTCAGCAATGCTCAGTTTCGACTATGCCGACGAACCTTACCACATGATAAGCGAGTACCACCAAGCTTGCCGGGGTTACGACCGCTGCTACAAAAGATTGAATCTTTTTCAGCGTTTCATTTTGTGGTGCTGGGAAAAACGAACAGAGCGTGGATTCAAAAAACTGAGCGATGAGGGATGGCATTGATCGAATACCCCCACCCATCAGTACTACGACAAATCCCAATTACTAAATAACATTCACTAATATGATCTGCACATACTGTAACCAAGAAATCGGCAATTCCAACGAGTTCTGCCCCAACTGCGGTGCGGTGCTCAACGCCCAGCCGGGGCAGCCCGCACAACCGGCCGGACAACCCGCACAGCCAGCCGGGCAACAGCCGCAGTATCCAACCCAGCCCCCCAGCAACGCCCAGCCCCCCAAGAAGAGCCACAAGGGGCTGTTCATCGGCCTGGGCGTGGCAGCCGCGCTGGCAATCATCGCCATCGCCTGCTGGTTCTTCATGCGCCGCGGCTCGGATTCCAACCTGGAGAAAATGATTCCCTCGACGGCTACCGCCGTGGTTCGCATCGACGCCGCACAACTGGCCGAGAAAATCGGATTGGAAATCAGCGGCACCGACATCAAGCTGCCCAATCGTGTGGCCAAGCTGGCTGGCGAGAATGCCAACGAGATCAATGAACTGCTGGGCAAAATCAAGGATTCAGGCATCAACCCGCTGGGAGCGATGTACGGTTTTGCAACCGACGAAGCACTCACCGCGGCCTTCCTGATTCCCCTGTTGGACCAGGAGAAGACCAAAGCGTTTCTTGAAAAAGAGATGAACGAGTCGTTCTCCACCCAAGATGGCGGGTACTATTTCACCGATGGCGACCGCATCTTTATGATCAAGAACAAGGCATTGCTCGTTGGCGGCGCCATGGACCGCGACCAACGCAAGGACTTGAGGAATGTGGCCAGCGAGCTGATGGATGGCAAGCGGGAGAGCATCACCTCGAACAGCGACGTGACCTCGAAGCTGCACAACAGCAAGGCCATGAGCCTGTATGTGAACACCCAGAGTATGCTGAGCATACTCAAAGAGGATCGTGATTTCCGTCGCGAGCTTCGCAACAATCCGCTCGCGTTCTTGCTCGAAGACATGAGCACGACAAGCGCCACCCTTGCCATCGACGACAACAAGGTCACGCTCGCCACCGAAATCAGCACCAAGGGCAACGACTACGAGAAATTCATGGAAACCATCTTCCGCCCGGCCGGCGACGACTTCCTCAAGTATATGCCCACAGGCTGCAATGCCGTGGCGGCCGCCGGCGTGAACGGGAAGAAAATCACCACCATGTCGCAAATCTCGAGTGTGCTCAACCTATTGCCCGGCGTGATAAAATCGGCCTTGGAATCCATCAACTGCATTGCCGCCGGCGCAACGGTCGACCCGAAACACCTCGACAAGTTCGCATACACGATTGTCATCGGGTCGGACAGCCCCAACGAACTGCTCGGCGTCCTGCGCGACAACCTTTTGCCCCCCGGACTCAACGCGGGAGTGGTGGGCAACTACGTCTACATCACCGAGAGCCAAACACCGGCGGGCAACTTCTCGGCTCCCGGCGAGTGTAAAGATGTTTTCAAAAACAACTGGCTGGCTGCTTACGCCTCGATTACGTGCGCCAGCTTTGAATTCAACGCCAACCTGAGCGTCAACTCGGCAAAGAACTCCAGTTTCTCGTTCTATATCAACGAGAACGGCAAGCCCATGAAGCCCATCGAATGGCCCGTGGCCTTTGTCGAGATGTCGGAGCAACTGGAGGACGCACGCGGCTTTGGCGGGGGATATTACGACGACATCCCCACAGAAGCTGCCGAAGATACGGTTTACGACGACATCGACAGTGATCTGGAAGGTGCCCCAGTTGAAGACATTCCTTGACAATCTGAACAAACAACCGAATAGGCTGGCACGATGGGTGGCCAGCCTATTCTTATCCCGCCCCCATAATGGCACAGACCAAGAACGCCCTCCTGCGCCAGCGCGTGATCGACCGCTGCCTGGCCAGCCACAAGCACTACTCGGTGAAAGCAATCATGGAGAAATGCAACGCCGCACTGCTTGAGGCCGGCTACGGCCCCGTGACATCGAAAACCACCATCATCAACGACATCGACGACATCGAGCTGAACTTCCCCGATGCCGTGATTGTGCGGGAAAAGCACGGCCGAACGGTGTACTACCATTACGAAACAAGGCCGTTCTCGATCTATCACATTCCGCTCAGCGACAACCAGATGGCACAGCTGACGCAAACCATCGCCATCTTGTCGAAATTCGAGGGTATGCCCCACTTTGACTGGATTGACGAGTTCATCGACCATTTCAAGACCTCGCTCAACATCCCCACCACCCGCGACACCATTGTGATGTTTGACGACAACATCGACTATGCCGGCTGCGGCTGGTTCGCCGAGCTTTTCGGCGCCATCGCCTCGCAGCAAGCACTGGAAATCAAATACCGGCCTTTCGGCAAAAAGGTGATCACCTACCTGTTTCACCCATATCTGCTGAAACAATACAACAACCGTTGGTTCCTGTTCGGCTACTCCGAGGGCTACCGCGCCCTCACCTGCCTCGCACTCGACCGCATCAAGGAAATCTCGCCCGCCGACATCGCTTATCGGCCGAACAGCGAAATAGACTTCCAAGAATACTTCGATGCGATGGTGGGCGTGTGGCGCTGCGAGGCCGACATTCCCCAAAAGGTGCAGCTGCGGGTCAGCAAAACCCAATATCCCTACATCGCCACCAAACCCCTCCACGGCACGCAACGGGTGCTGCGCCGCGAGGCCGACAGCGTGGTGCTCCAAATCGAGGTCATCATCAACCCCGAGCTGGTCAACCTGCTGCAGTCATTCGGCCCGCACATCACCGTACTCAGCCCCCAAGCCCTCCGAGAGGAATTACAGGCCGAAGCCGAAAAAACTTTAGCGAATTACCAATCCGTTCACTTAAACTGAACGAATAGTATCTACCTTTGCAGCGTGAAACGAAAAAAACACACTACAATGGAAGACGACAACGTGATTACCCACATCGACCTCGACCATATACGGCTCGTGCACAAGAAGCTGGCCGAGGAGACGCCCGAACATCGGCGCGAGCGGATGCGCAAGATGCGCGAGCGGATTGATGAGATCTTTGCCAAAAACGCACTGGAGATTGTGGATAGGACACCAACCACAGGAGAGTTCCAGGTCACTTTTGTACCTCGCCGCAGCAACGACACGGGCAACGCACCGGCGGCACTCGTGCCACCCGAGCCCGAAGCCCCCGACGCCCTGCCATTCTGAACACCCCCACAGCCTGCACCCGATGGCGTGCGCGTTGAACGCCCCCATGCATTTTTTTGTCGGTTTGTGTGGTCATGTCGCGAATAATGACTAAATTTGCGGCATGAATCCCTAAAACCACATAACAAATGACTTGAACATTTAACGACACGACATACTGAGAGCAAAGTGTTTGCTTCTTACTCGGATATTCGGAAAATCGCCAAAAAGAAGAATTTGTCCCTTTGTAAGAAAGTGAAATGCTTGCCACCTGTATAGGTGCAGGCTTTTCTCTGTTTGCGGGACAATGGCGTTTGGCGATGCCACCGAATAAGCAACGAGAGAATCGACTGCACTGCTTGTTATATATGTGATTGAACAAAAAATACGATGACAATGAATCCATCAATGACCACTCATTTTCTGAACCTGTACTGTATGGTGCTTGCCGATGGCATCGTGTCGCCCAAAGAGTTGGAAACGCTGTACCGAATCGGCCGCGAGAACTACAGCCTGAGCGAGGACGACATCAACCACGCCATCATGACATCGGGCACCACATTCGCCATCCCGGCAACCCCCGAAGACCGCGTGAGGACACTCTACGAGATGGCTCTGATTGCCTGGGCCGATGGCATCATCGACAATTCGGAACGCAACCTGCTGCAAACCTACGCATTGCGATATGGAATCGAGGACGCACAGGCGAGCGACTTTGTCGACTACCTGCTGCAACAAGCACAAGCCAATGTGAGCGAGGACAAAATCATCAAGGAACTAACCAACTAATACACACTTCTATGGCATTCAGCTTAAAGACACTCTTCACGAGCAAGAAAGCCCAGCCGACACCGGCGACATTACCAGTGGTGGGCCAACAGCAGCCGCCGGTCAACGCCAACGACCGCCGTCAGGGTGAAACCTACCAAAACTGGGGCATGCGTATGTGTGCCACCGTGGGTGGCAGCAATTTCGCCCTGGTACCCATGCTGCAAAAGGCATATCAGGACGAATACAACGCGCAGGCGCAGAATGTGCAGCTGCAGCAGCAAACCCGCGCCAACCTGCAGGCACAGGTCGAGCAGGAGAAGAACAACAAGCAACTGCTCCAACAACAGATTGAGCAGGCGAATCAGAAAATCAACGACAACAACACCGCCATCGACCGGGCCAAAGAAGCCATCAACCGCCTCAAGGAAGAAAAAGAAACCAAAAACAAGGACGAATGGGTCAAGTTCTGGATTGCGCTGGCCATTCTCATCCCATTGACATTCTACCTGCTGCTTTTTTACAGCAGCACGTTTTTCTCGGCATTCATCGACGGGTCGGGGGTGTCGGATGCCACCAAGGCCATGTTCAACCCACAGGCGTTTTCCAAGACCTGGGACAAGAGCGTGGTCTCGTTCCTGCTGATGATTTGCTTCCCCATCATCTTCATGGGACTGGGATTCAACCTGCACTATTTTTTGAAAGAGAACGGCAAAGCCAAATACGTCAAGACACTCGCCGTGCTGTGCGTGACGTTCATTTTCGACTGCATACTGGCCTACAAAATTGGAGAAAAGATTCATGATGCGATGGTGCTCAACGCTTTGGTGCAAGATGGGCCATACACCATCTCGTTGGCCATTCGTGATATCAGCTTCTGGGCCGTCATCTTCTGCGGCTTTGTGTCCTACATCATTTGGGGACTGGTGTTCAACCAACTCATGGAAGCCTACTCCAAACTGGACCTGAACAAAGTGCGGATTCTGCAGCTTAGCACGGAGATCGATGACTTGAAAGCCGACAACGGCAAGCAGCAGCAGAACATTGCCAATTACCAGGCCCAGCAGACGGCCATCGACAACGCAATCACCACATTGATGGCCCAGCTTGCCAACACGGTGAACATCGACTACGGCCTCATCCGCCAATCAATGACCAACTTTTTCACCGGGTGGATCACGCAAATGGGCGTGCTGGGTTGCAGCCAGCAAGCCCAGGCCACTGCCAACGCCACATTCAACAACACAGTGAACACACTAACTCCAAACAACAAAGTGAACACACTAACTCCAAACAACAATTAGTATGAAAAACAAAAACCTATGGATTATAGCAACCGTGGTCATCGCCCTAATGACTCTCTTCGCTTATGGTGGAGGAGGTGGAGGTGATGATAGTAAGGAATCCAGTTGCACCCGTGACACGACCACAATAAATCCGGGGCCGACCAAGCTCAACATCAACATTCTGCTCGACTTGTCGGACCGCATCGTGAAACCAGATAGCAACCAGGTTGCCCGCGACACCGCCATTGTCGGCCACTTGGCCGACTGGTTCACCGCCCAATGCAAGTCGTGGGAGTGCGGTGACGACGCAGGTCTGCAATATGCCCCCCATGCAATAAAGGTACTTTTCTATCCCGCGCCTCAGGACACAAGCGTGGCGGCTTTAGCAGCAGCATTAGTCATTGACGGCAATAAGCTTAAAACCGGAACTAAAGAGAAAAAAGAGGCCATCATCCACGCCCGTGACTCATTCAACAAAAATCTTGGCAAGATATATGATTTGGCCAAACAGCAGGGACAGTTCCACGGCAGCGACATCTGGGCTTTCTTTGCCAACGGCGATGTGGACATCCAGTGTGTGCGCGAGGGCTACCGCAACCTCCTTGTCATCATCACCGATGGCTACCTTTACGAACACAACCATCGGATTCTGAACGGCAACGAGTCGAATTACATCACCGACCCGGTGCTCAGCAACCCCAATTCGAAGCTCATCACCGACCGCACCGACACCATCAAGGGCGACCTGGAGGTGCTTGTGCTTGAGGTGAATCCACACAACCCCCAACAGCTGCCCCGCATGAAAAGCCTGATCACGCAATGGCTCACCGACATGGGCGTGAAAAAAGCCGAGGTCTGGCAGACGCAACTACCCGTCAACACCCAGACTGTAATCGATGAATTCTTGAAGCAATGACATGGAATCAGAGGACAACAACACTACCCGACAAAGTGAGAGGAAGAGTGTTTTGAACATACTCAAAAAGGTTGTGGCTGCTTTTTTCGGGCTGATTCTTCGTGGCATTAAAGGCTTGCTGCGCGGAATCAAATATCTGTGGAAAAAGATTTGGAAATACCTCCTTGGCCTTGTTATTATAGGCATTATCATCGGATGTATTTCTGCCATTTATTGCTACTATTATTACACATACTTGCCTGAACAAGAAAGAAAGAAAGCCCGAATAATTGCAGAGCGTATCACCAGCCACATTCACACAAAAGACGATTCAGTGAATGCAGAGTGGGCACACCGAATCCTCTACAAAGAAACAACTTGGCATGAACAGGTTGATGACAAATATATTACCGAGCAATTGGAGAGCGTCAGATCAGATGCACTTGCTGTAATAGAATCTGCGGCTTTTAACGGCAATCCGAAATGGCAATATATTTTGGGGGACATTTACCTTTTGGGGGAGAATGCTGATTTTAGAAGATTTAGCGACTATTATGTTGAATCCGACTTCGACAAGTCCACTTATTGGTATAATGAAGCTGCGAAACAAGGGTATATCTCTGCCTACTATAAATTATGGCTTGCATACAAAGAAGGGCGAGGTGTAAATGTCAATATGAGGAAAGCAGTCGATTTCTTGCAAAAGGGAGCTGAGGCAGGGAGTGAAGTGTCCCAACTAGATTATGGCGACTTGTTTGTCGAGGGTGTGAAAATCAAAGTCGGGTCACATACCGAGACACGCAAGACTACAAAAAGCTTTGAGCATGACGAAGACAAGATACGCAAATATTGGGATGATGACCTTATGGAATATGTTAAGGTATATCGTGTGACCATCGACGACTCGCTTCAACTGATTCCTCGTGACATTGAACAAGCAAAATTCTGGTGGCGCAAAGCTGCCGAGCAGGGCAACGAAACTGCAAAGAACAGATTGCAACGAATTTACGAATAGCACCCTATGCCCACTTGCAGACGCTCGTTCTTGTCCGACACCATAGGGCGCAGCACCTATGATTGGTTTAATAGTGTTGGTTTTATTGCGGTTCCCGTCGGGTTAGTGCTGCTGGCAGTGACCGTGGTACTGACGTGGTATTTCCACAATGGATTCGTGCAATGGCTGCTGGGTTGGTTAAGCGGTAAATCGTTAGTCTTCACCCTGTTGATGGCTGCTATGGTTGCCCTGTTGGATGTGGAAGTGGAAGTTGACGACACTGAACCCTTTTCCTTGGGCGACAAGCATAATAAAACCCCAATACCACTGCGCTACAAGCTTACCATTGCATGGGGCATCACGTTGGTTGCATTGGCCATTGCCGCCATCTTCTTTAGCGAAAGGTATTACCAAAACTATCGCTTTGATTGCGAGACTTTTTTTGTGGACACCAAAGCAAATGTCTACCATTTGACTTGCCACAACGACTGCGAAGACAAGGCCAAGGCGCACAAGAACGGCACATTCGACCGCCTCCAAGGCTATGAGCTCACAGACCAGTACACACTGTGCGAGTACTGCGAAGAGTGGGCCGAAGCAGCCGAGAGCGAGGCTGTCGCCAATAGTTATCAACCCTAATCCCTATTCATCATGTTAACAGCAGCAACTATCATCTACTTCATTCTCGCATTTTTGTTCGGGCCGCTGTGGCCGCTGTCAATGTTTGCCAAAGCCGGGCTTTTGGGCAAACTCATCGTGGTCGCATGGGGCGCACTGCTTATTGCCGGACTTAACAACTAAAACCATTTATTATGAGCGATTCAAAAGACACGGGAGGAGCCATTTTCAGTTTTCTTACCGCGATATACATCATTATCAGCCAAATAATGACCGTGGTGTATTTTATTCAATACTGCAAGACAGATGACTCAATCCTTGAAATCATCTTCATCGATTCCGTTCTGTCTGAACTCAAAGGCCTGTTTTGGATTTTCTTTGTCTGGTAATCCGAATCGACATGAAACACTTGGCCTTACTGTTCTGTGCCTTTGTTTTGTTGCTGACAGCGTGCAACGACACCAGGCATGAGTCATCCACTTGCGGGATCAATTCCGTCTTTGCCGCAAGCCTATACACGCCCCCCCCACACAGCCAAGCAACCGTATACATCTGCACTGGCCCGCAATCGAAGCGGTATCACAAATCGTCGGATTGCAAAGGGCTTAACAATTGCTCAAAAAGCGTCATTGCCGTCTCGGCGAGCAAAGCCCGGTCAATGGGGCGCACGCCGTGCAAGTGGTGCAGGCCTGAGTGATGGCATCCCGCTGCGTCGCGCCGGGAATCATCGAACCTGACACGAAGCAAAGGAAATTAACGGAACACCCGCAAAACCGTGAGTTTTGGGGATACTATCTTGTTCAAAGCCCTCCTGACCTCTTCGAGGGCTTTGCCCGTCTATCACACAACCGAGCTGGAAAAATCGGAGCAAGCTGTTACAGAGTCGAGATGAATCGGTAACCGCAATTTGAGGTTCTTGCCTCATTTAATGGCGGTTGATTATCAGCGAGTTGCGATTTTGCGTTTCGTCCAGAATCACTAAAAACGGACTATGCTGTTACACTTAGGGTGAAAAGCGGGCCATCGGCAGCAAGAAACGGACTATGCTGTTACACCTTGGCTGCTCCAAGCCGCTGAATGCGGCAAAAAACGGAGCGTGCTGTTACACCTGAAGGCAAAATGGCCGGCACTCAAAAAACCTCTGAACGGCTTGATGTCAATCACGTCCTCAATGGCATCGCCGCCGCACAGGTAGCTGCCGAACAGCGAGGCGAACACGTCGCCGTGGGAAAACGCCGCCTTTGTCGTGCCACGCCTGCCCAGGTGACTGTCGATGACCAAGCGGATGCCGCTGCGGTCAAATTGCCTGAAAATCGAAATAAGTGACCCGAAAGAGTTGATGATGTCGGATTTTAGTTGTAACTTGGCCTTGCCGTTCAGAGTTTTTGTCTTTTGTTTTTACACCACTAAATTAGGTGATATTTCTGATATGGCAAACCCATGGAACTTATTGTACCTCAGAATGTTATAAAGTTCATTAAATCATGCTGCTGCGGAATTAAGGTACAAATATAACTGCGGTATTATATTCTAAAACACTATGGCACGGTTTTTGCTTAACAAGAAATATACTCTGAACGCTAATTAAGAAAGAACGTTATTTTAAACACACAGTATTATGTTACCAGGACATCCTCAAATCGTAAAGTGTCCGTTTTGCGGAACGGATAAAGAGCTTTTAAGCTTAATGTCGGGCAATACTATTGGCGCAAGATATTGGTCAGATAATAAGCGTGATGCTCCTATGCTGCCTCAAGTTTCTATTGTTCAAAAATGCCCAAAATGTGGGAAGTTTTATATCTTGTCTCGCCAAGAAGTAAAGTATGCTAAAGATGGCTGTTCCATTGAACTTGGCACTTTGACATTCCCTGAAATGAAAGAGGCATTCATTCAACTTAATAATGAGGGCTTTGAAAGTGCTAACGAAGAGTGCAACGTCAGATTGCTTCTGTTTCATACATATAATGATTGTTTTTATCGGGTAGAAACTGACAAACAACCAACAGAAGATGACAAGCAGTTTATGCTCAATAACATTAATTGGCTGATTGACAATTGGGTACAAGATGAATTATTAAAAGCAGAACTGTATCGAGAGTCTGGCAACTTCCAACAATGTATCGAAACACTCAGCAATGTGAATGTCACTGATGATTTCCTTTTAAGAATCAAAGATGAAATTATCCGTCTTGCAGAGGTCAAAGATTCATCGGTATTCGAAATAACAAACCTCTAATTGCATTGAGTAGATACTATCTTGTTCAAAGACTCCCCTGATGCCTCGAAGAGGAACTTTGTGAGTGTCGGCTCCACACATACGACACGCTTAGTTGGCCCTCTTCGAGGCCCAGCCGCGGAGGGGCTCTCCCCACGCCACACACATCTTCGATGTATGCGCCGTGGGGTTTCTTTCACTTTGAGGCCGCTGGCCTCATGCAGACCTATACGGCCTGCGCTTCACCAAGCGTGCGAGTGCTGTGTCACGAGAGTTCCGAGCATTCATGCCGCGGCAGACCCGGCCGCTGATTATCCAAAAATCAAAGCAAGCTTTGCTTTTTCGCTCAACTTGCACTATGTTGCGCTTCGCGCGAAATTAGGCGGCGTTTCGGCAATGGCAAGAAAAATCTTGTTTTTCTTGCCATTGCGCTCAACTTGCACTAATTTTGCAGCATGAATGTGAAAACTACTCGCTTCGGCATAGGACTGGACAGCGTCGTGGCATGAATGTAACGCAACAAGAATACTTAGAGGCCACCCGCGACTATGTGGAGGGGCTGAAACGTGAGCATCCGCTGCGGCAGCTGTTTTGGGAGTGCACGCTGCGCTGCAACATGGCTTGCCGTCACTGCGGGAGCGACTGCCTGCGCGAGGCAAGCGTGGCCGACATGGCACTGGCTGACTTTGTGCCGGTGCTCGACGACGTGGCGGCACACTGCGCCCCCGGACAGGTGATGGTGAACACCGTGGGCGGCGAGCCCTTGGTGCGTGGCGACCTGATGGACTGCGGCCGCGCCATCGTGGAGCGCGGCTTTGTGTGGGGGATGGTGACCAACGGCCTCACGCTCGACACGGCCGTGGCACGCGAGTTGGCGCAGGCCGGCATCGGCTCGCTGTCGGTCGACGTGGACGGCACGCGCGACGACCACAACTGGCTGCGGAACACGTCGACGGGCTTCGACCGCGCCATGCGGGCCGTGGAGGCGGTGCAGACGATTCCCGGCCTGACGTGGGACGTGATCACGTGCGTGAACAGCCGGAACATCCACCGGCTGGCCGAGCTGAAGCGGCTGCTGATCGAGGCCGGCGTGCGCCACTGGCGATGCTTCACCATTATTCCCATGGGCCGTGCTGCCGCCGACGACAGCCTGCAGCTGAGCGACGAGCAGTTCCGCGACTTGCTCAACTTTATCGTGGTCACGCGGCGCGAGGGAAAAATCGGCCTGAGCTATGCGTGCGAGGGCTACTTGGGTGCCTACGAGGGGCTTGTGCGCGACTATTTCTACAACTGCCAGGCGGGTCTCACGGTGGCGAGCGTGCGTGCCAACGGCGACATCTCGGGCTGCCTGAGCATACGCAGCGACTACAGCCAGGGCAACATCTACCGCGACCGCTTTTGGGACGTGTGGGAGCACCGCTTTGAGCCATACCGCGACCGCGCGTGGATGCGCCGCGGGGCGTGCAGCGAGTGCGAGGCGTTCCGCTACTGCCAGGGCAACGGTTTCCACCTGCGCGACGAGCATGGCGACCTGATGATGTGCCACTACAACCGACTGAAAAACGTTAAACTCAATATGCGATAAATATGACACAAAGTTCACCTCCACACGAATTTAGCATCGGGCCATTTGTGCTTTTGAGTTCGTCAGCCTTTGGCTTGCCGCCCCAGGCAATCCCACTGTTGTATATGGAAGTGAACCCGACTTTTTGGATTGGAAATAATCATTTGGAATTATGAATAAGAACAAAGGAAAGAAATCGCTCACTGCTGTGGGAGCAGCAGTGACCGCCGGTCTGGCTCCGGGCATTGTGGCATCGTACCCATCGACGCAGGCACCGCGCCTCGAGGTCGAGGTCACCGCGGCCGACGTGGTGGCCATTGGCGGCGAGGCGCTCGACTTCGATGAGCTGTTTGCCGCCACGCAGCACGCCGAACCCGACACGCAGGCCGTTGCCCAGGAGGCACAGCGCAAGCGCGAGCGCGCACGCCGCGACTCGGTGAGACGCGCCCAGGAACGCAGGGTTGCCCCCCTCTACGGGTCGCCGCAATTAGTGTATGGGCCGCCGCCCGTGGTATATCACGAAACCGAGCAGAGTCAGCGCGAGGCTACCGCCTTGGCCGCCGACATCGACGCGGTGACGCACGACATCATTGCACTCTGCGCCAAGAGAATCGACGCCACCTACAATGGCATCGCCATCACGCCCGACAGCAACCTCATCAGCGACCTGGGCATGGACTCAATAAATGTGGTGCAATTTGTGACGGAAGTGGAAAGCCTCTATCAGGTGGAGCTGCCCGACAACTTCCTCGCCGACCCTCCCACCCCACGCCGCCTCGCCAGTCAAGTCATCAAGGCCAAGGCCAAAGCCAAGCGCTGAGCCTCAACAAGAAATACACTTGTCAGCAGATTCGCCGCGAGCGTGCCATTGACGTGCCACACGTTACATTAACCCACCCATACATCATCATTCTATTGCCGTAAGAATCCACTAAAAAACAACCGAAATGGCAACACCTATTGAATTGCGAAACAGGCGTCTTGGGGAGCATTTGATTGCCCAGCTCCGTCGCCGTAACATCGAGGGATACTACTGCGAGACTGCGGGCGAGGCCGTGGAGCGCGTGCAGTCGCTCATTGCCGATGGCAGCAGCGTGACCTGGGGCGGGTCGATGACCATCCGCGACATGGGCTTGACCCAGGCGCTGCACAATCGCGGCACGCTGCGCGTGATTGACCGCGACAAGGCACCCGACCGCGAGACTGCCGCGCAAATGTACCTCGAGGCGTTCAGCGCCGATGTGTATCTGTCGAGCGCCAACGCCATCAGCGAGGACGGCGTGATTGTGAACATCGACGGCAACGGCAACCGCGTGGCGGCCATCACCTGGGGGCCGAAAAAAGTCATCTTTGTCATTGGCGTGAACAAGGTGGCTCAGAGCGTCGAGGCCGCGGTGGCGCGTGCACGGAGCACGGCGTCGCCCACCAACGCGTCGCGCTTTGGCATTGCCACGCCGTGCCAAACCGACGGCGTGTGTCACAACTGCCACTCGCCGCAGTGCATCTGCAACTATGTGCACCTGTTGCGCAACAGTCCGGGCGGCCGCCACACCGTGGTAGTCGTGGGCGAGCCGTTAGGATACTAAAGGTGGGTTCCGAAAAAAGGCAAATGCCCCAAATCCCGCCGAGCAATTTATAGCGCCACCTGAAAGCGAGATGCGCCGTGCATCTACAAATAGGTGGTGTAGTTGCTCTTTTTGTGCCGCAGTTCGCGCAGTCGGTAGCTGACCCCCACGAGTGGTCGTGCCATTGTGAGGAGCGGCACGGTGAAGCGCAAGGGCGGGGCCTGCAGCATGGCGCAGTCGCGCCTCACGGCCCAGGTCACAGCCACCCACATGGCGGCCAGCGGTGGATATACTCCGGCCTACTGCAGCATGGAGCAGATGGACGGCAAACCGCTGACCCGGCGGACGGACGTATACAGCTGGGCCGTATCGGTGATGGAAATGT
>JAFSYB010000129.1 GCA_017443765.1 Muribaculaceae bacterium | reverse complement strand
CAAGCTGCGAGCCTCGTCGAGGCTCTTGCTTGGTCTTTAACATGGAGCCGGGTCTTCGACCCGTCCGACCTCTTCGAGGTCATTGCCCGTCTATCACACTACCGAGCCGACACAGAAACACACGGACTTTTGCAGGTGTCCTTGAAATCATCAAAAAAATACAAAAAGCGCCCTTTTGATGATTGCCGATTTCCGAATTATAGCTATATTTGCACATTCACAGCCTGAACCACACCAAAAATAGAAGAAGATGGAAAAGGAAACCAGCGCAGGGCAAAGCATGTGCGCGCCGAAAAACGAGTTAGGCAGGAGCGCATTGTCATTTTGTGGAAAACACGTGAGGCGTAACCGCAGCGCCATAGCCCTGTTGCTGCTGCTGGTTGCCGAGGTGCTTGTGGTGTTGTGGTTTCATGGCTTGCTGCCATCGATGCTTACTGTGGTGGGGTGCGTTTGCCTCGTGGGGCTGATGAGTGTGGTCTTTTGGCGCTCGTTTAAGGCGGGCGCCATCAAGTCATCCTTCCCAAGAATTTTAACCAAACTCTTGTCCAATGCCATTGTGCCGAGTGGGTGGGGCGTGTGCTACCTGCTGTTCTTTGTGATGCACATCAGCTGGGCCACCGATGGCTTGCTCTGTGTGATCACCACCGCCGACCCGGCGTCGTGGCTGTCGCTCGGCATCGGTGCGGTGGGTTTGTTGCTGCTGTTGATTTTCTTCCCCGAAGGCCGGAAAGCCAAGCAGCCCCATCCCATCAAGGTGTTCGTTTCGGGCATGAGCGCCCTCAAGGTGCCGTGGAACAACGACTACCGCAACCTCAACCTGCGGCCCCTGGTGCGCGTGTTGCAGACGGTGGCCGACGAGGATGAGGGCCGTTGCGAGATGCTTATCTTGAGATCTGACCAAAAAAATGATATAGCCCCTCTGCTTGATTTCCTGAAAATTGACGAGGAAACAGCCCGCGGTTTGTCGAATGACGGCAAGTTGGAGCGGCTTATCCGTGAGGTGGCGAAGCGGGAATTCCCCGACAAAAAGTGGATCGACAAAATGCAAATCACATTCACACATGGCTGCAACTATAATGATTTCGTGGAGTGTTCCGAAGAACTGATACCTCGAATCAAGCACCTTGACGATGAGCGGCACCAACTGATTTTCAACCTCACCCCGGGCACTGCGGTGGTCAGTTCGCTGATGACGCTGTTGGCTATCGATGCCAACCGCGAGTTGTACTATTACAATCAGAATGATCAAATGCCCGACAATGAACGGCTCGCGAGTGTGGACAAGTCGCAGATTTCCTGGGATAACCTCCTCACGCAGGCCCTCGAGAGCCTGGACGCAGGCAAATGACAATCCAACTTTAGAATTCCTATAACATGGCAAAAATCAACATCTCACTTGTGGGCAAGCAAACCTATCCGGTGTTTGCGCAGCTCATCGATGGACAGCCCGAGCGGGTGGTGCTGGTGTGCAGCGCGCAGACAAAAGGCGAGGCCGACCGTGTGCGGCGGGCGTTGGGGAGCAAGTGTCCCACCATGGCGGTGGCCACTCAACAGCTCGGAACCACTAACCACAGCGCCGTGCTGGCCGACATACGCGCCATGGCCGATGTGCATTGCAAGCCTGGAAACGAGGTGACCGTTAACCTGGTTGGCGGCACCAAACTGTGGTCGCTATGGTTTCACCAGGCGTTTGCCCACCGTGCACGCTGTGTGATTATCGACCAGAACAACAAGGTGCTTGACGTGGACACGCTCGAGAGCCACCGCTTCGACTCCTCGGTCATCACCCTCGACGACATCATGGGCCTGGCCGGGGTGCGCATCAGCCGCAAGACCCCGCTGAGCCATTACACGCCAGCCGACATCGCCCTCATCTCCCAGATCGAGGAAATGCGGCGCATCAACCAGCGGGCATTCCTCGACCTCACCCTCGACCCGCCGGGCGGTCTGCCTACGCTGTCGCGCTCACGCGGTTGCTTGCTCCACTACGACAAATCCGCCTGCACGGTGACGGCGCAGATGGCCAATCAGCGGCAGACGTTCACCAAGCAGTTCACCCTGCGGGCGCCCCATGTGGCCGAGTTGCTGGTGAACCACGGCTGGTTCGAGCTCAAGGTGGGCCGCCTGCTCGCCGGCTGGAAGCAGGCTCGCCAGGTGTGGTTGGGGCTGGAGGTGATGCCGGCGCAGGGCGGTCCCACGCTCAACGAGTTTGACGTCATCATCGAGACCACCGGCAGCAAATGGGTGTTCGTCGAGTGCAAGACGCAGGTCTACAGTTCGCCGGATATTGACAAGTTCAGCGAGGTGTCGCGCCGCTACGGGGGGATGGGCAGCAAGGTGATTTTCATCACCGACGTGCCCATGAAAGCCCTCGCCGCCGAGAAATGCCGTCAGGCACGCATACCGCACTACGATATGCAGGCCATCTCCCGCAATGCCGCCGCCACAACGGCGTTCTACAACCAGCTCGACAGCTATACGAGTGAGATCAACGCATAATCAACAGGATAACTATGGCAAGAAAAGTATTCATCTCGTTTTTGGGAACGAGTCCTTATGGCGAATGCATTTATTCTCGTGGAGAATTCAGGTCACAGAAAGTGCGTTTTATTCAGGAGGCCACCTTGAGATACCACTTCGGCCAATCCCCCTGGTCTGAGGGCGATGCAGCCTATATACTTCTGACTCCATTGGCCGAGACCAAGAATTGGTTTGATGATGGTCAAACCAATCGCGATGGTTTCAAAATTGAATGGCAAGGGTTGAAAAGCCGGCTCGACGCCATGAGTCTGCCATTTGTCCCTGCCACACTCAACAATTTGCCCGACGGCAACAACGAGCAGGAAATCATGGAAATCTTCATGCGGGTTTTCGACGTGTTGCAAGACGGTGATGAGCTTTATTTCGACATCACACACGGATACCGCTATCTGCCCATGCTCACACTTGTACTCGGCAACTATGCCAAGTTCCTGAAAAAAGTGACCGTGAAAAGCATCACTTATGGAAACTATGAGGCACGAGACAAAGCGACAAATATTGCACCGATCATTGACCTGACCATGTTGAGCGACCTGCAAGACTGGACCCACGCCGCCGCCGATTTCATAGAGAACGGCAGTCCGGAGAAAATGGTTGCCTTGGCCGAGAGTGACTTGAAACCGATTCTTAAGGAAGCAAAAGGAGGCAATAAGGTTGCGACTGAAACAAAGCGGTTGTCCAACTTACTCATTCCTTACGCACACGATTTTCATACATGCCGTGGCATAAACATTTATCATGGAACAAATGTTAAGCCTTTGAAAGCTCAGTTGGCGGTTGTGGAAGAGGTCTTGCTGGAACCCATGAACCCCGTCATTGATAAATTGAGGGCGGATGTTGCCAGTTTTTCTGACAGCCCCTCGGCGGATAATTGCTTCAAGGCCGCTTGGTGGTGCTATGAACGGGGGCTCTATCAGCAAGCGGTCACCTTTCTTGAGGAGGCGGCAATCTCATTCTTCTGCCTTCGTCACAGCATCCCCATTGATGATGTCAAACAGAGGGAACTCGTCACAAAAGCGGCCTATTGCCTCAAAAACAGTGTACCGGAACCAGATTGGAACGTTGAGGAAGAACTCAAGCCGAGTGTCCGGGAACTGTGTTTCGACAAGCTCTTGAGCGACAGAAAAATGATTGAAGCCTATTTCGCCGTTGTGTCTTTGCGCAACGATGTGAACCATTGTGGTTTCAGACCGAATCCGATGCCTTCGAAAAGGATTATCGACAACATTAAGGCGGCTATCGAAACGATTGAGCATCTCCTAAACGACCCCTCCCATGCCAGCTAAGAAAATCACGCTCACGCCGAGCCAGACGCGGGTGCTGGGCGAAATCCTGAACTTCATCGACAACCCGGCTCAGCGCGTATTCATCCTCAAGGGCTATGCCGGCACGGGCAAGACCACCTGCTGCGCTTCCTGCTCGCCGAGCTGCGCAAGCGGGGACGCCTGTTCGCGCTCATGGCGCCCACCGGCCGGGCAGCCAAGGTGATGGGCAACCTCGCCGGCGACGGCAAAAACGCCGTCAAGGCTCGCACCATTCACACTACCATCTACTCATTCAAGGGACTTAATCAGGACCTTACCGACCGCGAGGTGACCAGCATCGACGAAACCGGGCAGATGTTTCTCACCTTCGAACCCACAAGCGTCGACAGCAATGCCGAGGCCATGGTGCACATCATCGACGAGGCATCAATGGTGAGCGACTTCGAGACCAAGGATGTCACCCAGGCGCGCTTCGGGTCGGGGAAGCTGCTCACCGACTTGCTCAACTACGACAACAATCCCGACAGCAAGTTCATCATGGTGGGCGACCCCTGCCAGCTTCCGCCCGTCGAGCAGTACTATTCGCCGGCATTGATGGAGGATTACATCGCCTGCCATTTCGGCTGCGGCGTGGCCACTGCCCAGCTCACCGAAATCATGCGCCAGGCCGGCGACAGCACCATCATTACCGCCAGCAAGGCCGTACGCACGCTCTGGGCCAACGCACCCGCCGGCGTCGAGGTGTACGGCGCCTCAAAGGTGTGGGGCAAGCTGCCGCTGCGCAACTACAGCGACATTCAGTTCCACCACGACGTGAACGACCTGGTGGAGCTTTATGTCAAGGCTGTCAAGGGTGGGGGATACGAGAGGGCGGTGTTCATCAGCCGCTCCAACAGCCGGTGCAGCCAGTTCTCGTTGCGCATCCGCTCGCGGCTGGGCTTCACCTCGCCAACCGTGGCCGTGGGCGACCTGCTCATGGTCACACAGAACAACCTGCTCTTGCCGCTCGTCAATGGCGACATGGTCGAGGTAACCGAGGTCACTGACCGCGTCACCCGCCGAGCCGGACTCGGTTTCAGGCTCGTTGCCGTCAAGGAACTGTTCTCCGGCAACATCTACAAGACCTGGCTGATCGAGGACATCCTCTACCAGAACCGGCCCAACCTCGACAAGGTGCAGCAGACCGACCTGATTATCGACTTTGTGAACCGCATGAAGGCACTGGGTGTCAAGCAGAAGTCGGTCGAGTTTAACCTCAATTCCGCAGAAAGAAATAGCCCAGCCTCAATTTGGAGCCTGATGGAGCATTTAGCCGGTCGTGAAATCTTGTTTTCCCGATTTTCGTCTGATATTTGGGTTGTGTCCTGCCCATGTGACGCATCAAAACTGGATT
>JAFSYB010000128.1 GCA_017443765.1 Muribaculaceae bacterium | reverse complement strand
TGATTTTCTGCGCGACGGAGTCGTTGAGCGCGCCGCCGGCCGAGAAGGAGTACGTGAGCGTGCGCGGCCCTGGCACCAGTACGAGAGGACCGTGCCGGACCGGCCTCCGGTCAACCGGTTGTCCCGCCCGGGGCACCGCCGGGTATCCGCGCCGGGCACGGATAAGCGCTGAAAGCATCTAAGCGCGAAGCCAGCCGCAAGATTAGACCTCGCCTGAGGGCCGTCGGAGACGACGACGTCGATAGGCGGCAGGTGCAAGGGCGGCGACGTCCTGAGCCGAGCCGTACTAATTGCCCGAGGGCTTTCCGGTGCGCCCAGGCGCACAGGCAAAACACAGCGCGCGCCGCGAGATGGCGCGCATGTCGAAGACCCGCCTCACGGCCCGGTTCCGCGGCCTGCAGGCTGCCGGCGCTTACAGGAGGTCGGCGCGTTCCCGTCGAAGGCCCCGAGGCATCACGGCGCCCGCAGCGGGCGCCGCACCGAGCCAAGGCGGTGATAGCGTGAGGGTCCCACCTCTTCCCATTCCGAACAGAGAAGTTAAGCCTCACCACGCCGATGGTACTGCGAGAGTGGGAGAGTAGGTAGCCGCCCCCTACAGGGAGCCGCAGCGGGAAACCGCCGCGGCTCCCCTTTTTTAGATTATTTATTACCATCTTGCTTTGCCATGTTCTGAAAAATGCTGAAATTTGCAGGTTGAAATTTAAGCGAATCATGAACAAACCGTTAATTGTAAAATATGCCATTGCAGCTGCTTTGTTGAGCATGGCTGTTACCGTTAGTGCGCAGAACAATGTGGCCGAGGAAGTGGCCTGGGTAGTAGGCGATGAGCCGATTTTCAAGAGCGACATCGAGGAGCAGTACCTCAACTTGCAGCAGGAGCGCGCCACGCTCGATGGCAACCCCTACTGCGTGATTCCCGAGCAGATGGCCATCGACAAGCTCTTCCTGCACCAGGCGCGCATCGACACCGTCGAGGTGCAGGAGAGCCAGGTGATGCGCGAGGTGGACGCACGCATCAATTATTTTATTGCCAATCTGGGCTCGAAGGAGAAAGTGGAGGAGTATTTTCACAAGCCCATGCCCGTGCTGCGCGAGAAACTTGCCGAGATGGTGCGCGACCAAAACAGCATCCAGCAAGTGCAGTACAACCTCACCAAGAAAGTGAAGGCCACGCCGGCCGAGGTGCGCAAGTTCTACAACACCTTGCCCAGCGATTCGCTGCCCTTCATACCCAAGCAGGTGGAGGTGCAAATTATCACCATCAATCCGGTGATTCCACAGCAGGAGATCGACGAGGTGAAGTCGCGCCTGCGTGGCTATGCCCAGCAAGTCACCAATGGCGAGAGTGAGTTCTCGACACTGGCGATTCTGCACAGCGAGGACCCCGGCACGTCGGTGTACGGCGGCGAGACCGGCTTTGTGAGCCGCGCCATGCTCCTGCCTGAGTATGCCACGGCAGCCTTTAACCTGAGCGACACCAAGAAAGTGTCGAACATTGTGGAAACCGAAGACGGCTACCACATCATTCAGCTGATTGAGAAGCGTGGCGACCGCATCAACACGCGCCACATTCTGCTGCGGCCCAAGGTGGCCGACAAAGACCTCACCGATGCCCTCACACGCCTCGACAGCGTGCGCAACGACATCCAGGGCGGCAAGTACACCTTCGAGCAGGCGGCACTCTACATCTCGCAGGACAAGGACTCGCGCAACAATGGCGGGGTCATGCTCAACGAACATTCGCACAGCAACCGTTTCGAGATGGCCGACCTCCCCGCAGAGGTGGGCAAGCTGGTCGACAAGATGCAGGTGGGCGAGCTGTCGGCACCGTTTGTGATGGTCAACCCCAAGACGCGCCGCGAGCAAGTGGCCATCGTCAGGCTGCAAAAGCGCGTCGACGGACACAAGGCCGACCTGGCCGAGGACTACCAGGTGCTCAAGGGCATTTATGAGAATCACAAGAAGGCCGAGATTGTCGAGAACTGGGTGAAGGAAAAGCAGCGCACCACCTACGTCTACATCGACGAGAACTGGCGCAATTGCGAGTTCAAATATGACTGGCTGAAGAAATAAGGAGTCGCAAAGCCGCACACCGGAAGATGAAAAACTCGCCTGCGTTTCGCGTTCTGATGATGGTGGCTGCTCTGGTGGCTTACGCCGCTGTGAGCGTCTGGGCCGCACAACCTCCTCGTGCCGTGAAAGCCGGCGCGAAGCCGCAGCTCATGGCGAAAATCAAGCCCCAGATTCCCGACGCCAACCGCTACCAGAAGAACAAGGTGTTTCTTGAGAACGCCGACGAGCTGAGCGCCAACGAGAACCAATCGACCGACTACCAGGTGCTCAAGGGCAATGTGCGTTTCAGGCGTGGGGGCATGTTCATGTTCTGTGACAGCGCCTATTTCTACGACAAGACCAGCTCGCTCGATGCCTTTGGCCATGTGCGCATGACGCAGGGCGACACGCTGGAGGTGAATGCCGACGTGCTGCACTATTACGGCGAGCAGCAGGTGGCCGAGCTGCGCCACAACGTAAGGCTCGAGAACCGCTCCACCACGCTGGTCACCGACAGCCTCGACTACGACCTGAACAGCAACACCGGCTACTACTTCAACCATGGCGTGATTGTGGATAACCGAAACAACACCGAGCTGTCGTCGCAATACGGCCGCTACGAACTCGACACCAAGCAGGCCGAGTTCTCGACCAATGTGCACCTGGTCAGCGACAATTATGAGATGTACACCGACTTGTTGCAGTACAACCTGCGCACGCACATTGCCACAATCGTCGACGAAACGTATATCGAGAGCGACAGCAACACCATTGTGACCACGAGCGGCTGGTACAACACCAGTGCCGACGATGCCACGCTCTACCAGCGGGCGCTCATCACCGCAAAGGACGGCAAGACGCTCGAGGGCGACACCGTGTACTACAACCGCAAGCGCAACTTCGGCGAGGCGCGTGGGCGCGTGGTGATCACCGACCCCGAGAACAAGGTGATTCTCGACGGCGACTACGGCTACCACGACGACAACACGCATTACTCCTATGTCACCCGCCGGGCACGCGCACGGGAGTTCTCGCAAAAGGACACCATCTTCCTGCACGCCGACACGCTGCTCACCCTTGTCGATGCCGATTCGGTGCGCGTGCTGCGCGCCTTTAACGGTGTGCGCTTTTACCGCAGCGACGTGCAGGGCATTTGCGATTCGCTCCAGCTGAGCGAGGCCGACACCATCATCAATATGTACCGCGACGCCGTGGTGTGGAGCGACGAGCGACAGGTGAGCGGACCCGAAATCAACCTGCATCTCAACGACTCCATCGCCGACTGGGCTACACTGCCCAGCACAGGATTCATGGCCGAACACGTGGGCGAGGACTACTATGACCAGCTGAGTGGAAAGAAAATGAAAGCCTTTTTCGAGGACAAGCAGCTGCGCCGTCTCGATGTCGACGGCAATGTGATGGTCATTCTATATCCACAGGAAGACGACTCCACCTACAACAAGCAAATCAGCGCCGAGGGCAGTTACCTGCGCGTGTTGCTCAAGGACAAGCAGGAAGTGGAGCGCGTGTCGATGTGGCCCGATGTGTCGGGACAGGTCACACCCCTCTACCTGCTCAAGAAGTCGCAGTTACACCTGCCGCAGTTCCACTGGTACGACGCATTGCGACCCAAGTCGCCCGACGAGATTTTTTTGGATAAGTAATCATGAAAAACAGCGATACACAACCACAGTTATGAGCGATGTCATCAAACTCCTGCCCGATTCGGTGGCCAACCAGATAGCCGCCGGCGAGGTGATTCAGCGTCCGGCGTCGGTCATCAAGGAATTGGTGGAAAACGCCATCGATGCCGAGGCCACCTGTGTGCAAATCATTCTCAAGGATGCCGGGCGCACGCTCATCCAGATTATCGACAACGGCGTGGGCATGACCGACACCGACGCGCGACTGGCCTTTGAGCGCCACAGCACGTCGAAAATCCGCAAGGCCGACGACCTGTTCACCCTGCACACCATGGGTTTCCGGGGTGAGGCCCTGGCCTCGATAGCCGCCATCTCGCAGGTGGAGTTGCGCACGCGACGGCACGACGCTCCACTCGGCACGCGATTGCTCATCAACGCCAGCACCTGCGAGAGCCAGGAACCCGATGTGTGTCCCGCAGGGTCTAATTTCATGATCAAGAACCTCTTCTTCAATGTGCCGGCACGTCGCAAGTTCCTCAAGAGCAATCAGGTGGAGCTGAGCAACATTGTCAAGGAGTTTGAGAAACTCGCCCTGGTCAACTGCCATGTGGAGTTCACCCTGATTCACAACGGCTCGGTGATGTACAAGCTCCAGCCGTCGGGGCTGCTGCAGCGCATTGCCGCCGTGATGGGCAAGGGGCTCGAGCAGCAACTGCTGCCCCTGAGCATCGACACCGAGCTGGTGCGCGTGCACGGCTTTGTGGGCAAGCCCGAGCATGCACGCAAGCGTGGGGCGCACCAGTTCCTGTTCGTCAACGGGCGTTTCATGCGCCACCCCTATTTCCACAAGGCCGTCCTCACCTGCTACGACCAGCTGATTCCTGCCGACGAGCAGCCGAGTTATTTCCTCGTTTTTGACGTCGATCCCGAAACCATCGATGTGAACATACACCCCACCAAGACCGAAATCAAGTTTGAGAACGAGATGCCGATTTGGCAGATTTTGGCCGCCGGGGTGAAGGCCACGCTGGGGCGCTTCAACGAGGTGCCGTCGATAGATTTCGACCGCAGCGATGCGCCGGAGATTCCCGTGGTTGACGGCCGGCGCGTGCCCCCGCCCGAGATTGAGGTGGACAAGACCTACAACCCCTTCCGGCAGGATCGCCCAGCGCCATCTTATCGGCAGCAGACCACCGATTGGGAGGAGCTTTATCGCAACTTTGAGCGCAGGCGCCAGCAGTCGATGGAGCAGGGGAGTGATGCCGGAGGCGACCCGGACTTTCTCACTACCGAGGCAGCTGGCGGGCAAGTGACCGCCAGCACAGCCCTGCAACAGCCCGCACTCGACCTTGATGCGCAGCAGCCGTCCACGCTCTATCTGCAAATGAAGGCACGTTTCATCGTCGGGCCCATCAAGTCGGGCCTGATGGTAATCGACCAGCACCGGGCACACGTGGCGGTGCTTTTTGCGCGTTACATGAGGCACATGGCCGATCAGGCACTGGTGTCGCAGACCATCCTCTTCCCCGAGGTGCTGCACCTCGACCACGCCCACCATGTGGTGCTGTGTGGACTGGTGCCTGAGTTGGAGAAAATCGGCTTCGCGCTCTCGCAGCTGGGCGCCGGCGACTGGTCGGTGAGTGCCAAGCCTGCCGGCCTCGACGGCACCGATGTGGGCGACCTGATCATGCAGGTTGTTGATTCGATGGACGGTGGGGGAGCACCGGCCAAGTCGCGGGTGATGGAGCACATCGCACTCAAGGTGGCCAATGCCGCCGCCATTCCCTATGGCCGCCGACTGACCCAGGAGGAGATGGATGTTCTGGTGTCGGACCTCTTCCAGCTGCCCAATCCCAACTATACCCCCGATGGCCGCGTGGTGATGAGTGTCATTCCCAATGAGCAAATCAACAAGATGTTTTAACCCGTAGCCCCCCGATGATGAATTTCCAAACAATCACGCACGCCACCACACGCTACAACTTGCACACGCACACGCAGTTTTGCGATGGCCATGCCACGATGGAGGAGTTTGTGCGTGCGGCCATCGACCAGGGCTTCACCCACCTGGGGTTCACACCACACAGCCCGGTGCACATCGATTCGCCCTGCAACATGGCTCGCCACCGCCTGCCCGACTACCTGGCCGAGCTGAACCGCCTGCGCGAGGTGTATGGCAATCAAATAGCCATCTATGCCGGCATGGAGCTGGACTACATCGACGGCACCGAGCAGGCCGACCCGTCGCTCACCGCCTTGCCGCTCGACTATCGCATTGGCTCGGTGCACTTTATCCCATCGTTCGTGAATCCGCAGGAGTATATCGACATCGATGGCCGTTACGAGAAGTTCAAGGCGAAGATGGGCTTTTTTTTCCACAACGACATCGAGGCTGTGGTGCGCAGCTTCTTCGTGCAGTCGATGAAGATGCTCGATGCTGGTGGCTTCGACGTGGTGGGCCATTTCGACAAAATCGGTTTCAATGCCAGCCTCTTCAGCCCCGGCATCGACGAGCAACCCTGGTACGACACCCTGGTGCAACGGCTGTTCGAGGCGATAATGGATTATCATTATGTGGTGGAGATCAACACCAAGGCCTGGCAGCTGCACAATCGGTTTTTCCCGAACAGAAGATACTTCGGACTGCTGAAAAAGAATCACACTCCCATCATCATCAACAGCGATGCGCACTATCCTGCCTTGCTCGACAGCGGCCGAGCCGAAGCGCTGCAATCGCTGCAACACGCATCAATAAACTGATTTGAACCCCAAAAACAAATTACAATGGACTACAAGAAAGCATTTGAGACCATGGTGAGCGAAACCGCTCGTTATTTGTCGACCAACGGCCTGAAAACGATGGTGCTGGGGCTGTCTGGCGGTTTAGATTCCACCGTCACCGCAGCCATCTGCCACCAAGTGGTGCACCGGCACCCTGAACTGGGGATGAAGTTCATGGGCGTGAGCCTGCCCTGCACGAGCAACACCGTCGAGGAGAACAACTCCGCCTCGCTGGCCATGCGGGCGTTCTGCGACGAGTTTTGGACCGAGAACCTCCAGGCACAGTACCTGCTCCTGCGCGCCACCTGCGAGCAGCGGCTCGCCTCCACACCCGTCTCGCAGGGCAACATCAAGGCCCGCCTGCGCATGATTTACCTGTACAACATTGCCTCGGTGACCGGCGGACTGGTCATGGACACCGACAACCTCACCGAGCATAACCTGGGCTTTTGGACCATCCACGGCGACGTGGCTGACTACAACCCCATCGGCGGCTTGTGGAAACACGAGGTGTATGCGCTGTGCCACTACCTGTTCACCGAGGTGTGGCCCGATGCCGCCGACCCGCGCCACCAGGCGCTGAAAGCGGCCTACGACATCATGCCTACCGATGGCAACGGCGTGGCCACCGGCGGCGACATGGCGCAAATCGCACCGGGGCACACCTACGAGGAGGTGGACGACATCTTGTGCACCTATCTTGCCGTCAAGGGCGACGCGGTCGCCGAGCAGCAAGCCATCGCAAAGCTCAGCGCGGCCTACGGTGCCGACACCGTCGAGCGCGTGATCAAGCGCCATCGCGGCTCGGAATACAAGCGCGCACGCATGCCCATCGTCATTCCGCGCTCACGCTACGCCGACTGACAAGATTTGTCGCAACGCGCCGCCTCGATTTCACGCCATCTCGCACGAGCAGTAACATCGTCCTGTTTATAGCACTCTCGTCAAAAATGGCTCATTGTGCATTGTGCAATTATCGTTATCTTTGCCCTTTGAAACAATATTGCCCATTATGGAGACACTATGCGAAGCCAATATCTTATGAGGTTTCGAAGTATTGCGATTTACAATATGTTGTATCCCTTATATCGAACCGACAGTGCCTCCCCCTTTAGGGGGGATTGAGGGGGCCTTGACTTGCCTTGTCCCATTTCCGATAAATCACTTTTTTTAAAAAAACAATATCCGATGAATTTGAAAACAACCGTTATTCTAATGTCAATGGCAGCTGCATTGACGGTGAGTGCCGGCAACCTCAAGGGGGTTGACCGCTCGAATCTTGACACCTCGGTGTCGCCCGGTGAGAACTTCTATCAGTATGCTTGCGGTGGTTGGATGCGTGCCAACCCGCTCGACCCGCAGTATGCCCGTTTCGGCACCTTTGACCAGCTCGCCGAGAACAGCCGCGAGCAGGTGAAACAAATCATCACCACCCTGGGCACGGGAAACCCCAAGGGCACTATCAAGCAGCAGGTGGGCGACCTCTATGCCCTGGGCATGGACAGCGTGCGCCTCAATGCCGAAAAAGCCACGCCGCTCACTGCCGACCTGAAGATGCTTGCCGCCGCTGGCAGCGCCGACTTCTCGCGACTGATTGCCTGGTTCCACAACGGACTGGGCGACCCATTCTTCAACAGCGCCGTCATGGCCGACCTCAAGGATTCCAACACCAACATGCTTTACCTGATTCAGGGCGGTTTGGGACTGGGCGACCGTGACTACTACCTGGAGAACGATGCCAACACCGTCAAGGTGCGCACCGCCTACCAGAAATATGCCATCGACCTGCTCCAGCTCATTGGCTACAAGAAGGGAGTCGCCGTCAAGGCCGCCAAGGATGTGCTCGCCATCGAGACCGAGTTGGCGCGTGCCGCCATGACCCGCGAGGAGACACGCGACTACTCCAAGCTCTACAACATTCGCACGGTGGAGCAGCTGCGGGCCGACTACCCGCGAATCAACTGGGACGCCTACTTTGCCGAGCTGGGTGTCACGGGCGTGCAGCGCGTGTGCGTGATGCAGACGGCCTCGCTGGCGCGCGTCAACGAGCTGCTGGGCAAACTCAAGGACGACCAGGTGAAGAACTATCTCACCTTCAAACTCGCCGATGCCGCTGCCAACTACCTCAGCGACGACTTTGTGCAGGCCAACTTCGACATCTACAGCCGCGCCTTGAGCGGCAAGCAGGTGATGCAGCCTCGCTGGAAACGTGCCCTCAATGTGCCCAACACCTTGCTGGGCGAGGCCGTGGGGCAGCTCTACGTGGAGAAATATTTCCCCGCCGATTCCAAGAAGAAGATGCAGCGACTGGTCGGCAACCTCAAGGTGGCCTTGGGCGAGCACATTCGCGACCTGACGTGGATGTCGCCTAAGACCAAAGTCAACGCCCTGGTGAAGCTCAACTCATTCACGGTGAAAATCGGTTATCCCGACAAGTGGCGCGACTACAGCGGCATCGACATCGACCCGACAAAGGCATATTGGACCAACGTCAAGGCTGCACGGCAGCACGAGGCCGCCTATGAGTACAGCCAGCTCTTCAAGCCAGTGGACAAGGAACTCTGGCAGATGACGCCGCAGACGGTGAATGCCTACTACGAACCATCGACCAACGAGATTTGCTTCCCCGCCGCCATCCTCCAGCCGCCGTATTTCGACCCCAATGCCGACGATGCCTGCAACTACGGTGCCATCGGGGTGGTCATTGGCCACGAGATGACGCATGGCTTCGACGACCAGGGACGCAGCTTCGACCACGAGGGGAACCTGGTGGACTGGTGGACGCAGGAGGATGCCGACCGGTTCAAGGCACTGGCCGACAAGCTCGGTGCGCAGTACAGTGCCGAGATTGTCGCCGACGGCGTGCACGCCAACGGCAACTTCACCATGGGCGAGAACATTGCCGACCATGGTGGCCTGCGCGTGAGCTACACCGCGTTCAAGCACACCGACCAGGGCAAGGGCAATGAAATGACCGACGGCTTCACGCCCGACCAGCGCTTCTTCCTGGCCTACGCCAATGTGTGGGCCAACAACATCACCAAGGAGGAAATCCTGCGCCGCACCAAGGTGGACCCGCATTCGCTGGGCGTGAACCGCGTGAACGTGGCCATTCGCAACCTCGACTTCTTCTTCAACGCTTTCGGCGTCACCAGCGGACAGAAGATGTACCGCGAGCCCGAGGACCGCGTCACCATTTGGTGAGCGGTAGGCAAGGCGTGGGTCTGTCAGTGCTTTTCACCGGCCTTCAGGCACCGGGGCGATGTCGTTGTAGTCGGGAATGTCGCCCAGAAAGGCATAGCTGCCCGTGGCATAGTCAATCTGGCAGCAGTAGTGGTTCAGGCCGTTGCTCACCATCAGGTACCGGGCGTGGAACACCAGGTTGTAACGCACAATCTGGTCGAAGGTGGCCTGGCTCACCTGCACGCTCGGTGCCTTGTACTCCACAATCACCAGCGGCTGGCCCTGGCGGTCGGCCACCAGTGTGTCGCAACGCCGCTTGATGCCGTTCTGCGACAGCGACACCTCGTTGGCCATCAGCGCAGTGGGGTAGTTCCGCTCGGTGGACAGGTAGTGCACAAAGTGCTGGCGCACCCACTCTTCGGGAGTGAGCGCCACAAAGCGCTTGCGCAGAGAATCGAAGATGACCAACTGGCCGTCTTCGTTTTTTTTTACGTTAAAGTCTGCTTCGGGCAGGTTAAGTCGCATTTTTTGCTTAAATTTGCACCGCAAAAATACACAATAAAATCGATACTACCGCAACGTTATGGCCGAAAAAAAAGAATCCGTCACATTTGCCAGTCTGCGTGGCGAGGTGGCAAAGGGCATGTTCCGTCCCATATATGTCCTCGCTGGCGAGGAACCCTATTACATCGACCAATTGAGCGACTTGATTGTGGAGCAGGCGCTGGCCGAGGACGAGCGCGACTTCAACCTCTCGGTCTATTACGGCAGCGATGCTGATGTGCGCGATGTGATTGCCACCTGCAAGCAGTATCCGGCATTTGCGCAGCGCCGCGTGGTGGTGCTGCGCGAGGCACAGCTTGTGCCCAAGCAGCAGGGCCACAAGGACGACCTGGACCTCTTCCAGCACTATGCCGAGCACCCATTGCCGAGCACCGTGCTTGTGATTTGCCACAAGGGCGGTGCCCTCAAGTCGAAGTCCTTCCTCGACGAGCTCAAGCGCGACCACGATGGCGTGCCCCTCAAGGGAGTGGTGATGGATTCGCCGCGTGCCAAGTACGATCGCGACCTGCGTGCCGTGGTCGCCGGTTACGTTGCCACTATAGGCTGCAACATCGACGCCAAGTCGGTTCAAATGCTCACCGACTACATTGGCAACGACCTCGCCACGCTATTCGGACAGCTCGACAAGTTGAGCATCCTCGTGGGCGACAACAAGGCCATCACCCCCGAGATGATTGAGAAAAACGTGGGCATTAGCAAGGACTATAACAATTTCGAGCTTGAGGAAGCCTTGCTCCGTCGCGATGCCGTGAAGGCGTACCGCATCATCGGCTATTTCGAGAAGAACCCCAAGACAAATCCCGTTCCCGCAACAGTGGCGATGATGTTCTCGTTCTTCTCCAGTGTGCTGATTTACATGACCGCCAAAGACCGCCGCCCTGATTCGTTGATGGCCGCCACCGGCACCAAGAGCAAGTGGCGGCTACAGAAATTTGACGAGGCTGCCCGTGCCTACAGCAAGCGCGGCGTGGTGAACATTATCCATTACCTGCGCGAGTGCGATGTAAAAACCAAGGGCAACGGCTCGCGCCAGGATGCCTACGCCCTCCTGCGCGAACTCACCTACAAAATCCTGCACGCTTAGCGGGAGGGGCGAATGGGCACGAGGGCTGTGGCACCAAACACCACTGCAGCCACACGGTCGAAGTCGCGCAATCGTGCCTATTGGCCGGGAGTGCGCTCACTGACCGTGATGGGCTGTCGTTGTGTGGCGCTATAGTCAATCTCAATCAAGGCTTCGAGGGTTCGGTGTGGACGGTGACCCAGGTGGCAGGTCCAAAGCACTGCTTGAGGCGTTGCTCGATGTGGGTTGCCGCATTGTGTGCCTCGGTGAGCGAGGTGTTGCCGTCCATGCGCACGTGCACCTCGATGGCCAGGCAGTTCCCCACGCGGCGCGTGCGCAGGTTGTGAGGGTCGCTCACACCAGGCTGTGCGGAGATGATGTCCACAATCTCACGCTCGGTGTCGGCGGGCAGCGAGCCATCGGTGAGCTCGCTTGCGCTGGTTTTGAGTAGGCCAATAGCCACCTTTACCAGCAAGAGCCCCACCAGCATCGAGGCGATGGGGTCGAGCACAGTCCAGCGGTTGCCCAGCGCGATAGCACCGCCAATGCCCAGCGCGGCACCCACCGACGACAATGCGTCGCTGCGGTGATGCCACGCGTTGGCGGTGATGGCTGGCGAGTCGAGATGGCGGCCCATGGACACTGTGTAGTGGTAAAGCACCTCCTTGACGACTATCGACACAACTGCCGCCCACAGGGCTATCCAGCCCGGGGCGGGCAGAGGCTCACCGCCTGCCCACAGAGCAAGCTTTTGGCCACCATTGATGAGGATGCCTGTGGCGCCTGCCAGCAGGGCCAGGCCAATCAGAAACGAGGCCAACGTCTCGTATTTGCCGTGGCCATAGTCGTGCGACGAATCCTGGGGCTTTGCGCTCACATGCACAAAAGCAAGCACAACCAAGTCGGTCACAAAGTCCGACAGCGAGTGCACCGCATCGGCAATCATGGCCGAGCTGTGCCCCGTCACGCCGGCGATGAACTTAAAGGTGAGCAGCGCCACATTGCCCGCGCTGCCCACCAGAGTGACTGTGTAAATCTTTTTCTCCCGATTCATCTTCGGGCGGGTTGCGTCAGTTGTTGAACAGCAGTTTCACCAGCGTGGCTGTGCTGTGGTCGCTGCTGGCCGCGATTTTGGCAAGGGCATTCTCAATGCGGGTCAGGCTGGGTTCGTTCTTAACCAGCACGCGGCCGTCGTTGTTGATCAGATAGAACAGCGGGCTGGTTTGAAGCACGTAAGCATCGCTCTGTTCCACCTGCTGCGCCTTGTCCCACGTGCTGGTGACCCACGAGGGGAAGTCGGCTTTCTTGAAAGCCTTGTCGTTTTTGCCGGTGTAGACAGCCACCACGCGCAGCTTTCCCTGGCTGGCCAGGTTGCTCAGTGTGGTGTTGGCGGCAATAGCCTGGCGTGCCTGTGCGCAGGCCTCGCAATCCATGTCGTGGAAAAACACCAGTGTGGGGGTGTCGCCGCCTGCGAGCAGCTGCGTGGCCTTGCCCGTGGCATCCTCAAGCGAAAGGTCGGTGGCCGCAGCTCCCACACTATTCTTCCGGGCCAAATCCAAGAGCAGCTGCGGACGCTGTTTCTCGCTGTTGCTCAACACATACGAGGAGGTGACCATTTTCAGCCCCTCTAAGTAAAGCACCTCGTTGTGCAGCGAGTCGGTGGGGTCGCCCAGGCGGTCGAGCAGCTCCACTGCCTTGCGGTAGCCGCGGCCATCGTCCTCCAGGGCGCGGAATGTCTGGCCCATAATCATCTTGGCGTTGTCGTAGGGCAAGCGCGTCAGGCCCGCTACCAAGCCGTTGAGTTTGTCGGTGTCAACACCGAAGAATTGCGCCTGTGCGGCGGTGAAGCACGTGAGCGCGACAAGCGCGCTGATCAAAAATTTTTTCATGTCTGTTTTGTTTTTATTTGCAAAGGTAGAGAAGATTCTGTAATTTTGCGTTCAAATCACGTTTAAAAAAATGAAAAAGCAACAAAAGACCAATGCCGCCCGCCTGCTCGACCAGGGTCATGTGCCCTACGAGCTGGTGCCCTATGAGGTGGATGAGAGCAACTTGGACGCGGGTCATGTGGCTGCTTCGCTGGGCGAGGACGTGCGTTGCGTGTTCAAAACGCTTGTGCTGCGCGGCGACCGCACGGGGCATTTCGTGTGTGTGGTGCCCGGCAACACCGAGGTGGATTTGAAGAAAGCCGCCCGCGTGTCGGGCAACAAGAAGGCCGACCTTATCGCCATGAAAGAGCTGCTGCCCACCACGGGCTATATTCGGGGAGGATGCTCGCCAGTGGGTATGAAGAAATCCTTTCCCACGTTTTTCCATCAATCTTGCCACGATTATCCATTAATTTACGTCAGTGCCGGAATACGCGGGCTGCAATTCAAAATCGCGCCAGCCCAGCTGGTGGATTTTGTGGGTGCCATCGTGGCAGACCTGGTAATTGATAATTGACATTTCCGAACTCCACATGCATAAGTCTGATGATTGTAAATGAAAACGGAATGGATATAATTTATTTTTTAAATCATTAAAACTCAAACTGTTATTATGTGTGGAGTTTTGTCCTTTTGTTCTTTTAGTCTATATTCTGCCACTTTTTAAGCACTTCTGATGAATACATTCGGCCATATCTTTCGTTTGACCAGCTTTGGCGAGTCGCACGGTGCGGCGATGGGCGGCGTGATCGACGGCGTGCCGGCCAACGTGCCGGTGGACGCCGATGCGTTGCAACAGTTTGTGAACCGCCGCCACCCCGAGCCACACACGGGCGGCACCGCACGTCGGGAGTACGATGTGGTGGAAGTGCTGTCGGGCATCTACGAGGGACGCACACTGGGCACCCCCATCGGGTTTATCGTGCGCAACCACGATGTGCGCAGCGGCGACTACGACCACCTGCGCGACGCTTATCGCCCATCTCATGCCGACTATACCTACCAGATGAAATATGGCATACGCGATCATCGTGGCGGTGGACGTGCCTCGGCTCGCGAGACGGTCACGCGCATGGTGGCCGGGGCGCTGGCCACGCAGATGCTTCAACATCTCGGTGTGCATGTGCAGGCGTTTGTGGAATGTGTGGGAAAGGCTGGGTGTCGTCTGAATCCCGAGGAACTCGACATTCCCGGCAACGCAGAGAGTAGCCATTTTAACCCCACGCAAGCGGGAGCGAAAGCTATCAGGCAAGAGATTGCCAAGGCCCAAAAGCTGGGCGACACGCTGGGGGGTACCATACTGTGTGTGGCGCGTGGTGTGCCGGCGGGCTGGGGCGAGCCTGTGGCGGCCAAGCTCCACGCCGACCTGGGTGCCGCCATGCTGAGCATTAATGCCGTCAAGGCTTTTGAAATCGGGCAAGGCCATCAGTTCTCAAGTCTTTACGGCAGCGAGGTGCAAGACCTCATGAAGCCTGACGCAAATGGCAGAATCTGTTTCGCTGCCAACCATTCCGGCGGTGTGCAGGGCGGCATCTCCAATGGCAACGACATCTGTTTCCGGCTGGTTGTCAAGCCCGTTCCCACGCTCATGCGCGAGACACCCGTGGTGAACAGCAGCGGCGAGGCAGTCGCCATCACCCCTCAAGGGCGGCACGATGTAACGGCAGTGGTGCGTGCCGTGCCCATTGTCGAAGCCATGACGGCCATGGTGTTGCTCGACCACTACCTGATGAGTAAAACCAATCACCTGTGAGTGTTAACACTAATCGTTTGCTGCTAACAGCAGCTTTGAACAAATAAAGATGAAAGAGTTTTCCAAAACCTACTACTTGAGTGCGGGCGAGTGCAACCCGCAGGCCGAGCTGCCGCTGCCGCTGCTCATGAACCGTGTCATCGAAATTGCCACCCTGCATGCCAATTCGTGGGGCGTGGGCTACGAGCGGCTCATTGCCGACGGCCATGCCTGGGTGCTGGCCCGTGTTGCCATCGAAATGGAGCGATACCCCCGGGTCAACGAGTACTACACGCTCACCACCTGGGTCGAGGACTACAACCGAATGTTCAGCCAGCGCCACATGATGGTCGCCGATGCCGAGGGGCAGGTGATGGGATATGTGCGCACCATCTGGATGGTTATCGACCTGACCACGCGGCAAAGCGTGGACATCTCCCAGTTGACCTACATCCGCGACAACATCAGTTCGCGACGGTGTCCCATTGCCCCGCAGGGAAAGCTCCGTCCGTTTGAACCCACCATGCGTGTGAATCACACCTTTGGCTATGCCGAGTGCGACTTCAACCGCCACGTCAACACCGTGCGCTACCTTGAGCTGATGCTCAACCAGTTCACCCTCGACTATTTCGACTGCAACCAGGTGCAGCGCCTTGAGATAGCCTTTGTGCGCGAAACACGTTATGGCCAGCAGGCCCAGGTCGTCAAGGCCGAGTGCGCGCCCAACGACTGGCACCTGGCCATCGCTGTCGATGGCGACGACAACGTCAGGGCACGATTTTTGTTCAGAAAAAGACAGGTCTCCCCCTCGCCAAACCCATCTTAAAGAATACATTGCGTTCCTTTTGGAATCCACAGCGGCCATTAATCCTGTTAGGACCATTAGCCCCATTCGTCACTCATGGCCGAAAAGAACGCCGTCTACTTGTTTACTCCAAATAACGCCTGTTAAATAACTAATTAACTATGAATAAGCTTTCTCTCACTTTGTTGCTGGCCGTGATTTCGGTTGCAGCATATAGCCAGGCCAAGAGCGACACCATTTGTGCCTTTATCTTCGACAGCACGCCCACCAATGTGCGCAATGCCCCGCGTGGCGAGGTGGTGCTCGCCCTGCCCACCGAGAGCTCTTACATTGTCGAGCTTATCACACCGCGCAATGGGTGGTGGCAGGTGAAATACGTCGAGATAGCCGAGGAAGCCCGTGAGGTGCCCCTCGCGGGGTCGTCTACCAACCAGTATTGGGTACACAGCAGCGTGGTCTGTCTCGGTACGCGCAATTACGGCGGCGAGCGAATCACCTTGCGAGACAAGCCTTCTGTGAAGGCCAAGCCTGTGTTCTCGATTGACGGCGAATGTGTCGTGCACCCGCTTGAGGTGGATGGTGAATGGGTGAAAGTGGTAACCAGCGACGGGCGACATGAGGGCTGGATTGAGGACGTTTGGCTGTGCTCAAACCCGCTCACCAATTGCTGCTGACATTCACCTTTTGCTGAAAAAGAAAAGGGTCAACTCATTGGTTGACCCTTTCTTACGGTAGCGGGACTGAGAATTGAACTCAGGACCTCCGGGTTATGAATCCGACGCTCTGACCAACTGAGCTATCCCGCCGTTTCCGATTTGCGAGTGCAAAATTACTACTTCTTTCTGAATTGGCCAAATTATTTCGCAATTTTTTTCCCTTTTGGTCTCAAGTCGCTTCACAAGTCGCTGGCTTTATCCGCTCTTGGCTGCGCTCGGCAGTGCCGGAGCGGGTTCCACGCAGCGCTCACTTGCACAAGATAGCCGTAGCCAGATTCGCCTGGATTAAGCCAATTCGGTTCGGCAATCAAAACCCAATATGCCTCAAGCGATTTCCCGAAAACCGCCTTTATTCTCGCTTGCCTCTCTGTCCGTCGAGGCGTGCGTCGTCTTCGGCAGTCCACAAGGGGTTTTCGTCCTCCTCCCAGTCAAACGCATCGTCAATCGGGCTGTCGAAGCCGAAGAACGCATCGTCGGTGAACTCTTTCATCTCGCGTCCCTCTTTCTTTGTTGGGCGGCCCTGGCCGCGCTGGCGGTTGACGAAACCGTCGATTCTCACCATCTCCAGCAATTCGAGCTGGTCGCGGGTGGTGACGTTGCGCAGGTAGTTGGGTACGAGTTTCGCACCCACACGGTTCTGAACCAGGCCGATAACCTCGAATGTGTAGGTCACAGGGGGCTTGCGCACGGCAATGCGGTCGCCCACCTTGATCATGCGCGACGGTTTCACGGTCATGCCGTCGAGGGTGACGCGGCCCAGCTTGCACGCTGTGGTGGCTATTGTGCGCGTCTTGAATATTCGTGTGGCCCAAAGCCACTTGTCAATTCTTACTTCGGTCATAGGGCGGGGGGAACATTCATGTGCAAGACACCCGCAATGCAGCACATTGCGCCTTGCATCTTGCATCTCACTTGTTATTATACTGTGTCATGGCAAAGTCGAGCCCCGACAGGCAGAATGCTTTCACGGCTTCGGCAGCTAAGCGTGCCCGCTCGGGCAAGATGGCCTGTTCCTCGGGCGTGGGACGGCTGAGCACATAATCCACCTGCGCGCCTCGCGGGTAGTCGTTGCCGATGCCGAACCGCAAGCGGGCATATTGCTGCGAGTGCATGAGCTGGTCGATGCTTTTCAGCCCGTTGTGTCCGCCGTCGGTGCCCTTGCCGCGCAGGCGAATGGCTCCAAAGGGCAGGGCAAGGTCGTCAACAATCACCAAAATGTGGTCGAGGTTGATTTTCTCCTTTTGCGCCCAATAGCGCACAGCCTCGCCGCTGAGGTTCATATAGGTGGAGGGCTTGAGCACGATGAGCTGCTGGTTCTTGACACGCATTTGGGTCACGTCGCCGTAGCGTTGCGTGGAGAATGTGACGCCCGCCGAGGCGGCCAGCGCGTCGGCAACGGCAAAGCCCATGTTGTGGCGTGTGCCGGCGTATTCGGCACCAATGTTTCCCAGGCCGACGATGAGGAATTTCATGACTGTGGGGTCTTGCGGTTGTTGCTGCTTGCGGCCGAGGAGCCGCAGGAGTTTGTCGAGAATCATAGCCCATTGAAAAAGCAAGGAGCCGGGAGCGTTGTTGTTGCCCTGGCTCCTTGTGGAATGGTTGTCGGTCGATTACTCGGCTGCGGCTTCCTCGCCCTCTTGGGTGGTGGCCGAAGCGTCGCGCGATGCACGGGTGGCGCGCACACCGGCAATCACCAGGTCCATCGGGCTGGCCATCTCGAAGTCGTCGAAATGCAGGTCGCGCACTTTCACGGCCTGACCAATTTGCAGGTCGCTCACGTCAATCTTCACATCTTCGGGCAGCTTGGTGTAGATGCCGCGCACTTTAACCTTCTTCAGTGCCAGGAAGAGCTTGCCGCCGGCCTTCACACCCGCGGCGTGGCCCTCGACGTGCACGGGCACCTCGACGGTGACGGGCTTCTCCTCGTTCACCTCCAGCAGGTCGATGTGCAACACCGAGTCGTTAACCGGGTGGAATTGCAAGTCCTTGAGCACGCACTTCTTGGTGGCGCCGTTCACCGTGAGGTTGATGACAAACACCTCGGGGGTGTAGATGAGCTTGCGCACATCGGCGCGGTTCACCATCAGGTCGGTGGTGATGATGCCCTTGCCGTCGCGGCCAATCTCCACCACTTTCTCGCCTGCATTCAGCTGGCCTTCATACTTGCCGTTGTTCAGCTCAACAATCTTGCCGCCGTTGAGCACCACGGGGATTTTGTTCTCTTTGCGAAGGGCCTTGGCGGCCTTCTTGCCGAGGTCGATTCGCGGCTCGGCGGTGAGTTCGAATGTTTTCATTCTTAATGGGTTGTGTTACTAAAAATTAAGTGTTGTTTCTTGCTCCTTAATTTCCCATCACACGGGTCTTGTTTAAAAAGCGGTGCAAAGGTACAAATTTATTTCTGTTCATTTGCCTGTTTTGGAGGCATTTCTTCGTGTCGGCCTGATTTTTATGTTTTTTTTGCAGTTAATTACGGCGGCAGAACTCGGTGAAGTGGCAGTATTTGCACGCATTGGTGCTTGTTGCCTGCCTGAATGGTGTTTCGCAGTCGAGCATCTCGGCAAGCACATGGTGCAGCGCGTCGGTGAACTCCCCGTTCACCGGGTCGCCGGGCGTGAAGGTGTATTGATGTTTTTCGCCGCGCTGCGGCCCAATGAGCATGCCACTCTCGTCCATCTTGCGAAGCTTGTAAATCATGGGCTGAACCGTGTCGAACTCGGGTCGCATCTGGTGCAGCGCGTTGCAGTAGAGCAGTAGCTGCATCAGGGCGTGCTTCTTGTGACTGGTGGTGCTCATCAGCTCGTCGGCTGATGTGAATTTTGTCTCGTCGTTGCCCGTCTTGTAGTCAATCAGGCGCACGCAGCCGCCCACACGGTCCAGGCGGTCGATGACAAACGTGAAGTTCACTTTCAGCCCGTTCAGGTCGAGGGCCAGCAGGTGCGGAACCTCACATTCAAGCACCTCGATGGGACCGTGTTCCTTGATGAGCTGGCGGTCGTAGGTGAGCACGTTTTGCACATAGGTCTTGATGGTGTCGAGCAGGATTAGTGCGTCGCCGTGGAGCGGCTGGTTGAGCTGGTCATCGCTCCGGAACAAGTAGGTGCGGTTCACCTCGCGCACGACAGTGGCGGCGAGGCACCGACTCTCAAAGTCGTCAATCATCTCCCGGGTCACGGTGTAGGAACCTGTCCGCAGGCAATTGTTCACGTGCGGATAGTACAGCTCTTGCAGCGTGTTGTGTACCACGGTGCCAAAGGTGCGCGCGTCCATGAAGTCGCCGGTGTCGTTGTCGTCGCGCAGGTGCTGCACGTGGCGCAGGTAGAACATCAGCGGGCATTTCAGGTATTTCTTGATGGCGCTGGCCGACAGTGGGGGCGTGCCGCCGGGTAGGGTGTAGTGCTCAATCATTTCGGGGCGTTTTCGCACCTCGATGTGCAGCTCGGGGGCGGGGCTCACGCTGGTGTCGACCGTGGTGTGCCGCACGGGCAGGCCGTAGGTCATCTCTAATTGGGCAATGAACCGCGACGGCTCGCCGCTCGACGTGCCTTGCGAGCTGGAGTTGTAAATCAGCATCACGTCACTGGCACGGCCCAGCAAGCGGTAGAAGTGGAAGGTCATCACCGCCTCGTGCCAGGCATTGGTGGGCATGAGGTGGGCGGCTCGCAGGTAGTCGGGAATGAACGAACTCATGGGACGGCGGCTGGGAAACACACGCTCGTTCATCGACAGCACGATGAGGTTGTCGAAGTCGAGGCTGCGTGTCTCAAGCATGCCCATGAGCTGCAAGCCCTCCAGGGGTTCGCCGGTGAAAGGCACCGAGAGGCTGGCCGTCAGCCGGTCAATCAAGTAGAACACCGAAGTGCCCTCGGTGGGCAGGTGGTTGCTCTCGTCGATGGCCTGCCGCAGGTTGCGCAGCGCATCGGCATAGTGCACGTTGAAGGCGCTTTGCAGCGGCAGCAAGCCGTTGTCGGTGCCATCGTGGCTGCGCACGCGCCGGTCGAGTTCGCCTACAAACTCCATCAGACGGTCGATGTAGGCCAGCACCTCGGCCTTGCTCTCAAGAATGCGAACCGTGGTGAACAGGGGCTTGAGCGCCGTGCCGATGAACGTGTTCTCGCTCACGTTGAAGTCGCGGCTCTGCTCCATGGCTTGTGAGATGGCCAGCACATCGTTGATGAAGGTGGACTTGATGATGGGGTGCGAGAGGATGTCCAGAACGTCCTCGCGGTAGAACATCCATTGGTTGGTGGTGTTGCTGTGGGTTGCTTGTCGGTGGGCGCGTGCCACAAGGTGCATGAGCGAGACGATGCCTGCGTGACGCATGGGGTATCCCAGGGTGACATTCATCTGCCCCACACCAGGGGGCACACTGCTCAACAGGGGCACAAAGAGGTTCTCGTCGGGCAGCACGATGGCCGTGTTGATGGCATTCGACAGGTTTACGTGGGGCAGTTCCAGTGGGCGGATGTCGTCGCGTCGCTGTTCGTCGGTCAGGCCCATCTGCTCCACGAGGTGGAAGGCCCACTTGGCCTCGCCCACATCGGTAGGTGCGGCCATCGCATGGATGCGTGGGGGGGCAGTGGCAATGGTGTCGAGTGCCGCAGGGGCGGGGTAGCGCTTGCTGAACACGCGCACGAGCTGGCCGCCGGCATTGGCCTCCAGGTCAAAAGCCGGCGAGGCATCGTCCCACCAGTAGTCGGCCACGTTCATCTCGCGCAGCGACTTGAAAATTTTGTCCTCGCTCACGCTCAGGGCGGCAAAGCCCACCAGCACAATGCGCTCGTACCCCAGCTCGTTGGCCGTCATCGAGGGCAGCCGCCGGGCCAGGTCGCGGTATAGCCGGCCTGGCGTGGCCAAGCCACGGGCTTGCAACAGGGCGTGAAAGCGGTCGTATATCTCAGATAGTTTGTCCCACAATGTGTGGTATTGAGCCGAGGGCGACGTGGGGTCGTCGGCCACGGCAGCGGGGGGGTGATTCCAAAAACTATCGCTTTCGGTGAACTGGATGTTGAAGATTCGGCCAATCTCCACCTTCAACTCGGGGTCAATGTAGTCGGTGGCAATCTGGCGCAAGTCCCTCAGGTTGGTGTACAAGCTGTTGACGTCGGCCATGGCCATGTCCACATCGTTGAAGTCGGTGATGATGATGTGAACCCAGTAGATGAATTTGTCAAACTCCGAGGCCGCCGGGCCAAAAGCATCGCAATAGGCCTGGTAGAGCAGGAACACCATGTCGATTGTCGAGGCTGCGCTCAAGTCGCTCATCTGCTCAATCCAGTCTGATATGGTGAGCACGGCGGGCATGATTCGGGGTGCCGTGAGCTGGCTCACCAATTCTTTCTCAAAAAACTGGCCGCTGCGCCGGTTGGGAAACACAAAGCAGTAGTCCTCAAGATGCTGCTTGTCGCTGTAATGGGCGGCCACCTGCCGCAGGAATGGTGTCATAGGAAGTGGGGCAAAGGAATAATAGGTCAAAGGGAATGGGTTGCAGGAATGGGTTCACAGCAAGTGGGGTGCGCGAAGTGGTTGCTTAGCCCTGCCTTTGAACTCACATCTCCACGTATTCAAACCTTGATAAGTATAGTAATGGCCACGGCCATGTCGTAGAGTATGATTCGGGCATTCCCGTTTCCCTGGATGTCGTTTTCGGCGCGGTTAAATTCGCCGTAAATTCGCTCCACGTTTTGCTCATTGATGAAGGGTGAGAAACGGGCGCTGAACTGTTCCTCGGCGCGGGTCAGGTAGGTGAGGCCGGGCAGGTGCAGGTTATAGAAAAAGTTTTCGCGTGTCTGCCGCGCACAGTAGGCGAGAAAACGCCGGGCCTTCTCGCGCTTCATCTCGGCAATCGTCTCGGCCCACAGTCGCAGGCGTGCCAGGTCGCGCTGGTAGGCCAGGCGCATCAGCTCCACAAATCGGTTGTGGAACTCCTGGTTCTCGTTGCCCTCGTCGAGAGCCCGCTCGGCCTCCAGGGCGTTGCCTGCCGCTGGGCCGGCCACGGCCACGGCATCCTGCCAGGCCAGGTGGTGGCGGCGTTCCAAGTAGTGCGCAATCTCGTCGGTCGATAGTGGCTTGAGCTCGATGCGTTGCACACGCGAGTAGATGGTGGGCAAAATGGCCTGCGCGTTGTCGCTCACCAAGATGAAGCGGCAGTCGTCGTAGGGTTCCTCGATGAGCTTGAGCAGCTTGTTGGCCGCCTCCTCGGTCATCTTCTCGGGCAACCACATAATCAGCACCTTGTCCTGGCCGCTCATCGACGTCAGGCTCATCTTGCGCACAATGGCCGAACTCTCGGCAACCACAATCTTGGGCTGTGCGTTGTCGTTGCGCAGCAGCGCCAGCCACTTTTGATAGTCTTCCAACTGGGGGCACTGGGCGAGAAACTCATTCCACTCGCTGAAGTAGTCGTCGCAATAATATACTTTGTCCGAAGAGGCGTTCTTGGGTTTTATGTAAGGAAACGAGAAAAACGTGTCGGTGTTATTGCCCGACTGGTGCTGCCGGCAGCTGGGACACTCGCCGCAGGAGTCTCCATCGTGGCGGTTGGTGCAGTGCAGGTACTGCGCCGCAGCGCGCGCCAGTGCCAGCTTGGGTACGCCGGGTGCGCCATGAAGCAGCAAGGCGTGCGGCAGGCGACCGCTGTCAATCAGCCTGCGCACTTGCTCCACGGCTTTTCGATTGCCGATAGTGTCGCTGAATCTCATGCTGTTCCAAGTTGCGAATTATAATACTTCGGGTTGTCGGTCACGTTCGCTCCCACAAAGGGGGGCAGCGGGTAGCGGTAGCTTTCGGTGGGAATCTCCAGCTCGGCGAGCACGAGACCCCGCAGGGCACCGCCAAACTCGTCCACTTCCCACCGGTTGCCCTCATATATAACAATGTGGCGCGTCTTCACAATCACCGGCGGCTCGCACTGCTCCAGCAATTGGCGGGCGTCGGACACGGGAATGGGGTATTCAAATTCGGGGCGCGCGGCACCGCGGTTGGCACCCTTGATAGTGATTGCCGCGTGGTCGTCGATGATGCGCACGCGCACCGTGCGGCTCGGCACGCGATTCAGGTAGCCTTGCTCGATGTGGTGACGCTCGGTGGCCATCGACTTGTAGCTATCGTCGGTGACAAGGTATTTATGCTCGATTTCTGTTGCCATGATAATAATCGTATAACTGCAAGGGGGTGAAAAACACTTTGCAAATTTACAACAATATATTTGTTTGACAAAGAATCTCGCGTGCCTTTTTGGCTCTGTAACGAATTATATGACCCGTGGCGTGCCAAGTTGAAATCGTCGGCGTATGACGCAAATCACCCAAGAAAGCGACTGATGGCTTTCCTGGGTGATTCTGCTGTGCCAGCTTGGGGCTGGTTAGGTCAGTCTTCCTCGTCGAGAAGGATGTTCATGATTTCGATGGCCGACTTCATGACGTTGGTGCCTGGGCCGAAGATGGCGGCCACGCCGGCCTTGTAGAGGAAGTCGTAGTCTTGTACCGGAATCACACCGCCGGCAATGACGATGATGTCCTCGCGGCCGAGCTTCTTGAGTTCGGCAATCACAGCGGGCACGAGCGTCTTGTGTCCGGCGGCCAGCGACGACACGCCCAGCACGTTCACATCGTTCTCCACGGCCTCGCGGGCGGCCTCTTCGGGGGTTTGGAACAGCGGGCCCATGTCCACGTCGAAACCGCAGTCGGCATAGCCAGTGGCTACCACCTTGGCACCGCGGTCGTGGCCGTCCTGGCCCATCTTGGCCACCATGATGCGTGGCTGGCGACCTTCCTGGGCCGCGAACTTAGCGGTGAGGTCGCGGGCCTTCTGCAGGTCGGGATCGGATTTGGTTTCTGATGAATACACGCCTGAAATGGTTTTAACAACTGCTTTGTAACGTCCCACGATTTTTTCGCAGGCATCGCTGATTTCGCCGAGCGAGGCACGGTCCTTGGCGGCCTCCACTGCCAGTTCGAGCAGGTTGCCTTCGCCGGTTTCCACGCAATGGGTGATGGCCTCGAGGTCAGCCTGCACCTTTGCCTCGTCGCGGCTGGCGCGGAGCTTCTCCAGCCCCTCCACCTGCTCGCGGCGCACCTCGGTGTTGTCGATTTCCAGGATGTCGATGGGCGGCTCTTTCTCCAGGGCGTATTTGTTCACGCCCACCAGGGTCTGGCGGCCGCTGTCGATGCGGGCCTGTGTGCGTGCGGCGGCTTCCTCGATGCGCATCTTGGGCACGCCGGTCTCGATGGCCTTGGCCATGCCGCCCAGTTTCTCAATCTCCTCGATGTGCGACCAGGCCTTGTGCACGAGCTCGTCGGTGAGTGCCTCCACATAGTAGGAGCCGGCCCAGGGGTCGATGGCCTTGGTGATGTAGGTCTCCTGCTGGATGTAAATCTGCGTGTTGCGGGCAATGCGGGCCGAGAAGTCGGTGGGCAGTGCGATGGCCTCGTCGAGGGCGTTGGTGTGCAGCGACTGGGTGTGGCCCTGAGCGGCTGCCATGGCCTCGATGCAGGTGCGGCCCACGTTGTTGAACGGGTCTTGCGCCGTCAGCGACCAACCCGACGTCTGGCTGTGGGTGCGCAGCGACATCGACTTGGGGTTCTCCGCGCCAAAGCTCTTCACAATCTTGGCCCAGAGCAGGCGACCGGCGCGCATCTTGGCAATCTCGGTGAAGAAGTTCATCGATATGCCCCAGAAGAACGACAAGCGTGGCGCGAAGGCATCAACGCTCAAACCGGCGTTCACGCCCGTGCGGATGTAGTCCATGCCATCGGCCAGCGTGTAGGCCAGCTCGATGTCGGCCGTGGCTCCGGCTTCCTGCATGTGGTAGCCCGAAATGGAGATGGAGTTGAACTTGGGCATATACTTCGAGGTGTACTCAAAGATGCTGGCGATAATCTCCATCGAGAACTTGGGCGGGTAGATGTAGGTGTTGCGCACCATAAACTCCTTGAGGATGTCGTTCTGGATGGTTCCTGCCATCTGCTCGAGCTTGGCACCCTGCTCCAGACCGGCCACGATGTAGAAAGCCATGATGGGCAGCACAGCGCCGTTCATGGTCATCGACACCGACATCTCGTTCAGGGGTATGCCGTCGAAGAGCACTTTCATGTCCTCGACCGAGCAGATGCTCACACCGGCCTTGCCCACATCGCCCACCACGCGCTGGTTGTCGGCGTTGTAGCCGCGGTGCGTGGGAAGGTCGAAGGCCACCGACAGACCCTTCTGGCCCGAGGCCAGGTTGCGGCGGTAGAAGGCGTTACTCTCGGCTGCCGTCGAGAAACCGGCGTACTGGCGCACCGTCCACGGACGGAACGGGTACATCAGGCTGTAGGGGCCGCCCAGGAAGGGGGGGATGCCGGCCACATAGTCCAGGTGCTCCAAACCCTCGAGGTCCTGCTTGGTGTAGATGGGCTTGATGTCGAGAAGCTCGGCATTTTTCCACGGTTCTCCCATCACGAGAGGCTTGTGTTCCACATTAAAAGCCTCGTTTGCAATATCTATGTTCTTAAAGTTTGGTCTCATGTCGGTCGATTACTTTAACAGTTTGGCGTTGAAAGCTTTTAATGTGCCCAGCACGTTGGTGCGGACATTGATGAAATGGGTGATGCCCAGGGCCTTGAACTCGTCGGTTTCGGGGCCGGCAAGCACCAGCTCGGCACGGCCGTCGAGCAGTTTCACGGCTTCGGGGATGAGGGCGGCGTACTCGTCGTCGCTCGAGCACAGCACCACGATGTCGGCCTTCTGCTCCATGGCGGCGTTGATGCCGTCGGCCACGGTCTTGAAGCCGTTGTTGTCCACCAGGTCATAGCCGGCGCAGGCAAAGAAGTTGCACGAGAACTGTGCGCGGGCCAGGCGCATGGCCAGGTTGCCGATGGTGAGCATGAACGCCTTGGGCGTGTGGGCGGCAGCCTCGGTAGCCAAGCGGATTTCCTCGAACTGGCTGGCCAGCCGCTTCTTGTTCAAGGCCACACCGCCGTCTTCTTCGGGGGCGCAACCGCATTTGCAGCCGCACGTCGCGGCCACCTTGTCGGCAGCCTTCTCGGTGAAATTCGGGAACTGGTTGGTGCCCAGCAGCTGCTCTTTGCGCTTGGCCACCTTGTCGAAACGGGCCGTGGCGCTGGCGTTCACATTATTAATTATCTCTTCGAGTGTGGCAGCAAAACCGCCCTTATCTTCCACGTCGAGGAAGAGTTTCCATCCCTCCTGAGCAAGCGAGGCGGTGAGCATCTCCACATAGTAGGAGCCGCCGGCGGGGTCCACCACTTTGTCGAGGTGGCTCTCCTCGCGCAGCAGAATCTGCTGGTTGCGGGCGATGCGCTCGCTGAAGTCGTCGCTCGCCTTATAGGGAGCGTCGAATGGCGTGACCACAATCGAATCCACACCGGCCAGGGCGGCGCTCATGGCCTCGGTTTGCGTGCGCAGCAGGTTCACGTAGGCGTCAAACACCGTGAGGTTGAACGTGGTGGTTTCGGCGTTCACCACCATCTTGCAGGCGCAGTCGCACTCGGGGCCGTACTGCTTCACAATCTGTGCCCACAACTGACGCGCGGCGCGGAACTTGGCAATCTCCATGAAATAGACGGTGGAAATGCCCATGTTGAACTTGATTCGGCGAGCCACCTCGTCGGCCTTGAAGCCGGCGTCGGTGAGGCAGGCCATCCACTCGTTGCCCCATGCCAGGGCGTAACCCAGCTCCTGGTAGATATAGGCGCCGGCGTTGCACAGCATCAGCGAATCCACGCTGAGCACGCGCAGGTGCTTCACCGGGGCGGCGGTGCGCAGCAGCTCGCCAGCCATCGCCACCATGTCGCCAGGGAATTTCACGCCATGCTTGAGCTGGCGCTTGAACGGGTTGAATGCCACCGAGCCGTGGAACGTGTCCTCGGCACCGGCTTGCCGAACCAGGGCCACCAATGCCTGCGTGAGTGCCAGTGCGCACTTGGGGCAGCACTTCAGGTTCACCTCCACCGTGTTCAGGTCGATGCCGGCGAGCAGGCTTCCCATCTGCGGCGCGTGGTCGGCATTCACTTTCAGTCCCAGCGAGGTGATGCCCTTGGTGAGCAGCTCGCGGGCCTTGGCGTTGGCCTGCGCAATGTCATCGACCACGATGTCCTGGCGGCGTTGCCAGTCGTTGTCGGTGCGTGTGCCGCGCACGTATGGATACTCGCCCGGCAGCGATTCCGTGGCCTTCAAGTCCTTGATGTCCACGCCACGGTACAGCGGCTGCACGTTGAAGCCCTCGTTGCTACGCCACACCATTTTCTTGTCGAAGTCGGCTCCTTTCAGGTCCACCTCGGCCTTGGCGCGCCACTCCTCGGGAGTGACCGGCGCAAATTGCTCGAACAGTTTCTTTCTGTTTTCTGCCATGATTCTTTATGATTATATAGTAACTTGATGTCGTCACATAATTCAACAATCCGCTGAAAACGCAGCGAATCATTGAATCTGCAAAATTACAACTAATTATTGACAACTCGCACTTTTTAGGCCGAAAAACACCGCCTTTTCAAGAAGCTTAACGATTACTTGCCTTGTCGGTAACGCCTCAGTAATTTATTAATGTGTATTGTTGCCAATTTCGGCGTCAAAAGCTATGGTGTGGGAGCGTTTTCACACAGAACGCCAGCAGAGCCACACGGTGACAAAGCATGCCAAATGCAACAACATCAGCGCCAATGCCCATTCCCTGGTTTTGGGGTGGCGGAGCAACTTCGCCGTGAACACATTCGCACATAGCGCGGCAAGAAATGCGATGATGTAAATCACAATGTTTATTACATAGTAGTTGGTGTGCCATGCCGTGGCTAAAGCTTGCAAATCGGCCACGCAAGCCGTGAAGGCCGCATCGAGCGACATGGGGTAGTGGTGCGCCATGGAGGCGAACAGTCCGCAGTAACACACGCCAAGCACGATGCCGGCTGCGGTGTTGGCCACGTTGATTGGGCAGGAATGTTCGCGCAGTGCTGCCCATGCACGCCACAGCACCCACAACGCCGATGCAGTCACGATGCCCATTTGCAGCCAGTTGTTCCCCAGCACGCAGAACTCGCTGTAGGTGAGTCCCAATGCCCATCCGATCACCGCCATGGTTGCACAACACAGGCCGAATAGTGTGTATATGGGTGCCATCAAGCCCGAATAGACATTTAGGGTGTACACAGGCACAATCTGTTTGATGATTGGCAAGGAGAGGCCCACAAGCAGATAAACGCCCACAACAATGGCGGCAAAACGCCGCAAGGGGATTCTTTTCCATATCGCCCACGCCACAAAAGCATGCAGCGCGGCAAGCGCCACCCCCACTGCCGTGATCGACTGGCTGCTCAAGTATGAGCTGCTTTGGCTAAACCTTGGGTCTGTTACTGGGGGCAACACTCCTTTGTAACGGAGAAAACCCATTGTAAACACGAGACTGTAGGCAACAGTGGCAATCAACACCCACAACGAGTGCCGGTTTTTGTCGGTCTTTGCACGCCATAAAGCAGTGCTTAGAGCCGCCAAACACAACAATAATAACAGGTATGACATAAAATATTCGTTTAAGGACGGCGATACAGAAAGAAACGTCAGGAGCCGTCAACGCATGCTGAGCGGCTCCTGTGGTGGGATGCCACATCAAAGGGATGTGATGAAACTCCGAAAAAACAGGATTTGAGGGCTTCCAAACCTTTGTAATCCTCTGGTTTCTTGCGAAACACCTTGCGGTTGAGGCCCGCCATCGGAGAGGAAGCTTTTCTCGGTATTTCAAATAAAAAATGAAGAGTATCCCGATCGTCTTTAATGTGGCACAATGTGTTGGAACTACAAATAGCATTGGGAGTTTCCCTTTGCACCTGCAAAATTACTGCAAAGATGGGAATCTTGCAAGTGTTTGCCGAAAAAAATTCTTTCTTGGTGGTGATTTTGGCAGGTGTTCATCGCTCAAGCGGTGTTTTCGTTCCAGTCAGGTGGCTTGGCTGCAGGCAGTCACGGCTTCGATGATTAATGGCAGGTCGTTGGTGCTTATGCCGCGTGCGAGCAATGCTTCCTGGTCGGCGAGAATGGCACGTCGCAGCCGCTCGGTGTCCCCGTTTTCAAGCGTCAGGGCCTGGCGATAGCAGCTCACTGCCTCGGTGATGCGCCCGTCAGCCAGCAGCACGTGGCCGCGGTTGAGATGGTCTTGTGCGGTGGCAGTTCCTTGTGCGATGATTTGGTCGTAGTATTTCAGGCTGCGCTCGTCGTTGCCAAGCAGGAACGAACACCACGCCACAGGACGCCATGCGCGATGTCGCGAGCTTCCCTCCTCGGCCAGGTCGGCCTTGAAGTAGAGCTGCATCGCCTCCTCCGTTTTGCCTTGCTCGAGCAGGCAGTGACCCATGTTGAGGATATTGGCCACGTTGTCGGGCTGTAGCTCGTTGGCTCGTTGATAGCACGCCAGTGCTTGCTCGTATTCTTTGAGCTCGCGATGGCAGGCGGCAATGTGTTTCAGGGTCCACAAGTCGTTGTCGTTGGCCAATTCGTAGCGGCGGTATTGTCGCAGGGCCTCGTCGGCATTCCCCTTGCTTTGGTAGCAAAAACCAAGCTTTTGGAAAATGTGCGGGTCGGCCTGCTCACTGCTCTTGAGCAGCAGGTTGTAGAATTTGATGGCATCATCGTGGAAACCATTTTTGAAGTAGAACTCTGCAACCAATTCAATGCTTTTGGCTGAGCGAGTCCATTCGCCAAGATAAGGCACGCCGGTGAAGTCCAAGTCGCCGTCGAAAGCAGGCAGGAACTCGCGCCGCCGTGAGAACAGCTTGAAAAAGCGGTACAAATCCTGCACATACATATTGGTGATTCGCTCTCGCTCGCGTTGAGCGTCGGGCAGTTCAGCCCTTGGCATCTCGCCCAGCTCGTCGGTGTGTTCCTTGATTTGTCCGAGCATGAGCCGGCGCTGGCTTGGCGGCACGGCGGCGAGTGAGAGGCTGAACGAGTATCGGTCGCTGTTGCACAGGAATGGCGCACGCTCCACCAGGATTCGCAGCGGCTCATCGTCGCCGCTGAACGCGCCGTGAACTGCCGAGTGCCGCGTGTGGAACGGCAGGAACCAGTTGGAGAGGGTTTGGAAAAACGGGAAACTTTTCAGTCTCGAGAAGGTGGAGATGAACACATCGCTGCCATCGAGCTGCATCTCGTTGAACTCCTCCATCTTGCGGGCTATGCCGCTGTCCTCAAGCATCTGCTGCCATTCGGGATTGGCTTCCAGGTCTATCATGTCGCTCCCCTGGTCGCGCATTTTCCTGAGGATGCCGGGGTGCATTTTCATGATGTCGGGCATTAGGTCTTGTTGCACGCGCCGGGTGATGTTTTCGGTGTTGCGGGTGCGAGTGAGCAGGAATTGCGCCATGCCCAGGTCGCTTGCCAGTTGCGGGTGGTCGCTCATCGCCTGCAAGCGGCTGGCGAGGGTTGGCGACAGTTTCACGCGCCAGGCGTGCAGTTTCAGCGTGAGCAGCAAGCCCACCACGGCACGGAGCTGCACCTGAGCCGATGTGCTTGTGCGGTAGGTGTCGGCCATGAGGGCCACTTTGCGCTCATCGTAGTAGCACAGCAGGCCCAGCAGCAGGGCCGACACCACCAGGCACTTGGTGTGGTCGGCACTCTCGGCGTTGCACAGCAACTCCTGAATCACTGCCGATTCGTCGTCGGTTGTGGGGAACGTGCTCCATATTTTGTTGAAAATGGCTGTTTCCTGCAATTCGCATTGCTGCATGATGGTGGCGATGGACTTATTGTCGCGTTCGCCGGCGGGTACCGATTCAAGCAGCGACAGCTTGTTCCGCTCGGCGTGGTATCGTTGCACGATGTCGGCCAGCGGGGTGTCACCCAGCTCGCGGCGGCGTGCGTAAAACACGTTGGGGCTTTGCGGCTCCAGCAAGGCAATCGCGCATTGGTCGCTTATGGTGGCAAGCCGATGGGTGATGTGGGCCAGCACCTCGTGGCGTTGCGGGTCGGTTATGCCTTGCGCCAGATATTGAAGCATGAAGTTGTAGGACATCTGCAACTGCTCCACCTGCTCGCGCAGTGTCCACACCCCGGCCTCGGCCAGCAGGGGCTCAAGGGCGGCAAACGCCTCGACGAGTCGTGTTTGCTCTATCAGTGACATCACCTTGCGGTGCTGGTGGTTGATTTCGTTGATGTTCATGTCGGTGAGTGAGTCTTTGTTTTGGCGGAATCTGTGAATAGCAAAAAGTAAAGCCCAAATTGAGATGAAAGCGACTGCGTAACCCCAATCCGGTTGATGCAACTTTTGGCTCCCACCTATAGATATATATTATGCCTTCCTGCAAAAATCGTGCGCGACTGCAAAAGTGGCAGGTGCGGTTCAGTTAAGCATCTCGTCGAGCTGGGCTTTGCAGTGTGTGGGCAGCACGATGTGGTGGTTGCCAATGGGGTCGGTGAGGAAGTAGCTCATTCGGTGCTGGTCGCGCAGCTGGATTACTTGCTGAGTGCGGCATAGGGTGGGGTAGGCGGGGTTGCTGATGAGGATGCCCTCCTCGGCAAAGTGGCGTTTCAGGTTGCCCGCTACCTTGAAGATGGTCACTGGCCCCTCGGCCATGAAGCCGCGCACGCCCACGCCCAGCCCCGATTCAAAGTGCGTGTCGAGTTCGTAGCGCTTGACCATGCTGAGCGGGATGGTGCAGTGGGCGAGCAGAATCTGTCCCGTGTCGGGGTTGATGCGCGAGGGGTTGGCTTGGAATCCTGGCTCACCCACCAGTGCCTGGCCAATGGCCATCGACAGCATTGCGGGCACGTCGCCCTCGCAACCGGCCACGGTGCCGCGGGCGTTGAGCAGGGCCAGGGCAAGGCAACCCGTGTTGCGCACTGCCGTGAGCAGGTCGAAGCAGCGCAGCGTGAACCCGCACAACCCATGCTGCGACACCACTTGCTCCAGTGCCTTGTGGATGCGCAAGGCCATGCCGAGCGATTCGACCACCTGCGCCGTCTGTGCCTTGCTTTTCAGCTCGTTGGTCACCGGGGGTGGGGTGGTTGCTTGCACCGCTTGCAGCAGTTCGTCTATGCCGATGTCAACCAGCTCGATGCCCAGCCGTTGCCTCACGAGCTCGCGGTCTGCCTGGCTGGCAATGAGCCAGTCGCTCGGTCGCCCAATCACGCCCAACCTCATGCCCTTGAGTTTGCGCAGTGCCTTGCCCACTGTGGTGAGCAGGTCGATTCGTCGTCGCACAAATTCCGGCTGTCCGTGAAGCACCTCGCCGCGCAAGCCCTGACTGCGCAGGTACGACAGTATCTCGAGCGATGCCGCCAGCGAGTTGCTCTCGCCACTGGTGAGCAGGTAAAACGGCTTGCTCGATTGCGACACAAGACGAGGCAGCAACTCGAGAAAACCACCCTCGGTGCCGCCCGTGCGCAAATAAATCAGGTCGAGCGCGTGGCTGCCGTAGGTGCGGTAGTCGTCGCCCATCAGGCAATCACGGCTCAGGCCGAGCTTGTTCAGGAACTCATTGGTCGACGCTTCGGTCGCACGCGGGTCGTGCAGGGCCGATGTCAATGTGAAAATTGCAATATCCATATTCTGTGGGTTTTCCACTGCTTTCTGTTCTTGTGCCTTTTGTTGTCTGGATTCGGTCACAGCTCGATGGCGTCGCGCACTTTGTCGGCGAGCAGGGCGTAGTCGAGGACGTCCTTGATGGTGTCGACGTAGTGGAAGGTGAGGCCGCGCAGATAGATGTCGTTGATTTCGGCGATGTCTTTCTCGTTGGCGCGACACAGGATAATGTCGGTGATGCCGGCGCGCTTGGCGGCGAGGATTTTCTCCTTGATGCCTCCCACGGGCAGCACCTTGCCGCGCAGGGTGATTTCGCCGGTCATGGCCAGGTGGTCGCGCACCTTGCGCTGGGTGAACGACGAGGCGAGCGAGGTGACCATGGTGATGCCGGCCGATGGGCCGTCCTTGGGAATGGCCCCCTCGGGCACGTGGATGTGCACATTGTAGCGGTCGAACAATTCCACGTCTATGCCCAGCAGGACACTGTGCGAGCGCAGGTATTGAAGGGCGATGACCGCCGATTCCTTCATCACGTCGCCCAGGTTGCCCGTCAGGGTGAGCTTCTCGCCCTTGCCCTTGGCCAGCGATGATTCCACGTAGAGGATTTCGCCTCCCACGGCAGTCCAGGCCAGGCCGGTGACCACGCCGGCAAACTCGTTGCCCTCGTAGGTGTCGCGGGCAAAGTCCTTAGCGCCGAGGTAGTCGGGCAGCATTTCCACAGTGACAGTGGTGGGGAACTCCTGCTCGCTGGCCTTGAGGCGTGCGATTTTGCGCAGCACCTGGGCGATTTTCTTTTCCAGCTCGCGCACGCCGCTCTCGCGGGTGTAGCGCTCGATGATGGCGGTGAGCACCTCGGCGTTCATCTTCACCTCGCGGGGCTTGAAGCCGTTGTCGGCGAGTTGCTTGGGCAACAGGTGGCGCTTGGCAATCTCGATTTTTTCCTCGGTGATATAGCCGTTGATTTCGATAACCTCCATGCGGTCGAGCAGTGGCTGGCTGATGGTGCTCAGGTTGTTGGCTGTGGCGATGAACAGCACCTTCGACAAGTCGTAGTCCACATCCAGGTAGTTGTCGTGGAATTTGTTGTTCTGTTCCGGGTCGAGCACCTCGAGCAGAGCCGACGACGGGTCGCCCTTGTAGTCCTGGCCCACTTTGTCGATTTCATCGAGTACGATTACGGGATTGCTTGTGCCGCATTTCTTCAGAGCCTCGATGATGCGTCCCGGCATGGCACCGATATAGGTTCGCCGGTGCCCGCGGATTTCGGCCTCATCGTGCAGCCCGCCGAGCGAGATGCGGGCATACTTGCGGTGCAGGGCCTCGGCCACCGAGCGGCCCAGCGAGGTCTTGCCCACGCCCGGAGGACCGTACAGGCACAGGATGGGGGCCTTGAGGTCGCCGCGCAGCTTGAGCACCGACAAGTGCTCGAGGATGCGGTCTTTCACTTTCTCCAATCCGTAGTGGTCCTTGTTGAGTTTGGCCTCCACGCGGCTCAGGTTGAAATTGTCGCGGCTGTATTTCTCCCAAGGCAGCGAGAGCATGGTGTCGAGGTAGCTATATTGCACCGAGTAGTCGGGCGACTGCTGGTTGAGCCGTTCGAGCTTCTTCATCTCTTTTTGGTAGTGCTGCTCCACGGCATCGCTCCACTTGATTTTCAGTGCGCGGGCCTCCAGCTCGTTCAAGTCCTCGTCGTTGGTGCCGAGTTCCTCCTGAATGGTGCGGATTTGCTGTTGCAGGAAGTGCTCGCGTTGCTGCTGCGAGAGGTCCTCGCGGGTGCGCGACTGGATGTCGGCCTTGAGCTCGAGCAGCTGTGCCTCGCGGCGCAGGTAGGTGTAGAGCAGATAGGCTCGCTTGCGCACGTCGCGCTCTTCGAGCATCGTCTGCTTCTCGCTTGCCTCAAAGGGCAGGTTGGTGGCCAGAAAGTGCATCATGTACACCGGGTTTTCGATGTTCTTCAACGCAAACGCCAGGTCGCGGCCGCCCTCCTCGAAATATTTGAGCAACTTTGAGGTGGTTTCCTTGATGGTTTCGATAAGAATGGCGAACTCCTTGTCATTATTGTCGGGCAGGAGGTCTTCCACCAGGGTGACGCTACCCTTGAGGTAAGGTTCGGTGGCGGTGATTTCGTTCAGCACAAAGCTGGAGCGGCCTTGCAGGATTACGTTGGTTGAGCCGTCGGGCAGTTCCAGGATTTTTATGATGTCGGCCAGCGTGCCCCCTTGGTAGAGGTCGGCCTGTGTGGGGTTCTCCACGTGGCTGTCGAACTGGCAGATGACGCCGATGGTGCGGCGCTTGCGCATGCACTCCTGCACGAGGCGCATCGACTTCTCGCGGCCGATGGCCACCGAGGTGGTCATTGCGGGGAAAAGCACCAGGTTGCGCATCGGCAAGATGGCAACTTCCATCTTGTCGCCGCTTTGCAGCTGCTTGTCATCTTCGGTTTTGTTGGGTATTTCGGCAAAGATGGGCACCATGCGCGTGGAGGCCGCATCGCTCATTTCGTTCTCAAAGTCGTCAAACATAGTTTAATGCATAATCCACTATTCACAATGCGCAATTCCGCATTGCGGTTCTTGGCTTTTGGTTTTGGGTACTCGGTGTTCGGTTCTCGGGTTCTTCGCTTCATGTCACTTCGCTAAACCCTCACCTTCGGGATTGGGTTGTGGCGGTCTTGAAATCGGTTTCAGCGTTTGTTGGTGATGGGGTTTGAGGTGGTTTCCTTGATTTCGCCGTCGCGATAGGCGCGCAACAGGAGCTTGAGGTCGTCGATTTGCCGGCGGAGCTCCTCGCCTTTGTCGGTGTCCTTGACGAGTATGCGGTGGTCGGCCATCTCCACGAGCTGGTGGGTCGATACGATGTCCTGTCCTTCCTCGATGGCCTTGGCTATGGAGGTGAACGGCTCGTGCTGCACGAGCTGGAAACCGCGTGAGTGGTACACAAGCGTGTAGCCGGCAATGCCCGTGGTGGGCTGGTAGGCCTTGCTGAAGCCGCCGTCAATCACCATGAGCTTGCCGCCGGCCTTGACGGGGTTTTCGCCCTTGATGGTCTTCACGGGCACATGGCCGTTGATGATGTGTCGGAACTGGCCGGTGACGCCAAACTCGTCGAGGATGCGGTCGCACACATCGGGGTTGTCGCGCATGGCGTAGTAGTAGCCTTTCTTCTCCTTCCAGGCCTCCTTGTCGGCGATGAAGTAACGCTCAAAGGTGGTCATCTTGTCCTTGTCGAAAGCTGGCGAGTCCTTGCCGCACCACAGATACCAGATGTAGTCGATGGCAAATTGGTGCTGCTCGGGTGTCTCGGCTCCAAAGTAAGCCTCGCGAATCAGTTCGCCGGCCTTTTTCAGCAGTGCCTTGCCGTGGTAGGCCTTGCCCTGGATGCACACGTCTTTCAGCGAGCCGTCCTCGTTGAGCGGAATCGACGCGTGATAGAGCAGGTTGCCGTTGGTCACGGTGTAGATGCAGCCGTTGCGGAACATGCACAGGATGTGGCGGCGCAGCTTCTCGCTGCTGGTGAACGCCTCGTGCAGGTGCTCGACCACGGCGGCCTCGCCCGGTGTGAGCGTGTACGGGTCGGAGGGGTTCACCGTGGGCAGGTCCACATCGAGCAGGTCGTAGGTGTTCCCATTCTCGAGCGTGATGCACTTGTTCTCGTAGTCAATCTGGTGCAGCTGGCGGCGGTCGTCCATCTCAAAGTCGGGCCGGCGGGCGATGGTTGCCGCCTCGAGCTTGAATTGGATGATGGTGATGGCCTTGTGCATTTGGGCGAGCAGCTGGTTGTCCTGCAAGTCGTCGGTGCGCCCCTCAATCACCTTGGGACGGAAGGCCGAGCAGTCGCCATGATAGGTGGCCATGGCAAAGGTGGCCAGCGGCAGCAGGTTGATGCCGTAGCTGTTCTCAATCACGTGTTGGTTGCCGTAGCGCAACGCCACGCGAAGCACGTTGGCAATGCAGCAGTCGTTGCCGGCGGCTGCTCCCATCCACAGGATGTCGTGATTGCCCCACTGGATGTCAAAGTTGTGGTAGTTGCACAGGATATCCATGATTTTGTCGGGGCTGGGGCCGCGGTCGAACACATCGCCCAGAATGTGCAGCACATCGATGGTGAGCTGCTGGATCAGGTTGCAGATGGCGATGATGAAAGCATCGGCACGGCTGGTCTCGATAATGGAGTGGACAATGCCGTCGACGTAGGCTTGCTTGTTGGGGTCGCTCGACCGCTCGTGGAGCAGCTCCTGGATGATGTACGAAAAGTCGGCCGGCAGTGCCTTGTGAACCTTTGACCGAGTGTATTTCGACGACACGTTGCGGCACACGCGCACCAGGCGGTTGATGGTGATGAAGTAGCGGTCGTTGAGTTCTTCCTCGTCGGTGTATTTCTCCTTCATCAGCTCCAGCTTCTCCTTGGGATAGTAGATGAGCGTGCACAAGTCCTTGATTTCGCGTATGCTGAGTGTCTCGTTGAAAATCTCGGTGACCTTTCGCTTGATGGTGCCCGAAGCGTTGCGCAGCACGTGCTGGAATGCCTCGTACTCGCCGTGAAGGTCGGCCAGGAAGTGCTCGGTGCCCTTGGGCAGGTTCAGGATAGCCTCCAGGTTGATAATCTCGGTGGTGGCGGTGGCCACGTTGGGGAAACTGCGCGACAACAGCTGCAAGAAGTGCAGCTCATGCTCGGTATAACGATGTTTTTTCTTTTCCATTTGGCGCTAATGCTGTTGTGTGATTAGGTAATTTCGCTGCAAAGGTAGTGCAATCCTTGCGAATACGCAAATTTTTTGGCCAATCGCGCTCGGTGGCCACGTTCAACATCTTGGCATTTGCATACAGTGGGTTTGATAAAAGGCAAAAATGAAAAGAATGGGCCGGATAAATCAGGCTTTGAATCGCCGCACTTTGCAAAATACATGAGCTACATTGTTGCCGCTGTTGTTTTTTTTGTCTAAATTTGCAGCGCAGAATGAAAGACTTCGCGCCGCAGGCTGGCAACGACACGCCAAAAGTGCCGCCGAGCGACGCCGGCCAATGTGGCACTCAACTTGCCGCGCATGGCCTGGAAGATGATAAACCCATGAGCTGGGTCACCAGCTTCAATAGCCACCAAGAACAAGAAAGAGATTCAAAGATGAAAACAACCATCACCCGCGCCATTTTGGCACTGATAATGCTGGCCTTGCCGCTGCTGGCGGCGGCGCAACGGCTGGCCATCTTGAGCGACATCCACGTCTCGCCGGGCAACGACAACGAGGCCGCGCTGCGGCTGGCGGTGCAGGAAATCAACGCCGGCGATGCCGACGCGGTGCTCATGACCGGCGACCTCACAAACGAGGGCAGCGATGTCCAGTTGCTCAACGTAAAGGCTATCCTCGACGGCATCAACAAGCCGCTGTATGTAATCCCGGGCAACCACGAGAACAACTGGAGCCAGAGCGCCTGCAAAACGTTCAACGACCTTTGGGGCAGCGACCGGTTTGTGTTTGAGCTGGGCAACCTGGTGGTTGTGGGCATGAACTGCGGGCCGTTTATGAAAATGGGCGACGGACACATCAAGCAGGAAGACCTCCTGTGGCTCGACCGCACACTGGCCGAGCGCGTCACACCAGGCAAGCGGGTGCTCAGCGTCAACCATTACCCGCTGCTCGACGACCTGGACAACTACCGCGACTATGTGGACGTGCTGAAGAAATACCCGGTGATTACCCACCAAAGCGGCCACTACCACTCTTGGAAGCAATACGAAACGTGCGGAATCAGTGGCGTGATGGTGCGTGCACTCGACATGCGCGACAACCATCCGGGCTACACGCTCTTGGATGTAGACCTCGACCGTATGTGGATTCACGTTTATAATAAGGTATTAGGCAGCGAGCCCGAACTCAAGTACGCCTACAAAATCAACCTCGACTATTACGACCTGCCGCCGCAGGCCAAGGTCGGGACAGTGCCGGCTGGGTTCCGTGTCGAGCGGGTATATGCCGACGACGCCTCGATCTTCACGCGCCTCGGCGTGGACGAACACGACATCTACTTCGGCAACTCGCTGGGTTGGGTGAAAGCCCTCGACAAGGCCACTGGCCGGGTGCGCTGGCAGCACAAGACCGGAGCCATGCTTTTCTCGCGCCCCGCAGTGGCCAATGATGTGCTTGTTGTCCCCACCGCCGACAAGCGCCTTTTGTGGATAGACAAGCGCACGGGCAAAGTGCGTTATGAATACGAGGCCGCAGGCCCCTATGTGGCCGATGGGGTAGTGGCCAATGGCGTGCTTTATCAGGGTGGCTACAAGACGTTCCAGGCCTGGGATGTGAAACGTCGCCGCCTGCTGTGGCACTACGACAGTATCAACAACTATTGTCAGGCGGCTCCCGTGGTCGATGGCGGTGATGTGGTGTTCGGTGCCTGGGACACCCGCCTGCGCGTGCTCGACCGACGCACTGGCGCACTGCGCTGGCAGTGGGACAACGGCAAGCCGGGCAACCTGTTCAGCCCAGGCAACGTGGTGCCCGTGGTCACACCCGGCAAAGTGATTATTGTGGCTCCCGACAGGGTGGCCACGGCACTCGACCGCTCGACCGGCCAGCTAATCTGGCGCGAGAAAAACCAATACAAGGTGCGCGAGAGCCTTGGCCGCAGTGTCGATGGCCGGGTGGCCTACGCCAAGACCATGGACGGCGAGCTGGTGGCCATGAGCACCGAGGGCGACCATTACCAGTTGCTGTGGATGGCCGATGCGGGGTTCGGCTACGAGCACGCGCCCTGCATTGTGCTCGAGCACCAGGGTTTTGTGCTGATGGGCTCGCGGCGGGGAATGCTGGCCGTGTTCAATGCCGCAACCCATGAGCGCCTTTTCACCTGCCGCATGGGAACCAGCGAGGTCAACGGCTTCGAGGTAGACGCCGCCACTGGCGATGTCTACTGCTCGCTCATCGAGGGCGCCATTTATCGCATCTCGCTACCCAAGAACTAAGAATCAAGTGCCCTCTTCAAGGGGGAGGCTTTGAGGCTCCTTGCCGCTCATTTCTAATTCCTAATTCCTCATTATCAATGACACTTTCGTTTATTGGCATTATCCCTGCGCGGTATGGCTCCACGCGGTTCCCGGGGAAACCGCTGGCGATGCTTGGGGACAAGACCGTGATTCAGCGCGTGTGGGAGCAGGTGAGCCTTGTGCTCGACCGCGTGGTGGTGGCCACCGACGACAGCCGCATTCTCGATGCTGTGGAGGCCTTCGGCGGCCAGGCCGTGATGACATCGACGAGCCACCGCAGCGGCACCGACCGCTGCCACGAGGCTTTCGCCACGCTCGGCAATCCGGCCGATGTGGTTGTCAACATCCAGGGCGACGAGCCGTTTATACACCCAAGGCAGTTGCAGTCACTGATGGCTTGTTTCGACAACCAGGCAACCGATATCGCAACGCTGGTGAGGCCGTTTGAGCCAACACGGCCTTACGCCGAGCTGGAGAACCCCAACACGCCTAAGGTGGTACTCGATGCCCACATGCGGGCGCGCTATTTCTCGCACTCGGTGATTCCCTATGTGCGCGGCTGTCAGCGCGAGCAATGGCCCACGCTCACGCAGTATTACACCCACATCGGCCTCTATGCCTACCGTGCCTCGGTGCTGGCAGCCATCACTCGACTGCCGCAGTCGCCGCTGGAGCTGGCCGAATCGCTCGAGCAGCTGCGATGGCTCGAGAACGGCTATACCATTCAGGCTGCCACCAGCACTGAGCAGACCATCGGCATCGACACCCCGACCGACTTGCAACGTGCCGAACAATTCTTAATCCACAATGCAAATGCATAACAACCACAACCAACCGCCTGTGCACCCGTTCACCGATGTGAGGCTTGATGTGCCGCCGGTCGAACATTTGAGCAACGGCATCTCCATCCGTGTTGTCAACGCCGGTCAAGATGGGGTGAACCGTCTGTCGGTTTTCGTGCGTGGCGGCGTGCTCCATGAGCAGAAACCCATGCTGGCCGCCTTCACGGCACTCACGGCACTCGAGGGCACGCAAACCCAATCCTCGCAGCAGATTGCCGAGAAACTCGACTATTATGGGGCCTGGAAGTCGGCGCAGGCCTACGACGAGTGGGTCGAGATTGCCTTCAGCTCGCTCAACGACAACTATCAGGCCTCGCTCGATGTGCTGTGCGACTGCCTCACGCAGCCCGCCTTTCGTGTGTACGACCTGGCACAGTTGCAACGCCGACATGCAGCCTCGTGTGCCGCCGCGCTTCGTCAAGTCAAATACTTGGCTTCTGTCAAGTTGCGAGAGCTGTATTATGGCGCCAGCCACCCATTGGCCGCCAGCCCCACACCCGAGAGCATTCTGGACTTCAAGGTCGACCAACTGGCCGACTTTCACCAGAACCATTATTGCACCGCCAATATGGCCGTGGTGCTTGCCGGGCAAATCACCGACGACATTCGCCGTCGCACCGACGACACACTGGGCCGCTTGCTAATGCCCGGCAAAGCAACACCCGCGTTTGACTGGAGCACTTTCAGCCAACCTGCCGGGCCGCAACAGCTTCTGGTGCATCTTGACGATGCCGTGCAGTCGGCCATCGCCATCGCTATTCCCGCCGTGAAGCGAGGCCACCCCGACTATTTCAAAATTCGCATCCTGGCCACGGTGTTTGGGGGCTACTTTGGCAGCCGGCTGATGAGCAATGTGCGCGAGCAGAAAGGTTACACCTACGGCATCAATGCATTCCTTGCCGGGCGCGAGCATGATGGCTTCATTGGCATCAACACCGAGTGTGATGTGGAGCACACTCATGACGTGCTTGCTGAGATTTGTCGCGAGATGCGCCGCTTGCGCGAGGAGCCTGTCGCCGACGTGGAATTGCAGCTCGTGCGCCAGTACATGCTCGGCGATTTGGTCAAGACGCTCGACACGCCATTCAGCGTGGGAAGCTACGTGTCGTCGATTATCACCTTTGGCATGTATCCCGAGTATTTCAACGACCAGGTGCGCGACATTCTCGCCGTCACAGCGGCCGATCTGCTCGAAATGGCGCGACAATACTTGCGCGAGGAGCGCATGATTACCGTAATTGCTGGCGACTGCAACCGATTGAGAAAATATTTCAACGAATAACCCGCTTTTCTTTTGTGCGTGTGCAAGAATTTTGCGAAATTTGCAATCTGAAATAAACTAAAGGTTAATAAAGGTTAATTGTGATGGCAAATAAAAGCGTACTTCAGCAGCTGCGGGCTGACTATCAACCCAAACTTCCCGAGGTGCTCCGTGGTCCCGTGAGAGCGGTCATGGGCACTCCTACAGAATCGGTGGCCGACCAGGACGACATCAAGCGGATTTTCCCTTGCACCTATGGCCAACCGCAAATCACTTTCGAAAAGACCGATGCTCCGGCAGCACCCAGCCCCGTCACCAATGTGGGCGTGATTCTTTCCGGCGGACAAGCACCTGGCGGACACAACGTGATTAGCGGACTTTTTGATGGCCTCAAGGCTATGAATCCGGCTAATAAACTCTATGGTTTCCTCATGGGTCCCGACGGACTCGTCAACCACGAATACAAGGAACTCACCGCCGACATCATCGATGAATACCGCAACACTGGCGGCTTTGATATTATCGGCTCGGGCCGCACCAAGCTCGACAAGGTGGAGCAGTTCGAGAAAGGTCGCATCATTCTTGAGCAACTCAACATTAGCGCGCTCGTGATCATTGGCGGTGACGACAGCAACACCAACGCCGCTATCCTTGCCGAGTATTACAAGGCCAACAACGTGCCCGTGCAGGTCATTGGTTGCCCTAAGACCATCGACGGCGACCTCAAGAACGAGTTCATCGAAACCTCTTTCGGCTTCGACACCGCCACCAAGGTCTATGCCGAGGTTATCGGAAACATCGAGCGCGACTGCAACAGCGCCAAGAAATACTGGCACTTTATCAAGCTTATGGGCCGCTCGGCTTCGCACATCACCCTCGAGTGTGGGCTCCAAACCCAGCCCAACGTGTGCATCATCAGCGAGGAAGTCGAGGCCAAGAACATGACGCTCAACGACCTGGTCAATGACATCGCCCAGGTGGTGGCCGACCGTGCGGCACGGGGCATGAACTACGGCACCGTGCTCGTGCCCGAAGGCCTGATTGAGTTCATTCCCGCTTTCCGCAAGCTCATCAACGAGATGAACTTGATGCTTGCCAACCACACCACTTTCGGTCAGCTCTATGCCGACGAGCGCCGCGAGTATGTGATCTCGCACCTGAGCAACGACAGTGCGCTGGTGTTCATGCGCCTGCCGTTGAGCGTCTCGCGCCAGCTCACCCTCGACCGCGATTCGCACGGCAACGTGCAGCTCTCGCTCGTCGAAACCGAGAAGATGCTTGCCGAGATGGTGCGCAAGCGCCTGATCGAGATGAAGATGGATGGCAAGTACAACGGCAAGTTCGCCGCGCAAACGCACTTCTTCGGCTACGAGGGACGCTGCGCGGCACCATCGAATTTCGATGCCGACTATTGCTACGCCCTGGGCTACAACGCCGCGCATCTCGTGGGCTGTGGCGCCACCGGTTACATGTCGAGCGTGCGAGGCCTCACCAAGCCATCTACCGAGTGGGTTGCCGGAGGGTTCCCCATCACCATGATGATGAACATGGAGGTTCGCAACGCCGAGAAGAAGCCCGTGATCAAGAAAGCACTCGTCGACCTCGAGGCACGGCCTTTCAAGGCATTTGCCGCCATGCGCGACAAGTGGGCTCACGACACCTGTTACATCTATCCCGGCCCCATCCAGTACTTCGGTCCCGCCGAGGTCTGCGACCAGCCGCCAAGGACGCTCTACTACGAGCAAACCCAAGAATGAGAAAAATCCTGTGTGCCGTGTGGCGCGAGCCGCAACGAGCGCACAGGGTGTTTTTATTTATTTACCTCTTTTCTGCTTGCATCTCCCTCAACCGCTGCGACAGCGGTGAGGGGGATTTTTTGGCGTTTTTCGCGCTCCGCCAGCAATGATGGCAAAATTTGCATTTTTTCTTGCACCGCCCCTATTTTTTCAGTAATTTTGCAGTGTGAAAGCAAATGCGATGTACACCATAACAATCGATAAAGAGCAAATCAACGCAATGCCCATGGTGGCTTTCGAGGGGCGTATTGTGGTGATTGATGCTGTGTCGCAGGTGCGTGCCGCAGTCAATGCACTGCGCACCTACCCGCTGGTGGGCTTTGACACCGAAACACGCCCGGCGTTCAAGCGCGGTGTGCTGCACCCAACGGCACTCATGCAAATCTCGGCTCCCGACATTTGCTTTTTGTTCCGCATTAACCGTATCGGCCTTCCCCAATCGCTCCGCAGCTATATCGAGGATGCCACTTGCCACAAGGTGGGCCTCTCGCTGCACGACGACTGGAGTGTGCTGCGCCGGCACTACGAGGTGTTCCCCGATGGGTTCGACGAAATCCAGGACATGGTGGCGCTGAATCACATTGGCGAAATGAGCTTGCAGAAAATTTATGCCATTCTTTTCGGGCAAAAAATCAGCAAGAGTCAGCGGCTCACCAACTGGGAGGCCGACACCCTCACCCATGGCCAGCAGCGCTATGCCGCTACCGACGCCTGGGCTTGCATCAACATCTATAACCGCCTCACCAATGGATCGTTTGACCCCGAACAATCACCCTTTCGCCACGAAATCACGAATGAAACGCACTAATTTCACCCGCACCACGCTGCTGCCGCTCGCCCTGTTGGTCTATCTGGCTGTTCTGGCCTGGTGGGCTCGTGGCCGCCTTTACAGCGGCGAATACCTCTACTATTTCGGTGTGATTGGCGGCTCGCTGGTCATTATCGGCCTGCTTTACTTGGTGCTTCGCCGCCGCGACAAACTGCGCCAGCGATGGCAACGCGACGAGGAGCAATACGGCACCTATTCCGGCGTCGAGAAACAACCAATCGATACCGATAACGAAACGAATTAAAATTGATAGGCACGCGCTATGGCAACGATAAATCGGCGATAGCGCGTGTCTATTGTTGGGGGCATTCGTCGGAATCCCGATTAGAACAGCGTGTCGGGATAGACCCCGGTGGCGTGGAGCTCGGCAAACTTGGCCACCACGCCGGGGCGGTCGTCGCTGTAAGTGACCCCGAACCACTTCGATGTTGTGGCAAGCACGCGCACCTGTGCCGTACCGGCATGCAAAAGCTCGTTCACCAGCGTGGGAATGAAGAACTCGGCCTTGGGCTTGTTGATGTTCTCGCGCAGGAACTCGACAAAGAACCGCTCGCTGTGCTCAAAATAGTCGGGCGTGAATCCCCAGAAGTTCATCGACACGGGGGTGTCGTAGTCAAGCACTTGTTTTGTGCCGTGTTCGTCGGTGAACGAGATGCGGTGCTCCTCGTCGTAGCCGATGGCGGTGCGCTCGACCACGCCGGTGAGCAAGCCCGCGCGCGTCTCGCATACACCGCGCGACACGGTGCCGCTCTCACTCATGGTGTTACCCACCTGGAAGCCCACCATGCTGTAGTGGCCAGTGCTACCCTCGGGAAGCGACGACAGCTCGGCCGACATCACGCGGAAACTGTCGGTGCCGTAATAGTCGTCGCTGTTGATGATGGCAAACGGCTCGTGAATCACGTCTCGACCCATGAGCAGCGCATGGTTGGTGCCCCATGGCTTGACGTGCTCCGATGGGCAGGTGAACCCCTCGGGCAGGTCGGTCACCGCCTGGAACACCACCTCGACGGGGATGTGACCCTCATATTTCGAGAGGATTTTTTCGCGGAAATCGGCCTCAAAGTCTTTGCGAATCACAAAGACCACCTTGCCGAATCCGGCCTTGATGGCATCGTAGATGGAATAGTCCATGATGGTCTCGCCGTGCGGCCCCAGGCCATCGAGCTGCTTCAGGCCGCCATAGCGGCTGCCCATGCCCGCAGCAAGTACAAACAGTGTCGGTTTCATAATGCAATCTATCGCTTGATTTAGTAATGTTAGGGTAGGAGTGATGGACTCTGCCGCGCAGAGCAATATCGCTGCAAATGTACGCATTTTTTCTGACACACGAAAAAAGTTTCTCAATCATTTGCGCATTGTTCATGGCCATTTATTCAAGATTTATTTGTAATTTTGCATTCCGTGATATGCGCATTTGGCCGCTTCACGTGAGTTCCCCATGGATTGGGGAGATGAAACAACACACATTTTTATTATTAGTAGTACTGTTATGATCGATCAAGTTACCGTGAATCAAATTCTCGACACCGCCGACATTGTCGATGTGGTGAGCGACTTTGTGAGCCTGCGCAAGCGCGGCACCAACTGGGTGGGGCTGTGCCCGTTCCACAACGACCGCACGCCGTCGTTCTATGTGTCGCGAGCCAAGGGCATTTGCAAGTGTTTCAGTTGTGGCGAGGGCGGCAGTGCCGTGAACTTTATCATGAAGCACGAGCAGATGACCTACGTCGAGGCACTCAAATACCTGGCGGCGAAATACCACATCGAAGTCAAGGAGCGAGAGCTCACCGACGAGGAGCGCACTGCCCAAACCGAGCGCGAGTCGATGCTTGTGCTCAACGAGTGGGCCGCGCAGTTTTTCGAGAATCAGCTGTGGAACACCACCGAGGGCCAGGAGGTGGGCCTCACCTATTTCCGGCACCGGGGCTTTACCGATGCCACCATCCGACGCTTCAGGCTCGGTTACTCGCCCGACATCCGAAACGCTCTCTACCAGGCCGCCATCACGCAGGGATACAGCCGCGACCTCTTGCTCAAGCTGGGCTTGTGCAAGGACGACACACGCGGCGGAGCGTTTGACTTCTACCGCGGCCGAGTGATGTTTCCCATCTTCAACGTGGCCGGCAAGGTGATTGCCTTTGGCGGACGCACGCTCAAGAAAGACGACAAGGCTAAATACTTCAACTCGCCCGATTCGCTCGTCTACAACAAGAGCATGAGCACGATGTATGGCCTCTACCAGGCCAAGCGCGCCATTGCCAAGCACGACAAGTGCTTTATCGTCGAGGGATATGCCGATGTGATTTCGATGCACCAGGCGGGCTTCGAGAACGTGATTGCCTCGTCGGGAACCGCGCTCACCGAGGGGCACATCCACCTGCTGCACCGCTTCACGCAGAACGTGACCGAGCTCTTCGACGGCGATGCTGCCGGCATTCACGCCGCACTGCGCGGCATCGATATGCTCCTGCGCGAGGGGCTGAACATCAAGGTGCTACTCCTGCCCGATGGCGAGGACCCCGACAGTTATGCACAAGGCCACTCCTCGAGCGAGGTGGAGCAGTACATCGCCGAGCACGAGCAGGATTTTATCCGCTTCAAGACCGGCATCCTGCTGCGTGACTGCGGCTCCGACCCCATTCGCCGCGCACAGGCCATCGACGACGTGGTTAAGTCGATTGCCGTTATTCCCATGGAAATCACACGGTCGGTTTATGCGCAGGAGTGTGCGGCGATGTTCGGTATTCAGGAGAGCGTGCTGCTGCGCGAAATACAGAAGCACATTCGCAAAAACAAGGACGAGGAGCACAAGCGCCGCGAGCGCGAGCGTGAGCGACAGCAACGTCTCAACGACAGCTTGCCGCAGTCGCCGGCACCCCCGAATGGCGATGCCGGCACCGCGCCACAGCAGCCCGCAAGCGGCGAGGCCAGCCAGCCACCACAGCCCGCACACGGCGGCGAGGGCACAACAGCAACCGCGCAGCCGGTCTTACGGCGCACGCCCGCCACGCCACTGCGCAGTGCCGCACAGCAAGAGCGCGACGTGATTCGCTACGTGACTAAGTTTGGAATGTGCTACCTGTGCGACACCGACTACGAGGACCAGCAGCAAGCCCCAACCACAGTGCTGGAATACATTCACAGCGAGCTTGAAATCGACCAGATTCATTTCACAGTGCCGATTTATAAAAAAATCTTCACGCTCTCGCTGGCCATGGTTCCTGTTTTCTACGACGATTTGGCGGCCTGTCAGCAGGAGATGCAGGCGTGGAGCGACCGGGAGTTTCGTGACCGACTGAACCGGCTCAACCCTACGGGCCTGACCAGCGAAGAGTTGCAGAAAAAAGAGGAGGAAATCCGTGCCTCGGTCATCGAGCAGTCGCAGCGGCGAATCGATGAATTTCGCCAGAACTATCTCGAAAAGCGCCTCTGCTCGCACCACGACGACGACGTGCGCGAGGTGACTTGCGACCTCGTGAGCGATAAGCACCAGCTGAGTAAAATCTACACCCAAAATGCTTACGTGGCTACCGAGTTCGACCGTTTGCTCTCGCTTGTCCCCAAGGCGATTCACAACTGGAAGAACACGCTGGTGGCCGAGCAAATCAAGGAACTGCAAAAACAGATGGCCGGGAAGCCCAGTGACGAAAGTGCCGAGTTGCTGCGGCGCCTCCAGGAGCTTTTCCGAGTCCGCAGCGAGTTGGCCAAGCTCATTGGCGACCGGGTAGTCAATCCGAAATAGATTTGCGCCTTTCGTTTTTTATCCGTAACTTTGCAGTCGATATTCATCATCATTAATAACTCATGAACATTTCTCAACGCATTCTTCTGTCCTGCTGCGGCCTGGCCTTGGTGTGTGCCGGTGCCAGTGCGCAGAACTACGCCCCGGTGGGCGGGCGAATCGCCACCGAGTGGGCCGCCAAGGTCAACCCCTCGAAAGTGTGGAACGAGTATCCGCGCCCGCTGCTTGTGCGCGACCAGTGGACCAACCTCAATGGGTTGTGGGACTACGCCATCACGGCCAAGAACGCCTCGCCTCCCTCGACTTGGAAAGGCCGCATTCTCGTGCCGTTTGCACTCGAATCGTCGCTCTCGGGCGTGGGCGACAGCCTCTCGGCCGACCAGGCACTGTGGTATCACCTCACTTTCAAGACCCCCAAGCACGAGGCCGGCAAGCGGGTTCGCCTCAACTTTGGCGCTGTGGACTGGGATGCCCGCGTGTGGGTCAATGGACACGAAGTGGGCAACCACCAGGGCGGATACACCGCTTTCTCGTTCGACATCACCGAGGCACTGAACACCAAGGGCAGCAACGAACTCGTGGTGCGCGTGCTCGATGGCACCGACACGGGCTTCCAGCCCTGCGGCAAGCAGCGCAGCAAGACACGCGGAATCTGGTACACTCCTGTGAGCGGCATCTGGCAGACTGTTTGGCTTGAAACGGTGCCCGACCATGGGGTCACGGCGGTGACCACCACCACCGACCTTGCCGCCTCCACGGCTCATGTGGCTGTCGGTGGCGGTGCGCTGGGCATGACCATCGAGGTCGAGGCTCTCAGCCAGGACAAGCCCGTGGCCGTCCAGCGTGTGACCGTCGCCGGGAAAACAACCACGGTCAACGTGAAGCTGCCGGCTCCTGTGCGACTGTGGTCGCCCGATGAGCCCAACCTCTACGACCTGCGTATCACTTTGCGGGATCAAGCCGGCAAGGTGGTCGACAAGGTGGCCAGCTACATGGCCATGCGTGAGTTTGGCACGCGCCGTGATGCTGAGGGACACATGCGTTTCACGCTCAATGGCAACGACATCTTCCAGTTCGGCCTCCTCGACCAGGGTTGGTGGCCCGATGGCCTCTACACCGCTCCGTCGCCCGAGGCTCTACGCTACGACATCGACCAAACCAAGCAATGGGGCTACAACCTGATTCGCAAGCACGTCAAGGTGGAACCCGAGTTGTGGTATGCCCACTGCGACCATGTGGGTATCATCGTGTGGCAGGACATGCCCAGCGGTGACTACTCCACCAGCCCCGAATGGCAGCGCGAGGCCTACTACCGCGGGCCGCAGAACAAACGCTCACAGGAAAGCATCGACAACTACTACCGCGAGTGGGGCGACATCATCGATCAGTTTCGGGGCTTCCCGTGCATCGCTTCTTGGATTCCGTTTAACGAGCGCTGGGGGCAGTTCAACACCTGGAGCGTGGCCAAATGGACCAAGGAGAAAGACCCCACGCGCTTGGTGAACCCCGCCAGCGGTGGAAATTTCTGTGCCACGGGCGACGTGCTCGACGCACACCATTATCCAGAACCCGTGCAAATGCTCTGGGATCACGACCGCGTGAATGTGGTGGGAGAGTACGGCGGTATAGGCTATCCCATCAAGGGACACACCTGGGTGGTTAGCGACGATAACTGGGGCTACGTCAAGTTCAACTCCACACGCGAGGTCACCGACACCTATGTCGAGTATGCCACCATGCTCCTCGACCTCGCGCGGCAGGGATGCTCGGGAGCCATCTACACCCAAACCACCGACTGCGAGACCGAGGTGAATGGCATCATGACCTACGACCGCCGGGTGGTGAAGATGGAAATGGACCGCTTCAGTGCCATCAACCGTCAGGTGACGCACAGCCTGGGAAAATAAGTTGCCCCATTCTGGGCAGGGAATAAAAAGCTTGCGGCCTTCCGAGGCGCGGCGCACTATGCGCCTATTGCCTCGAAGGCCGCAACCTTTTTTGTGTGTTAACTTTGATTTTGATTGATGTGCCAACTGATGGCACTTTGCCTTTCTAATTTTGCACCGTGAAACAAAAGAAGAAAGGAGACCATCATGACAGCAACAGCAAATCAAATTGAATTGAGCGACCAAATCATTGCCTCGATCGAGGTGGGCGGCACCACACTGGCCAGCGTGGCCCGCAGCGGGTTCAGCAGCACCGACGAGGTGGTGCGCACACTCAAAGCTCTTGCCGGAAACTTCATCGGCCTGGCACGGCTGAACATCCGCAACAAGACACGCGGCTGGAACCAGCTCCTGGCACTGGTCGCACGACGGCGCATTGCCGCACAAAACCAGCACATTGCCCCACACATCGCAGGGCGACAGTACTCCATTCAGTGGCCGTGATGCGATGCTTCGATCCACCTTCACAAACCCGTTCTATCCCGTGAATCAAATGCGATGCATGAAAAAAAACGCAAAAGATTTGCTCAATATCAAAAAAAGGAGTAATTTTGCCGAAGATTTAGAAAACGCTTGAAACAATGAAACGTCAACCCATAGTGCTGATGGCGGCAATGATGCTCGGGTTTTCCTCTTGCGAGATGTTCACAGGCAGTGAAAACACCAATCAGAACGACAGCATCAACCAGCAAGTGGTCAGCACCGAGGTTCCGGGCGACAGCATCCATGTCTTGCGCGGAGAAGTTGTCGACGGCAGCCGACGCAATATCTACGTGCAGGTTGGCGACAGTACCTACAGTTTTGAACTGGATCCGTCGTTCGACTTGCAATACGAGATTGGCGAGACGCTCACGGTGCGTTACGTCACCACCGAGCAGGGCGACAGCGTGATTGGCGTCCAAAACAGCGAAGTGTATTAACAACAAGATGCGGTAGTAGCTCAGTTGGTAGAGCATCAGCTTCCCAAGCTGAGGGCCGCGGGTTCGAGTCCCGTTTACCGCTCAATTGGAAATCAAGCAGTTAGGAACTTTAACGGAGAAAATCACCGTTAAAGTTCCTTGTGATTTTGCGCACTTTGCATAATATTGTACGCCCATTTGGGACTGATTTGGGATTGTCCCAAGTGTGGCAAGCCCATCGCCGCCACCGAGCCCAAGTTCTCACTCACCAGCAACCCCTTGCCCGCAAGCGGCGTTTCCATCGCCGCCACCGACGCGCACGCACGCCCCACTTGCCAGCGACCTCAACACACTGCTCAACCACAAGCGAGCTTCTCGGTTCACTACAAATATTTCTTAAAATTATTGCGTCGGTTTGCTTATTCGGGCAATTATTCCGAAATTTGGACATTCTTTTCAACTCACAAAGCCAATGAAAATAAAAATCCTTTCTTGCATTTTGCTTGCGGCGGCGATGGTGCTGGCTCCTGCCGATGCGATGGCACGCAAGAAGAAGACGAAATATGCGAAGAAAGAAGTTGCTGTTGAGCAAACGATTACCGCCGAGCTGACGCCCCAGCCGGTAACAATCACCAATGCCGCATCGCAGCTTTATGGCGAGTGGAATATCCAGACTATCCGCAACAAGCCCGTACTAACCCGCGAGCGGGCTTACCTTTACTTAGACTTCCAGTCGCACAAAGTGTATGGCAACAATGGCTGCAACAGCCTTAACGGTACGTTCCGCCAGGCGGGCGAGGACATCACATTCCGCGACATGGTGACCACCAGCGAGACGTGCCACAGCGGCACCAGCGAGCGCACGGTGATGAAGGCTCTGAGCGAGGTGCAGCATTTACAGCTGAGTTTGCTCGACGACATGGAGCTACTCACGCTCACCAATGCCAAGGGTCAGGCGTTGATAACCCTGCGGCGGCAAAACCTGGACTTCCTGAGCGGGGTGTGGCTGGTGAAGGAGGCCGGCGGCGAGGACGTGTCGGCGCAAAACGTGCGCATTGTTGTTGATGCCGAGATGCGCACCTTGCACGGTAACACCGGCTGCAACATAATCAACGGAATCATTACGATCGACCCCGAGAAAAACCGAGCCATACAATTCGAGGATTTGCACTCAACAGGCAATATGTGCGAACATATAGATGTGGAAACCTCAGTGCTGGTGGCTCTGGAACAGACAGTGGGTTGCCGGCGCTTGGAGGCCGGGGCAATGGCGCTGTTAGATGAAAAGGGGAAGAATGTCCTGGTGCTGGTGCCCATCACCCTGCGTTAAAGCACACACCGGCAATCATGACATCGCGCGTGATCCTGCGACGTGCGCCTGGCCTCACTCAAGCTTCGAGGTTAACTCGAGTACAATCTGTTCCACTGCAGTCGATTCAAAGCCGAGGTTGATGGCATAAATCTTGCACATTGCCATCTCGGTGTCGTCGATCACGCCGTCAATCATCATGAGCTGTACCATGTCTTTGAGGTAGCGCTGCCGCGTTTCATCATCCTCGGGCAGGGTGATGCGCACGCTGTCGGGGTTTTCAATCAGTTTGTCGAGTTCCTCTTGCGTGAGCTGCTCACGCGCTGCCGCGCCGGCAATAACTGCCAGCTCGCTTTCGGTGGCCTTGCCGTCGGCAAGCGCCAGCATAATCAGGTTTTTCACCTGTCCAAGCCCTGGTTTTTCCATCTCAAAATAAATTATCTCTGCAAAATTACAGAATAATCCGCCAATAAGCCTTACATTTGCAAAAAAAAATCGTGCAAAATGAAAACCATCGAAGAAATCAAGCAAATGCTCTCCGCAAGCCGTTCAGCCGAAGTGGTGGCGGCAGTCGATGAGTTGGTTGCCCAGGGCGGCGACCGCCGAGTGCTTGCCCAGGCCTACTATCTACGTGGCAATGCCTATCGTCAGCAAGGCGATATGCGCCAAGCCATGAACAGCTACCTTGAGGCCATCGATCTCGACCCCGAAGGCCCCGCAGCGCAAGCCTACCGCACCATGCAGGAAATCCTCAACTTCTACGACCACGACTTGTACAACCCGTGAGGGCAATACGGGGCGAGGCTGTTCGGATTCGTTATTTGACGTTCATGCGCTTGAGAACGTTGTAACTGGGCAAGATGCCCAGCTCGCCAGCTTTGCTCAAGTCGGCAACCCCCTTGTCGCGATTGCCCATGCGCAAGTACACCAGGCCGCGGTTGTAGTATGCCTCGCCCAAGTCGGGTTTGATGTCCAGGGCGGCGTTATAGCAACTTATGGCTCCTGTGAGGTCGCCCATGGCAATGCAGGCATTCCCCTTGTTGTAGAGCGCATAGACGTTGCGTGGCGAGCGCTTGATCACTTCATCAAGGTCGGCCAGCACGGCCTGAAGCTCTTGCGTGTTCTCTTGCCGGTGAAGCAGTGCTTGCGCGGTCTTGTCGTCGGTGGCTACGGCGTCGGCCGAGGCTCCGGCTTTGATGACCCGCCACTTGAGATGGTGAGCATTGGCACGCAGGAACCAGGCCAGCGGCGAATCGGGCATGAGCGTCAGGGCGCGGTTGGCGTCGGCGATGGCGGCCTCGGGGTTCTTGACCAGCAGCTGTGCAATCCCTCGTGCTATATAGTCCACGGCGCGGGGCTCGGCGGTGGCGAGCAGCCCGTTGTAATAGTCAATGCTGGCGAAGCACTTGGCTATCTCCTCCTCGGTGAGCGGCCATTCACCGGGCACCAGTGTCAGGGTGGTGGGCAGCAAGCGCAACTCGTTCACCTCGGCAACCTCTTTCATATATGCCGTGGTTCCGTTTAGCTTGTTGTCGTGCGAATAATAAGAAAGCAGGAACATGGGTTCGGGCTCCACCTCCACATTGCTGTTCTGGATGTGTCCGCGCTGCTTGTTGTCGTATTCGGGCTTGATGGGGTTGTCGGTGTTCACGGTGAGCAGCTCGTTGAAGCGTGAGATAATTTCATCGGATGTTGCTGGAGGCTCGGGTTCGTGCGCCTGTGCGCGTTGCTCGGCTCGCTGTCGGGCGGCATCGGCCTCGATTTGTGCTGGGTTGAAGTCGCTCACGCGGGTTTTCTTGGCTTTGAAAATGGCAAGAGCGCGGTCGTAGTCGGCATTGCTGCCGCGTGTGTTGCCCATTTTGCGCTTTGCCTCGCCACGCGCCATGTAACCAGCCTCGAATTTTGGGTATTTCTCCAGCACGCGGTCGTAGTCGGCCACAGCCTTTTCATATTGTCCGGTGTTGAAGTAGAGCAGAGCCCGGTTGTAGAGTGCCATGAAATTGTCGCGTTCGGCATTGAGCACGGTGGTGAAGTCGTCGATGGCTTTGTTGTTCTCGCCCACCTCGGCATGGAGTAGCCCCCGGTTGAAATGAGCCTCGATGCTGGTGGCGTCAAGGCTGATGGCGTAGTCGTAGTCGGCCATGGCTCCGGCGTAGTCGTCGAGCTTGTAACGCATAAAAGCGCGATTGACAAAGTTTCCGGCAAAGTGCGGTTCGAGCTTGATGGCCTCGTCCATGTCGGCCAGTGCGGCGGCATAGTCTTCCTTGAATCGCATGAGCACCTCGGCGCGCATCACCAAAGCCCCCGCGTTGTTGTGCGACAGTTCCAAACTGCGGTTGATATGCTCGAGGGCAGCTGTGGTGTCGCGCCGCGAGAGGTCGAGGTGCGCCAGGCCCAGAAAGGCCCGGTCGCTCTTGGGGTCGAGGCTCAGCAGCTGGTCGTAGGAGCGTTGTGCCTCATCGTAACGGCCCACCTCGTCGAGGCATACCGCCCGGTTCATCAGAAAAATCTTGTCTTCGGGGCTGAGCGTCAGCCCATGCGTGTAGTCTTCGATTGCCCCCTCGAAGTTTCGCTGGTTTTGGCGCGCCACGCCGCGCACCTGATAGGCATCGACAATAAAGGGGTTTCGCTCAATGGCCAGCGTGGCATCATCTTCGGCTCCCTTGTAGTCTTCGAGGTTGATTTTTGCCACGCTGCGGTAGAAGTAGGGCTCGGCCAGAAACGGCTTGGCCCTGATGACCTGGTTGAAATATTGAATGGACAAGATGTAGTCCTCGAAATAGAGCGAGTTGCGGCCGATGCGCATCACCTGGTCGGTGTTGATTTGCGCGCAAGCGTGGTGTTCAGCCGCCAACAAGGCTGCAAGGACACATACAAGATGAATCCATATCGTCCTCATTTATCCACTCCTGTTTAATCGGGGAAAAACAATAATCAACCAGGCGCAAGTGCAGGATTGTGGCGCAATCTCAATACCCCTTAATACGGAACTGATTGTCGAAAACGAGCATAGTTCCGTCGGAGAGCTGAATTTGGTAATTGCCTTTTTTGTCCTTCTCCATCATGACCACACTGGTGCCGGGATAGCCGTTGTTGACGTGGGCGGCAATCTTCAGATTCACCATGCGTTGGGGAATGGGTTCGCCGCCGCGATAAACACGTTGCCATTGCCCGTCCTTGTCGAATCGCAGCTCGGTTCCATCACTCAGGGTGACGTCAAACGAGTTGCGCACCTTGCTTTTCTGTTTGGTCGCCGTCACCACTTGGGCATCGGGGAAGTAGGTCTTGATGATGCTTTGTGTGATAGGTGGCAGCTTTTGCGGGTCGATGGTTTTCAATTCGTTGTTGTCGGCCGACCAGGCTGCCGAAACACAGATTGCAGCCATGGCAATCAACATAAACAATTTTTTCATTTTGCGTATTGTTAGGTTAAGCTACTCATATAACGTCAAAAAACTCATTTAAGCGCAAGGCAAGGCTCTTTTTTTGCGTTTTTTGGCTTGCACTCACAGCTCGAGGAACTTCTTGAATGAGCCGTAATCGCCTTTGAAAAGGTTGATGTCGACAGCTTTCTTGTAGCCATTGACGCGGCCGTTGTCACTCTTTTGCCAAATTTGCCAGTCGAAATTGTCGGGGCCCTTGGTGTTGTATCGGGCAATCCAGAACTGGTACTTCTTGAATCGCGAGTCGTTGAAATATCGGTTGCGTATGGGTTCCCGTGTGTAAATGACAGGTCTAACTCCCATCTTTTTCTCCACGGTTTCGAGCCATTTCAGTGCCATGGATTGCAGCGCGTCGGTGCCGTAATCCCTGATTTCTTGCTCCTCTTCCACGTCAAGGGCTGGTGGCATATCGCCGGGAGTCCATGTTGCCGTTTCAAGGAAATTCTTCAGCTGGTCGTCGATGGATACGTTCAAATGCAGGTAGTGATAGGCACCCTTGACAATGCCGTGACGCTCGGCCTCCAGCATTTTGGCGCTGAATGTGGCATCCTTGGTTGTGGCTCCCTCGGTCGCCTTCATATAAGCGAAAAACACCGGTTGCATATAGCGTTTGCTTGAGGGGGCGTTGCTGAATACGTTGCCATTCCGGTCGCAAAACAAGGCCAGGTTGTTCCAGTCGATTGCTTTGTCTTTCTGGTGATGTGAAAGGTCGATGCCGTAAACACTGCCTCCGATTCGGTAATTGGCGTCGGGGACGGGCTCAAGCACCCCCTCGGCATAGTGGCCAAACTCGATGCTCTCGTCACACTTCATCGACCGCCCTAAACCTTGCTTGGTATTGTTTCTCCAGTTTCCAACGTAGGTCCTGATGATTTCCGAATCGGCCAGTCCTTGGCTCCTCTTTCCTTCTATGTAATAATCGGTGTACTCAATGATGCCAAAGCCATCGTTTTTCAGGTCGGCATCGAAATTTCCTTTGTAAACCGATGATTTGGTAGTTCTGGTGCCATAAACCAGCTGGTCATTATTCCAGTCGCCCTCATACACCGACCCATCGTTGGTTTCATAACGTCCATAGCCGTTCCTCGCCTTGCTATTGCTGGCGATGGTACCCGAGTAGACCCCGTTTCCAATCACCATATTGGTGGTATCGACCAAGTTCTCCTCTTCGACTGTTGAGGGTTTGCCGCCATCGAAAAAAGGCGAGGGCAACACAAGGCCGATTGCAAACAGCAGCAAGCACAATCCAATTTGCAACAGGAGAACTTTGTGCTGTCTTAGCCAATCAAAAGGAGGCGAACTCATGGCAATGGTTATAATAAGATGATTAGAATGGGTATCCCACCGAGAAGTGGAACTCGCTGTCGCGTTTCCATTGCGGGTTGAACAGCGGCCAGTGTTCCTGGCCGGTGGCCGGATTGTGGGCTTTCATGCCCAAATCAATGCGGACAAGGAAATAGTTGAAGTCGAGACGGATTCCGACCCCGTAAGCGGCCGCCAGCTGCTCGTAGAATGTGTTGAACTTGAACACACCGCCTGGCTGGTCCTCATAGTCGCGAATGGTCCATACGTTGCCCACATCGACAAAAGCGCCGAGCTCGATAACCCAAAAAAGCTTGGCGCGGTACTCCACGTTGGCGTCAAAGCGTATGTCGCCGCACTGGTAAATGAAGCTGCTCAGTGAGCGCGAGGTGTCGTAGCTGCCAGGCCCCAATGTGCGCACACCCCAGCCACGCACGCCGTTGGCGCCGCCGGCATAGAAGCGTTTCTCGAACGGCAGCACAGTGCTGTTGCCATAGGGCACGGCGATGCCGGCTCCCACATGAACAGCAAGCGAGTTGCGCGTGTCGAAATAGTGTGTGAACGAGTAGTCGCCCTCGGCTTTGACGTATTGCGAGTAGCGAATGCCAAACACCTTGTAGCTGTCGTCGCTCTCGTGGTGCTGGTGGGTGAGCCGCGACAGGGAGTAGAGCAGGTTGCCGGCAGTTTCTATGGCGGCCCGCCAGGTGTAAACGTTGCGCTGGAAGCGGCTGTCAATCAGGGTGCCCTGCCGCTTGTTGGTCGCGTAGAAGTTGTAACCCATGCGCATGATGAAGTGGTTCTCGTAGGAATAACGCAGCAGCGGATTGGCGATGCTGTCAAGGAAATTGGCGCGGCTCTTGGGCAGATAAACGTAGTTGAGGTCCACCAGGTTGAACGTGTGTCGTGCCGTGGCTTGCCGCTCGCTCCACATATAGCGCCAACCGGCGCCGGCGATAATGCGTGTGTATTCGGGCCGCTGCTGATAGGTGAAGCTCGTGGCCAACTCGGTGCTGGCCTGAATTTTTTTCTTGAAGTTGCCCGAGAGGAACGGAAACTTGAACTTGGGGTAGGTGATGCCCACCTCGCCCACATATTCCGAGTAGTTGTTGTTGATGAGCCCGCTCAGATTTCCCGACAGGCTCTCGTAGTTCATGCGGAACTTGGCCCCAAGCATCTCGGCACCGTGCATGAGGTTGCGGTGTTTGTAGTCGAAACCGACCCCGAAGCCCAGGTCTCCCTCGCTGTTGGTGCCCTCAAGCGAAACGCTCACGGCGTGCTGCTTGTCGCGCTGGAGGAGTACATAGGCATCGAGCCACAGCTTGCCATCAAGTTCGCCCACGGGGCGCAGTTCAACATTGATGAACTTGATGATGCCCAATCTTCCCAGCGCACGATAGGTGCGTGCCACATCGCTGGCACTGTAGGGTTGGCCGGCGGTAATGTAATTGCACTCGTCGATGGTGCTGCTGCGCAGGTAGCGGTCGTTGCGGTCGGCAAGCACAACGATGTTGCCATAGTGGGTGGTGTCGGTGGCAATATACGCCTCGCGCATGGCTACCGGGTCATAGTTGGTTACGTAGGTCACCGTGCGGATATAGAACGGTCGGTGCTCGTTGTAGAACGGCAGCCGCTCGCTGCTCAGGGGCTTGTGTGTGGCAAGAGTCACATCCACGTCCAGGCTGCCCGCGGCAGTGTCGGCCGTGAAGGTGATGTATTCCTTGCTGAACGCATAGTAGCCTTTGTTGCGCAGCTCGTCGGTGATTGTCTGTCGCCAGGTCTCGAGCTGCCCCAGGTCGAAGACTGTGCCTGTCTTGACGGGGAAGTGTGCCGAATCGGCAAGAATCAGCTGCCGCAACGTGTCGTCGGGTATGTCGTAGTCAACCGACCGGATGCGGTAGGGTTCACCGAGGGTGATGTCGTAGTCCACCTTTGCTTTGCGATGCGTTGTGTCGGCCTGCACACGTGTGATGACTTGGTTGTGCACGTAGCCCCGGTTGCGCAGTGCCGCGTGCAGCTGGTGCTCGCTGGCAGCGGTGAGCGCGGAGTCGTATAGCACAGGGGGGGCGCCCAGGCGTCGAATCCAGCGGTTGACCCAGCGCGACGAATCGCGACCGCTCATATTATACAAGGCCAGCTGCAACTTGAGGCCTCCCAGCACCTTGTGGTTCTCGGTCTGTCGCAGATAGCCTGTTAGCTCGGTCGGGGCGAGGGGGCTGGCCGAATCGGTGATGTTGATGCTCACCCGGTCGAGCAGCATCTTGCCTGGTGGCACGTGGCGCGTGCTGCTGCAGCCGCTACCGACAACGAGCAGGGCAAAAACCACAACGCACAATGCACAACAGCGCAAAGCGTTGTGTGCGGCGCGCGCTTGGTTGTGCATTGTGCATTGTGGACTATGCATTATTTACGGCCTCTCCTGGAAGTTGTCCTGGTTCTGGCTGATGATGGTCTCGAAGTCGGGATAGCGTCGCGCGAGCTTGAGATTGACGTAAGGGTTTTCGTTCACCTTTATCTCGTACAAGCTGCCGTAGCCATTGGCGAGTGCGCTGCGCAGATAGTCGAGTGCATGAGTCTTGTCGCCCTTGTCGTAGTTGCCAATGCAGCTGAGCAGAGCGGATGCATAGATGTAGGACTCGCCGCCGGGCAGGACACCGTCGTGGATAACCTGCTCGGCCCACTGGCGGGCCTGGTCGTCGCGTCCCAGCTCATGCATGGCAAAGCCGGCAAGGTTGTGCAGGTCGCTGCCCATCTCTGCCACGCGGGCAAAGTCGGTCTTGGCGATGTCGGGGAGGTTGAGCCGATATTTGTTAATCCAGCCGCGCAGCAGCAGCGCCTCGGCATCGTTGGAATAGTTGGTCAGCACGGTGCTCACACATTCCAGTGCCTGGGTGTCCTGCCGCTTGTCGAGCAGCAGACGCGCCTTGGCCATCAGCACCGATGGAGCGGTGGCCTCAATCGCCAATGCCTGCCCGAGCACTTCCAGCGCCTCGTCGATGTTGTTGCCGCGCCCGCTATGGCGCACGGCCACAGCCTTGGCAACATAATAATCCATCTCGGTCGAACTCATCTCGATGGCCTTGTTCAGATTTGCGATAGCATCGTCCCATTGGCACAACTCCATTTGGCACTTGCCGGTGTAGTAGTAGATGCTGTGATAGTCATAGAGGTTGCCGGCGATGATGGCTTTAAGGTCACGCAGTGCTTGTCCGTAGTGGAAATGCCGCATGGCAATCATGGCACGCACATAGAAGAACATTCCCACATTGGGGGCTTTCTCGCAACTCGAGGCCAGCGCGTTCATCACGGCATCGTATTGGGTGTCGCTCATGTTAAACAGCGCGTTAAGTGCCTTGCCACTGTCGTTGCCGACGCTTAATGCCGAAATCAGGTCTTGGGCGGCCGCCTCGTACTGCTGCATCATGTTAAGCACCTCGGAACGGTTGATATAGACCTGCGGCTCGGCGGTAAACAACGACACGGCGCGGTCGACGTAGTTAGCGGCTTTCTCAAAGTTGCCACGCATGACTTCCACCTTTGCCATACCGTATAGCGCGTCGTAGTTCATGGGCGAGTCACGCAAGATGATTTGGAAATTGCGTTCAGCGGCATTGTAATCGCCCACCTTGTAGCTCACCTTGGCCAAGAGGTCGGTGCAGGCAAGCGAGTGCGGGTTGATTTCAGCAGCTGCTTTCAAGCTGTTGATTTCGTCCTGATAGCTTCCTTTGGCGTCATAGAGCTGTGCCAAAAGCAGATAGCAGTCGAATCGCAATTCCTTCTCCTTGTTGGTGTTGGCTGCAATAACCATCTTCACATCGTCGATGGCACGGTCGTACTCACCATTCAGGTAAAGTTGGTTGGCCCGGGAGAAACGTGTGAAATAGTCGTTGGGATCCTTGTCCAAAGCTTTGTCATAGACCTCCATGACAGCCGCGTTGATGCGTTCGCGCAGCCGGATGTCATCATCTGACATCTGCGCACGCAGCACAGTTGGCGACAATGCAAGCAACACAAACACGGCAATCTTCACGATGTACAATTTCTTCATATCTTGTATCAGTTTTCAGTTTTCGTTTTTTTAGTGATTACTTATCGGTTCTTCGGTGATAGTCAGTCACTTGAATACACCTATTTCAATCTTATTCGTCACTTGTCACTAATTCGGTTCACAGTCTTTTTTAGCTCGGCCAGGCGTGAGAGCAAACCTTCGGCCTGGTTCATCGGGAGCATATTTGCGCCGTCACTCTTGGCGTGTGCCGGGTCGGGGTGGGTCTCCATAAAGATTCCGTCGGCTCCGGTTGCGATGGCTGCACGGGCAATCAGCTCGATGTACTCAGGTTGTCCGCCGGTGACGCCCGCCGTTTGGTTGGGCTGTTGCAGCGAGTGGGTGATGTCCACTATCACGGGTGCGAATTGCCGCATCACCTGAATGCCCCTGAAATCGACCACGAGGTCCTGATAGCCGAATGTGGTGCCGCGCTCGGTGACCGCCACCTGGCTGCCCCCGGCATCCAGCACCTTTTGCACAGCATGTTGCATGGCCTGCGGCGAGAGGAACTGGCCTTTCTTGATGTTGACCATCCGGCTTGTGTGCGCAGCGGCAACAAGCAGGTCGGTTTGGCGGCAGAGGAAGGCCGGGATTTGCAGCACATCGACGTATTGCGCTGCCGCAGCTGCCTCGTCGGGCGTGTGGATATCGGTTACCACGGGTATCGCAAAGGTCTCTCTCACCTTGCGCAAGATGCGCAGGGCTGCCTCGTCGCCAATGCCGGTGAACGAGTCGATGCGCGAACGGTTGGCTTTGCGGTAACTGCCCTTGAACACGTAGGGGATGCCCAGCCGTTGCGTGATGCCGCACAGGTGCTCGGCAATGCGCAACGCCATCTCCTCGCCCTCAATCACACACGGACCGGCAAGCAGAAAGAATTGCCCCTCGGGGGCATGGGTGAGCATTTCTATCGTATTCATTAGTTCTATTGCTTTAATTCATCTATTGTGTGCAGTGTTGCGCAGGCCTTGACAGCTGCCGTTTCGGTGCGCAACCGGCTCTCGCCCAGTGTTGCGGGTTCAAAGCCGGCTTTCACGGCCCGGGAAACCTCTTCGGGGCTGAAATCGCCCTCGGGGCCTATAAGCACCATCACGTCGCAGCCCGCCTTGTAGCCTTGTGCCAAGGGCTTGCGCTGGTCGCACGGCAACTCGGCATCGCAGTAGGCGATGAAGCGTTGTCCGCTCCATGGCTCGTCGAGGAGGGCCGACAGCGGAGTCATCTCGTCGATTTGCGGCAGGGTGGCCTGCAGCGACTGCTTCATGGCCGCAACGGCAATCTTGCGTAGCCGTTCAGCTTTCAACTCAGTGCGCTCGCTGTTGTGGCAGCGCAGTGGCACAATGCGGTTCACGCCCATCTCCACGCATTTCTCAACCATCCACTCCATGCGGTCGAGATGCTTGGTGGGTGCCACGGCCAGCCCAATCTGGTGTTGCCAGTGCGTGGGAACGGCCTGCACGGCGCACACCTCGACAGCGCACCGCTTGGGGTGAGCCAGCGCAATGCGGCAAGCATAGCGGTTGCCGCACCCGTCCACCACATCGATGGGGTCGCCCTCGGCCAGGCGCAGCACTTTCACGCAGTGGCGCGATTCCTCCTCGGGCAGCACCTGCGTGGCGGCTATGTCGGGGCAGTAGAAACGAGGCATGGCAGTGAATATTGAGAGCAGTATCTGATACTAACTTCGGCTTGGGTCTCAGTCCTTTTTTAAATGAAGCATTTTTTCGGGTTCGTGCTTGTATTGGAACAAGAACATGAAGGCTACTGCGACAGCGAGGGCAAAGCCGGCAAAGATGAACCAGGCCCACTGCCAGTCACCCACCAGGTATCCGTCTTTCCACTGGCAGAAGTGATTGACGATTTTTCCGGCGGCCAATGTGCCGATGGTGGCTCCCAGGCCATTGGTCATGAGCATGAACAAGCCCTGGGCCGAGGCCTTGATGTCGGGGGCGCACTCTTTGTCGACAAACAGGCCACCCGACACATTGAAGAAGTCGAAGGCCACGCCATAGACCAAGCAGGAGAGTACAAACAGCAGCACGCCAGGCATGGCGGGGTTGCCCAAGCCAAAGAAGCCAAAGCGGAACACCCACGCAAACATGGCAATGAGCATCACCACTTTGATGCCGAAACGCTTGAGGAAGTAAGGAATGAGCAGAATGCACAATGCCTCGGCAATCTGCGAGAGCGAGATGAGCATCGTGGCATTATTTGCTCCGAACGAGTTGGCCATCGCCGGGTCGGCACTGCCCTTGAAGCTGGTGAGGAACGGCGTGGCGTAACCATTGGTCACCTGCAACGACATTCCTAACAATGCCGAGAACACGAAAAACAAGGCCATCTTCTTGGTCTTGAAAAGCTTGAACGCGTCCAATCCCAGTGTCGAAACAAGCGACTGCGAGGGCTTGGGCGTGAGTTTGCACTGCGGCAGCGTGAAGCAGAAGGCAAACAGCACCAAACTCAGCACACCCGACACCAGGAATTGCATGTAGGTGTACTGGAACTTGCCGGCACTCTCGGCCAGCGTGAAGGTGAACGTTGCGCCGTCAAGTGTTGCGCAGTTCACAAACCACATCGAGGCGATAAAGCCCACGGTGCCAAACACGCGAATGGGCGGGAACTCCTTCACGGTGTCCATGCCGTGGTCCTTGAGGATGGTGAACGCGGCAGTGTTGCTCAATGCCAGTGTGGGCATGTAGAAGGCCACACTGAGCGTGTAAATGGCGATAAACATGGCTTTGTTGGGCAACACGCCGGCGGCTTCGGCCGTCTGACCCATGAAAAACAGCGAAATCATGGCCGCACCCGCCAGCAGATGGCAGAATCCCAGCAGACGCTGGGGTTGAACCCATTTGTCGGCCACAATACCCATGATGGTGGGCATGAATATCGACACTATTCCTTGAATGGCATAGAACAAAGCAATCTCACTTCCCATGCCGGCCTTGCCCAGGTAATTTCCCATGCAAGTGAGGTAGGCACCCCACACGGCAAACTCCAGGAAGTTCATCACTATCAGTCGCAGTTTCAGGTTGTTCATATCGTCTGAAGTAATAAAGATTCAAGTTTCTGTATATAATTGACGCAATTTCGCGACAAAGGTAGCAATTTTCTGTCAATTACGCCATTTTTGAGGCAATTATTTTTTGTATCTCGGCGGCTCGTTCATATTGCTCATTCTCAACGGCCTGATTTAAAAGTTGTTGAAGGCGAGCGACGGGGAGTGCCTCGATGGGGGTGGTTTCGGTTTCGCGCTGCGGCATACCATCTTCGCCAGGCACATAGCCAGCCTTGTCGAGCAACTGGCTTGTGGTGAAGATGGGTGCTCCCGTGCGCAGGGCTATGGCCACGGCATCGCTCGGGCGAGCCTCAAGACCCAGTTCGGTTTCGCGGTTCAACAAGTGCAGTCGTGCATAAAACACGCCGCCGTCGAAATCATATATCTCTACGCGTTCGGGCATGATGCCGAAGGCGTGGAACACACTCACCATCAGGTCGGGGGTGATTGGGCGTGGAAGCATCACGCCCTCCAGCCGCACGGCAATGGCCTGGGCCTCGCTCACGCCCACTACCAGCGGCAAGATTCGCTGGCCGTTTTTCTCTTTCAGCAGCAGGGCGTATGCGTTGGCCTCATAGGCCTTGCGCGTGATGCCCATCACTTCAAGTTCCACTGTTTCTGAAATTCCCATGTGATTTGATTATCAGTGCTTTATGCTTGGATTCTTAAACAAAAAGTACAACGTCTAAACACCAATGTTCTCAACAATCATTCCACTGCCGTAGCACAAGTGCTTGTTCTCGTCGTAGACCACGGCATACTGCCCCGGAGCGATGCCCTGCACGTCCTGGTCGCTCTCGATGACCCACTCGCGGTCGGTAATCCGCGTGAACGTGGCTTGCATGAACACCGGCGTGTGGCGGTTCTTGAACGTGATGCGCACCGGGTGTTCGGCGTCAGGCCAGGGATTGCCGCTGATGAAATGCATTCCGTCGAGGTGCAGCACGCGGCCATACTGCCGCTCGGTGCCGAAGCCACCCGACACATAAATCACATTCTCGTCAACATTTTTCCGCACCACATACCACGGCCCGCCGCTCAGCCCCAGGCCCTTGCGCTGCCCGATGGTGTGGAACCAGTAGCCCCGGTGCTCGCCCAGCTTGCGCCCGGTGGCAATGTCGATGATGGGGCCGGGACGCTCGCCCAGATGGCTGCGAATGAAATCGTTATAGTTGATTTGTCCCAGGAAGCAAATGCCCTGGCTGTCCTTGCGCGTGGCGTTGGGCAGGCACGCCTGGGCTGCAAGGCGGCGCACTTCGTCCTTGGGCAGGTCGCCGATGGGGAAAACCAAGTGGTTGAGTTGTTTGCCGGTGATTTGCGCCAGAAAGTCGGTTTGGTCCTTGACCGGGTCGGCCGCCGTGGCCAGGTATTTCACGCCGTCAATCACGTCGGTGGTGGCGTAGTGGCCGGTGGCGGTGAGGTCGAACTCGCGTCCCCAACGCTGCTCAAAGCAGCCAAACTTAATCATGCGGTTGCACATCATGTCGGGGTTTGGCGTGAGGCCGGCCTTGACGGTGCGCAGCGCATAGTCCATCACGTTGTCCCAATACTCGTCTTGAAGCGACACCACATCGAATGGCAACCCATAGTGGCGCGCAACGAGCGTGCACATCTCGATGTCCTCGTCGGCCGAGCAGTCGCCCTCGCCGTCTTTCATGCCTATACGGATGTAGAACAGGTGCAGGTCGCAGCCTTGTTCCACCAGCCGGTGCACTGCCACGGCGCTGTCGACACCGCCCGAAATCAATACTGCAATGGCCATTATACTAAACAAGTAAACGTGTGAGCAATCGTGTTGCGAGTATCATCACTTGCCGCTTACGGCTTTCCCGCTTTCCCTCATGCCTTGTCGAGGACTTGGTCGTCCTCGCGGGTGTCGATCAGGTGAACTCCGATAACGTAGTCGAGCGAGATTTTGCCTGGCCCGGCAAGCATCAGGTAGATGAAAATGCCCAGGAACATCATGGGGTAGCCGGGCTGGAAGCTGAGAATGCCATTTGCCTGTCCGGCTGTCAGGGTGAGCAGTTCCCACTCGGCCAGGCCCATGATCACAATGGGCGGGATAAGGGCCAGGCGCATGAGCAGGCCCACCATGACGCACACCGCGCACAGCGACTCGACAACCAGCAACACCGTCACCGAGGTCTCGGGCGACAGACCCATCAACCCCTCGAAGGCCGGGGCCACTTGGTCGATGTGCAACAGCTGCCTGACGCACAGCTGCAGGAACATCACACTCGTGAACATGCGCAGGAACAGCCGCGACAGGTTGCTGTAGGTGTGACCGGCGCTATAGAGAAACAATCTTTTCAACATAAGACAATCGTGTTATTCGTTAATTTAGAGCCTCTTTTAGGTCTTGTATGCTCATGTTTTTTTGCAAGATGCGGTGCTCGGCATCGAGCAGGAAGCAGGCGGGCAGGAAGCGCAGGTCGATGTGTTGCTCGATGCGCTCGGCATAGCCTTTCTGCCAAGCGGCCGGCAGGGTTGCCGCCCAGTCCTTCGACGGGACGCCGTCGAAGATGCACAGCACGCTCACGTTGCCTTGTTCCACGAGCTGCGTGAGTGTGAGGTCGGCATCGAGCATTGTGCGCCCGGTGCGGCTGTCGATGCCGTCGTTAACAAACAGCACCAGCGTGGTCACCGTGTCGGTCTGCTCGATGGTGCGTTTGCCGCCCGTTGTGGCATCGATAAACTCCAGCTGGAGGGGAGCCCCTTCTTGGCACAAGCCTATCAGCGCGATTTGCCGCGAATAGTACTCGCGCTCCTCCTTCTGAAGCACTGTGGCCGAGGCCAGCGACTTGGCAAACTCAACGTACACCTCGTCGCTCCAGAAGTCGGCCATTGGGCCGTAGAGCACCATCTCGGCCACCTGACCCACCTTGCTCAGGTTGGCGGAATTGACGCGGAGCTTGAACATAAAGTCGCGCACGCTGGCCATCACCACGTTGCGGTGGCCGTACTTGAACATGTCGGCATAGTCGCGGAACGTCTTAACCAGTGCCCGGTCGTCGGTGATGGGTTTGCCAAAGTCGAAAGTGTCCCAAAAGTGCTGGAGCACATAGTTGCTGCGGCTCTCAAGCGAGGAGCAGGTGTCGGGGGCCTGCGGATAGGTGAACAGCGCGGGCTGGCTCTCCTGCGCTTGCGCTGTGACGGATGCAGCACCAAGCAAGGCGGATACCGCCAGGCCAAAGACGTGAAGTCGTTTCTTCATGGATGAAATGTTTTGAATACAATCAGCGAAATTACAACTAAACGAGCGAACAGCCAAAAGACGGTCGCCAAAACGCACAAATGCCAACATTTTTTCACAAAAACAGGAAGGAAAGCTGCGCTTGCACGCTCCCTCCTGCAATGTGTGGCCATCGGCTCAGGTGGTTAAGAATCTGTCGTTTCACCCCATTTTTCCCAAGCCCGTTTCAGCAGACTTCAAAAACAGCGTAGCATGGTTTGGGTAAGTCAGAACGACAGGGGAATGTCGAGCTTGAGTGTGACGTTGCGGCCCATGTTGAACACCCCCATGCGGCCTGTTACCGCGTTCACATCGCCATACTTCAATCGGCTCAGATGACTCTGATAGGCTTTGTCAAGCAGATTGTCGGCAATGACGCCCACATTGGCAATCACGCGGTCATGATGCTTCACCTGTGTGCCCACCCTTACATTCAGCAGCGCATACCCCGGAGTGGCCGTCTCGCTGCCGCTTTCCATGAGATAGTGGTTCTGGCGCGCATAGCAGTCAACACCCACGGCAACGAAAGTGTTGGTGAATGTGCGGCCGTCGCGAATGAGGTCGTAGCGCAATTCGCTTTTCCAATGGAGTGGGGGTGTGCTGGGCAGGTATCGGCTCTCAAGTGGCTGGTTCATCAACCGAGCATCGACAAAGCCCAACGAGTTCTCGAAATGCAGCGGCTCCACAGGGTGGACATCCACGGTGAGCTCGGCACCCCACAGCCGGGCGTTGCCGCTGGTGTAGCGGTAGGTGGGGTACCCCTCGGTTTCCACACCCGTCAGGCGTTTCATATAAATGAAGTTGTTGACGCGGTTGAAGAACAGCGCCACCTGGGCCGAGATTACCGCCGAGGAGTAGTCGGCACCCAAATCAAATTGCCAGCTGAACTCCGACTTCAAGTCCGTGTCGCCGAGTTCGTAGCGTATGCTGCCCTCGTGAACGCCGTTGCTGGCAAGTTCGCTCATGTTTGGAGTGCGAAAGCCGCGCGAGGCGTTCACCCTCACGTTCAAGCGGTCGGTGGCACGAAGTACGGCACCCACACTCCCGGTCAATCCACTAAAGTTGCGCGTGAAGTCGGTGAAGATGCTTTCCAACGCCAAGCTGTGAATGTGGCGGTTGTCAAAGCGCAGGCCGCCACTCAGCGTCCAGCGGCCGATGTCGTAGCTCGCGGTGGAAAACACGCCGATGTCAAACAGTTTGTATTCGGGAATGAGCACTTCCTCGCCCTTGTTGAGCGAGTGCTGCCACATTCCGTTGACTCCCGAGGCCACTTTCCAGCCTCCTACTCCGAACACATACCGCGTGTCGTAATTCAGCGTGTGCAGGCGGAAGTCCAGTTCGGCCTCGTCGGGTGCTTCGTCAAACTCCTGCCTCTTGTTGTGCTGGTAGCCAAGGATGAGCTTCAAGCGTCCGTCGCCGAGAAAGATGGAGTTGTCGAGTACCGCTTTGGTGTGGTAAACCTGCTGAAACGGCAGCGACTTGTGGTAGGTCGTCAAATTGTAGTCGTTGCCGGGTGTCACCAAATCGCCAGTCAGGGGATCGCGTGTTCCTTCAACAATGCCGGGAGTGAGGTGGAGGTGGTTGAGCGACAGTGTGCTGTTTCCCCATTTGCGGTTCAAGCCCATCAGGCCCGACAATGCCCGCTGGTGGAACTGCGAACCCACCACATAGCCGTCGTGGCGGTTTTTGTAGGCGTGCGCCATGCGTTCACTCCAGCGCACATCCCACAGCACGGCCTTGTTGCCCGCCACATCAATCGAATAGTCCCACAGCCCGTTGTTGCTTTGGTATTGCGTGCCGAGGTTGGCCTCAAAATGGTCTTTTGCCACACTGGGAATGTTGTTGAGCACCAGCACGCCCGCCATGGCATCGCTGCCGTACAACAGGCTGGCGGGGCCTTTGAGAATCTCGGCACTCTGCACGCGGTCGGCATCCACCTCGATGCCGTGCTCGTCGCCCCATTGCTGCCCCTCCTGGCGGATGCCATCGCTGACAACCGCCACGCGATTGTAACCCAGGCCGCGGATGATGGGTTTGGAAATGGCTCCGCCAGTGGTGAGTTGCGCTACGCCGGGCTGCTGGGATAGGGCATCGATGATGTTGGTCGAACCCACCGCGTGAAGGTTGCGGTGCGAGACCACATTGACGGGCGTGGGCGATTTTTTCAGTTGCGAGGTCCCGGTAAAGGCAGTCACCACCACCTCGTCAATCATCGCGTTGCTCTCTTTCATCATGAAATCGAGGTGCGTGGTCAGGCGCAGGTCTACATCTTTTACGATGGTTTGATGACCGATGTAGCTCACCTGAACGGTGACTCTGGCAAGGGGCAACCCGGCGATTTCATAGTTACCCGAGACATCGGTGATTGTCCCGGTGTTAAGGTCGGGGAAAAACAAGGTTACTCCTGGCAGGGGCTCGCCGTCGCCGTCGTGCGTCACCGTGCCGGCCAGTGTCGTCGTCTGGGCATGAGCCGCAGCGACTGCTATCGACATGCACAGGGCTGTCAACAGCATGAAATGATTCATTCTTTTCATTCTGTGATAGTGATGGGATTAATAGGACAAATGCTCTCAGTCACAGAACGTAAAGGGTGGGGCGCGGTTTTTTTGATTGGTTGTTGCACCCAGTGCAAGGGCCGGAACGGCACACACTTGCGTCAGGCGGGTGAATACTGGGGAGACAGTGGGCGGCTGCTCATCGGCAGCTTGATAGACATTGTTCTGGAAGGCGCACAACGGACAATCCACATGCGCACTGTGAGTCATCAAGTGACCCTTGTGCACGGCATGTTTCAGACACTCAGGGCAAGCGGCGCCACTGTCGTTCAAGGCGGCATGAAAGTGAACTGACGAGAGCAGAACCATTGGCACAAACACCAACAGCAACACCCAGGCCGACCAATATGCCTTGTCTTTCCGTTTCACGCCGCAAAAGTAGTTGTTTTTTTGCACACTCGCAAACAAAATATGGCTCTGTAAGGTTTTGCGTGGGTAATTCACCTTAAATGCGAATTGCACGAATTAGGCGAATTTAAGGGATGCCTGCAAAACACGCAGTTTTGCGGGTGTTCCGCATTTTGACGTACTTTCGGCATAAATAGCATCATGCGCCTACTGCAATCGGAATCGTAAAAAGAACGCAGAAAGATACTCAAAAATTTGTGTGTTTCGCGAAAAAGCAGTAATTTTGCGGCGTGATAATGTGGTGGCTGCCGCGAGCGCCCGCTCCTGCGGCAGCTGAAAAGGGAACCAGGTGTGAATCCTGGGCAGAACCCGCTGCTGTATTTCTCCACGTTGTCGCTTGCCGCCATAGCGGTCACTGCCGGACACAGGCACCGGTGGGAAGGCCCAGGCAAGACGACGGAGATGAGCCAGAAGACCTGCCTCGTTATCGAGAACGATTTCGTGCTCTCGTGGACTTAGGGCCGAAACACACATTGTGAATCGATAATTGGACAATTTCCGTTGATGGCAGGCGAGCAGCTCACGCTGTCAATTGTGAATTGAAAATTGAAATTGACATTCGAGGGGCCACGCTGCGCCGCTGCGCTGTCAGCTTCAATCTCACCATTACCCGTTGATAAAGTGTTTCGTCCTCACTGCGTGGAGCACGCCGAGTGAGGACAACTGTTTTTATTAACCTAAATTATTCACAATGAAGCACTTTACAATGTTTTCCAAGACAACTGCACTGCTTCTCACGCTCACGGCGTTGGCCTTGCCGGCACGTGCCGACCGCGTGGTGAAACAACTGCAGTTTGGCAAGCAGACGATTGAAGTTGCGGCCGATGAGGTGATCACGTTCCAAGACATGAACGGATACACGGGCATCTCCTCGTCGAACAGCAGCAATTCGCAATCGCTCACGGTGTTCAAGCCCGCCGATGGCATGGCGATTCAAATCACGTTCGCCAACCTCGATGTGCGCAACGACGGAACCAGCTGGCCAGCCTATGTGAACGTGTATGCCGGCGACCCCGATGCCGACGAATCGTTCAGTTACGCATCCTCAACGAGCGGTGTCTCCAGTTCGAGCACCTTGCCCACTGGTACTGTGCTCGAGAAACTCGACGGCACCTACACGAATCTAACTTACACGGCCACCGATGCCACCGGCATCATTTCGGTGGGTTATCTCTACCGTTTTGCCAAGGCCATTCAGGGCTGGAACGCCACCGTGCGCTGCATCACGCTCGACGACATGACCGTGACCGGTGCCGGAAGCGACTACTCCATGGTAGAGGCCGCCACCACTGCCACCGAGGCCATCAATTTCGGTACGGCAACGGTGACTGCCACTGGCATTATGAATGCCGACGCTGTGACGGGCATCTCGTTCCAAGTGCCGACCAACGAGAGCGCCATCGACCCGCTGAGCCTGCGCCTTTATAAGGGTGCCTTGGCTACGTTCAAGGGCGAAACGGCTCTCAATGCCACCGTGGCGGCTACCGGCGATGGCTACGCATTTACCCTGAACGAGTCCCTCACCGAGGGCAACAACCTGTTCTCGATTGCCGGCGAGTTCCTTGGCGATGCGGCCCCTGGCTCCAAAGCGCAGGTGGAAATCACCGGCATTTCCACAGCGGCGCATCCCGATGGCGTAACACCATTCACCGCCGCCACCTCTGTGGCTGTGGCCAAGCCGGCCATCGCGCTCATCAGTGCCACACCGCAAGTCATTACCGTGGGCGACATCACCTACAACTTCTATGACGACGGCGGCGTGGATGGCAACATCACCCAGGGCTTCGAGGGACAGATTACCTTCGTCCCCGCCACCGAGGGAATGGCCATCAAAGTCGATTTCTCGAAACTCGACCTGTTCAACACCTCCTCCGTGGGCTACAACGATGTATTCAAGTTCTACAACGGTCGCGAGGTGAACGAGGAGAACCTTATCGCCACATTGCTCGATGAGCCGGAAATTGTGAAATCGACCGCCACCGACGGCTCGATGACCGTATATCTCAAGAGCACTGCCGGTTATCCCAAGAGCGGTTGGGAGGCTGTGGTGAGCCAGTTCCTGCCAGGCGACATGACACTGGCAGGCATTACTGCCGAGGCCTCCGCTACGGCCACCGTGGCCGCTGGCGACACCGACGTGCAGATGCTTGTGGTGGACGTGATCACCGACAACACCAGCAATCCGCTGATTCTCAAGGGACTGAATCTGAGCACGGTCGATGCTGCGAATATTGTGCGCGCACGTGCTTATTATTTAGGAAAAAAGAACACTTTCGCCACCACCAACACGTTTGGTGAGGCAACCGTGGGCGGCACCACCTTCGCCATCACCGGTGACCAGGAACTCACCGAGGGACACAACTACCTGGCTGTGGTGCTCGACCTGAACGAGCAGGCGCAGAATGGTGACGAAATCACGCTGACGCTGAACACCGCCACTGTGGGCGAGGCTACGCAAGCTCCAGCCTCGACCGTCACTGCCATGCGCTTGGTGCAGAACATCTGCCGAGCCACCCAAGGCAGCCACAGCCACAACATCAGCGGACCGTGGACCTTCACCAACACCGAGGGATACAGCGGCAAGTATGAAACCGTCGATGCCGACTACATCGTCACCTTCACGCCCACTTTGGAGAACACTGTGGCCGAGATTGACTTCTCGACTTTCGATGTCTATTACGCCAGCTCAAGCTACGGCACCAAGGCCGTGTTTGAAATCTACAGCGGCACTGAGGTGAGCAGTGCCAACCTGCTGTGGAACCTGAAGGATGCCAGCGAGGCTAACGTGGGGCCGGGCAAGAAACTGCGCTCGCAGAGTGCCGACGGCTCGCTCACCATCCGTTTCAACCCCAAGACCTCCAGCAGCTACTATGCCGGAACGGGTTGGACGGCCACTGTGCAGCCGTTCCAAAACCACAATATGGAGGTGAAGAGCGTGACCGTGAACCAAACCAGCAGCGATGTGATGGCCGTTGGTGCCACCGATGCTGCCTTGATCGACTTCAACGTCGAGACCGAGGGCACGCTTAGCGTAACCACGGTGAAGGCCGTGAATCTCGACCTCAAGGATTCGCACGCAGCCGTTTCGAAAGTAAGCGTATACTATAACAATGTGAACGACCGCGCCAGCGCTGTGGCTTTCGGCACCGTCGAGAATCCCGAGGCCAGTGCCGTCACCGTGAATGGCGAGCGCGATTTGGCCGAAGGCGGAAACTACTTCTGGGTGACTGCCGACATCAAGGCCGATGCTCCCGCCGAGACGGTGGTCGATGCCAAGCTTGTGAGCCTCACCGATGACAACAACGCTGTCATAACCGTTGAGAACGGCGACCCCACCGGCGAGCGCGTGGTGAAGTACCTCTACGTCATGGAGAGCGGCAGCAAGGTGGTCACCGTCACCGAACCCATGCTTTTCTACGACGATGGCGGCAAGGACGGCAAACTCACCAAGGGCTTCAAAGGCACTGTGACCTTTGTGCCCGGACGCGACAACAGTGCCGTGCAAATCAACACCCTGTCGACCTTCTCGATTGGCAGTGGCAAGATGATGGTCTACAGCGGGCGCGAAGCCAATGCCGACAACATTCTGGGCAAGGTTACGGGCTACAGCACCACCACTGGCCCGGCCAACCTGGTGAGCAAGGCCGAGGACGGCTCGCTCACCGTGGTCTTCGAGGCCAACACCACCGCCTCCACGCTTGATGGCTGGGAGATGGAGGTGAGCCTGCACGAGAAAGCCCCATTCACCATCGAAAGCATCGATGTGGCCAACACCACCGACCCGGTGATGCGCAACAGCGTAGGCAGCCCCATGCAGCAGTTGCACCTCACGGTGAGCGGTGACAAGGAGCCTCTGTATGTGAGCAGTGTGAAGTTCAGCACCGCCGGCACCACCTCGCTGGGCGACGTGGCTGCTGCACGGGTCTACTACACCGAGCACAACGCCTTGTTCAGCTCCAATCGCCTGATGGGCACGCTCACCACGCTGGCCGACGGCGAGAACGTGGTGAACCTGGACCAGCCGCTTACCATTGCCGACAATGGCGACTACTACCTGTGGCTGGCCTACGACATCGCGCCCGAAGCCACCACCGGCAACGCCGTGGCGGCACAGACCACCGAACTGGGCGTGTCGCAGAGCGAGATGGCCGTCAACGGCGAAACTGCCCAGCGCATCGTCAAGGCCGGCCTCAAGGGCAACTACATCATCGGCTCCAGCGACCTGGCACACTATGCCACCTTTGCCGCCGCTACCGCCGCGCTCCAAGAGGGCGTGGAGGGCGCTGTGACTTTCCAGGTGGAAGACGGCTCCTACGCCGAGAATGTGTGGTTTGCCGCCGTGCCTGGTGCCGGCCAGCAGAACACCATCACCTTCACCAGCCTGAGCGGCAACCGCGACGCAGTGGTGGTGACGGGGGCCGGCTTCTCGGAATACCTGCCCGGCTCCAGCAGCTACAAGAAAGGAATGGTCTATGTCGAGAACACGCCCTACGTCACCTTCGAGAAGATGAGCTTCGTTCCCGCCAAGGAGAGCGAGTACAGCTATATCGTGCAGACCTACGACCGCAGCCACCACTTCACCCTGCGCGGCTGCCACGTGCAGGCCACGCCGGTGACCAGCGGCTACAGCGGCATCAACCTGGTGAAGACCAGCGCCGTGAACGAGAATGACCGCAACAACGACTTCGCCACCTTTGAGAACAACCTGCTCGATGGCGGCTATATCGCACTCTATCTGGGCGGCACCAACAATGTGGGGCTCACCCGTGAGCGGGGACTGGTGGTGCGCGGCAACGTCATCAACGAGGCCGGCTCCAAGGGCGTGTATGTCTACGACGAGGACGATGCCCTTATTGAGAACAACACCGTCTATCAGTCGCTCGTTCAAAAGACGGGTTACTGGGGACTTGACCTGGCACGCCTGCGCGGCGCCAGCGTGGTGCGGGGCAACAAGGTGACCAGCGCCACCACTTACTACAGCGGCGGCATTGAGCTGCGTGGCGAAACCTATGGCACCGCCGAGCAGCCTGTCCTGGTCTACAACAACGTGATCAACATCACCGCCTCGCCCAGCAACAGCAGCGCGGGCATCGAGATTGACGGCGACCAGAAGTTCATCGAGTTGTACAACAACACCGTGCGCATCGCCGGCAATGGCGGCTACTGCTACTACATAGCCCGACGCAGCGGCGCCTCCTACAACGGCATCAAGTTGCAGAACAACCTGCTGCAGAACCTCACCGGAAGCCCGGCCATGTTTATCCACGCCGACTACAGCGGCATGGCACAGTTTGTGAACAATGCGTTCTGGGGCGAGACTGTGCTTGACGGCACCACCGTCGACGCACTCAACGAGCTCGAGGGCAACAGCGGCAACGTGGCCGAGCAGGCTCAGTTCCTGAGCGAGGCCGACCTCCACCTGCTTGAGCCGGGCAACCTGAACATGGGTCTGCCCGTCGACTTCATCACCACCGATGCCGATGGCAACGTGCGCAGCACTGCGTCGCCCACCGTGGGCGCCTACGAGTATGCCGAGATGGTGGAAGAGAAACCCGTGATGGCCCAGGGCTATCCCATTGTGGGCAACGTCACCGAGACCACTGCCACCATTACCAGCAGGTGGACTGTGGGCGGCAAGCTCTATGTGCTTGCCGAGGCAGTCACCGAGCCGGAACAGGGTGCGCCCGCACGCCTGCGCAAGGCCCCGGCTGTCGACGAGCTCAAGGCTGCCACGCCGCAAGACATCACTGCCGACGCCGAGGTGACTACCTCCATCAGCGACTTGCAGCCCGCCACGAGCTACAAGGCCTACATGATGACGGTGAGCGCACTCGGAGTGGAAAGCGACATCGTTGAGACTGAATTGTTCACCACGCAGCGCCACATCGAGCCGCTCGTGGTCGAGGTGGACGACGTGCAGACCGTTCAGGCCGGCGAGGCTGCCACCATCGAGGCTATTGTGGCCGGAGGCGACGAGCCGTACACCATTGAGTGGCGCGACCAGATGAACCAAGTGGTGGGCAGTGAGCTGAACCTCACCGTCACGCCCGACTACAGCTACGCCTACCGCCTCACGGTGACCAGCGCCGATGGCCAATCGGCCACCGCCAAGACCGCTGTGCGTGTGCTCGGCGATGCTGTCACCGCCACAATCGACGACAACCACCTGGAGCAGGAGAGCCACTGGGCTTACGACCCCACAACGGCCAGCACGGTCAGCGACGGGTTCTACAGCGGCTCCTACTACTTCAACACCGGCGCTTGGCCCAGCTATAACTACTGGTATGGTTACTCGCTGAGCAACGAGACCGCCACCACTTACACTGGCCTTGACGACCAGTGGCACAGCGCAGTGGGGCAGGGACACAATGGCTCGGCCAACTATGTGGTGGCCTTCCCCGAGGGACAGTTTGTGGAAGTGACCAACAGCGAGGATGGCGACGAGCTGCGGGGTGTGTATGTGAGCAACAACGCCTATGCCTACAATGGCATGGCCGTGGGTGACGGATTCGCCACCAAGTTCTCGCAGGGCTCGTGGTTTGCCGTCAACGCCATCGGCTTCAACGGCAGCACACAGACTGGCACGGTGACGTTCTATCTGGGCGACTACCGCAGCGAGAACACCGCTGACCACTACATCCTCGACACCTGGCAGTGGATGGACCTTCGCCCGCTCGGCAAGGTCACCAAGGTGCGCTTCACCCTCGACGGCAGCGACAAGGGTACCTATGGCCTGAACACCGCTGCCTACTTCGTGATGGACGACTTCAACTGCGAGCGCGACATGAACGCCGCCACTGCCGAAGTGAGCACGGGCAGTTCAACCATTGACCTGGCTCCCTACTTCACCCTGGCGCAGGACGGCAGCACCGTTGCCTACGGCATGGAGATTCCCACTGGCGGTGCCCACGGCCAGGGCGCGCCGGCAGCTGGCGAGATGACCCTCACACTCAGCGACGACGGCATGATCAATGTCAATGCCGGTAACGGCGGAAGCCAGGAGGTGATTGTGTGGGCCACCCAGCGCGGACAGACGCAGTATGTGCAACTCACCGTCACCGCCAGCGCGGCCACCGCAGTAGCCGATGTGCGCACGACGGCCGACGTGGAGAGTGTGACCTACGTCAACGCAGCCGGCATGAAGAGCGACAAGCCCTTCCACGGCGTGAACATCGTGGTCACACGTCACACCGATGGCTCCGTCACCACCACAAAGGTGATGAGCAATTGATCATGGAATACGGATAATGGATAATTCAGTAGATGAGCTAATGTTTGAGCCGTAGCCGGGTACACCTCGCCAAACGGCGGCAATTTTGCGCATAGCGGAATAATCCATTATCCAACATTCATTCAGCTCGTATTATATAGTAACAATTGTGAAGCCGCCCCGACGTGATGTCGGGACGGCTTTTTGGGTCAGATGGGCCTATTTTTACATCAGCGGTGAAAGTCCATTCGGGGCGTAATCGCCAGAACCCTATTGCCACTTGTAAGTTTCAAGCGCTAACGCAAAGAAGCAATAGCAAAAATCTGGCTTGACGAACAGGAGCCAAAAAGATACCATCAACGCTGGATTTCGGCTTGCGCTTTTTTGAGCGACCTCGCAAAAAACAGCCTCGTTAAGAATTTTCCATAAAGATGCACCGAGTTTTGGCACACCTTGACATTACCTTTGCAACGTGAATGTAAAGGCAGGTCACAAAAAGTTATTCACAATTTTGCCCTCAATGGGCATCGTTACAAGAAAAATGACTACCTTTGCATTTCATAGTAGGAGATATGGCAAAACACAATTGGACACGAGAAGAATTGATTGTTGCCCTAAATCTTTATTGCAAGATTTCATTCAAGGAGAGTCGTGCAAGCCATCCTTTAGTGATTGAATATGCGAAACTCATAGGGCGCTCGCCAGCAGCAATGAATCTAAAGATAGGCAATTTAGGCCGTTTTGATCCATTGCTGCAAGCCAAAGGAATAACAGGTTTAGTGAATGGCAGTAAACTCGATGAGTGTGTTTGGAATGAATTCATGAGCAATCCAGAGGCTTTATCATACGAGAGTGAACGTATAATAGCCAAGTTAAGAAAAACGAATGTTGAGAATATATTAAATGTCTCAATTAACGACTTGCCCCAAGGCATTGAGAAGGAGCGTGTCGTCCGACAACGAGTGAATCAACAGTTCTTCAGAGATTCTGTAATCGCCGCGTATCATGGTACTTGTTGTGTTTCTGGCGTAACAACACCATCCTTAATCGAAGCTTGCCATATTTCGCCTTGGGCTGAAGATGTAAAGAATAGAACAAATCCTGCAAATGGATTATGTCTAAATAGCTTTTTCCATAAAGCATTCGACAATTGGCTATTTACAATAACACCCGATTACGTCATTGACATCAAACAAGAGCTGATTGATTCCATTATTGATGATAATTTTAGGAGTTATCTTGTTAGAATAAAAGGGAGCGAAATGAATATGCCTGAAAAATTTGCACCAGATATAAATTTGCTGAATAAGCATTATATTCAATACTCTAATATGTAGTTTCATGTCAACAATGCTTTTAATTAAAGATGAGGAAGCTGAAAGATATGATTTCAGGTGAGGTTCGATGTCCAAAACAT
>JAFSYB010000127.1 GCA_017443765.1 Muribaculaceae bacterium | reverse complement strand
TCCACGACCTCCTCAAAGGCCACTGCTTGTTTCTTTGTTGCCATAGATGAATGTCAGTTGATTAGTTACACGCGGCAAAGATAACTAATAACGATGACTTTTCATTCACTTTGGCGAAAGTCGTTCATGTCCGTTTCATAATCTTTAATCCGCACCACTATTGTTAATACCTTGTAACTTTTTGATAAATAAAAAGTTTCAAACATTTTACATTGTCGCGGATTTCACTTGACTCAGTGGTGCCTCCAAAAAAAATCAGACAAAATCACGACCCACGAGATCATAAGTTAAGGTTGGCAAATCACCACGTGATCCTTATTCCGAACTCTATGAGTCTTTGCCGAGCATGAGGTTGATTAGCCGGTTCATGTCGTCAATGTCCACTGTGCCGTCGCCATTGAGGTCGGCAAGCGCCTTAACATCTGGATTCTGCTCTTTGTTGAGTATGACGTTGATGAGCATATTCAGGTCGTCAACGTCTATTGAGCTGTCGCCATTGAGGTCGCCTGTCGCGGGCTGTTGTGGAGCGAAGGCGGCAAGCTCGCTCAAGGCCGGCAGTGCGCGTCCGTTTTGGTTGTTCCACAGTCCGGCGTTGTACCAGCCAGACTTGGTGACGGGGTTCTGCCAGTTCACGCCGTACTCGTTTGCTTCGGGCCACCACCAGAAGAGTCCTGTGACGACCGGGTGTGCGAGCAGCTTGGCCACGAGGGCGGCGGTGAATGCGCGCTGCCCCTCGGCGGTGATGGCGTAGGTGTAGCCGTAGGGGTCGGCCTGCGTGGCGTAGTCGTAGTTGATGCCGCTGGTGGGTTGCCAGTCGTGATAGAATCCGGCCTCGACAATCATCACCTCCTTGCCCGGAAAGTTCTGCTCGATGTTAGTGAGAGCGCCGTCGAGCTGGCCGAGGCTGTAGTGGTAATAAGGGTAATAACTCAAGCCGATGATGTCGTAGTCGGCAGCGGCAATGGCGTGGTAATAATTGTTCATCAGCGAGACATTGCGCACCAACTCGGTGTGAATGACAATTTTGGCCCGTGGGCACACCTGGCGGCAGGCACGTGCCGTGCTGGCCAGCTGGGCCAGGAAGCGCGTGGTGCTGGCGGTGTTTCCCACGGTGAATTTCTTGAGTTGGCTGTTGGGCGTTCCCACAGGCCCCCAGAGCATGCCATAGCTGATTTCGTTGCCGGTTTGGATGTAGTCGGGCGTTGCCCCGGCGTCAACCATCGCCTGCAGGCACTCGCGGGTGTAGCTGTAGAGTTTCTCATTCAGCGCTTCATCGTCGAGTTCGACCCATGATGCGGGGGTGAACTGCTTCACGGGGTCGGCCCAGGTGTCACTGTAGTGGAAATCGAGCAAGAGCTTGAATCCGGCGGCTTTTATCCGGGCACCAAGAGCTTTCACGTACTCCAGGTCTTGGCACACGCCCTCGCCCTGCTCGGTGGCCGAGGCTTGCGAGGGGTCCACAAACAGTCGCACGCGCATGGCGTTCCAGCCCTGTTCCTTGAGCCAGGGCAGCACACTGGCGATGGTGCGCCCGTTCACGTCGTAATACTTTGCGCCTTTCGCCTCGTATTGGGTGAGCATCGAGATGTCGCCGCCCACCACATTGGCCCTTGCGCCCACAGCGGCGAAAAGCAGCGCAAGGGTCACCATCAGCTTTTTCATTGGTAAATTACTTTGGTGGTTGACAAGGCTCCATTCTTGTGGCGGCTCACCACAATGTTCATTCCCCGGAAGGGGGTGTTGCTCATGCGTCCGGCCACGTCCACAAAGGTCACGTCGACCACAGGGCTGTCGGTGCTCAGGTCGTCGACGGCATCGCGTCCGTAGGTGTCGGTCACGTCGTCGGCCACTAAATGTCCGCCGGGCTGGGAGGCCGACAACTGCAAGTAAACGTCCTTGCTGAACGGCCCCAGGTTCACCGTTTGCGGCGAGCCGTCTTTGCCACTGAAGATGAACATGATGTCGTAGTCATAGTCCTTGACGGTGTAGGTCTTGTAGTAGAACTTCTCGCCCTTGACCAGCTTTACTTTCCCTGCAGGCTGCAAGATGCCATTCTCGATGATGGGGTCGCCGGGCCATACCTTTTTCACAGTGCACAAGTTATCTCCGTCCTCGACCCAGCACCAGAAGTTCAGGTTGTCCCACCCGGGGTCCTTGACGTGAATGTTAATGTCGTAGGGTGTGAACTGCGGCCTCGGCGATCCGCCCTCGAAGGAATAGGTGCGGCTCACAATACCCTTGACGATTCCGCCCGTGAGCAAGCCCACGGTGAGGGTCATGGCCTTGTCGACGTTGATGACGGTTCCGGTGGGAACCACCGTGCCGTTGTCGGCAGTGGGCTTCGAGCCGTCGGTGGTGTAAACAAGCGGGGCGTTGTCGGTGGCACTCACAGCGGTGAGCGTGACGGGGAATGGCGACTTGTACTCTCCAGTGGCCATGTCGGCCCAGGCGGTTTCCATGGCCCGCTCCATGAAATACTTGTAGTGGTAGCCGCTGAGCACCTCGACCCACGCCGATTTGTTGGGGGTGATGGCCTTGGTGTCGCCCAGCAGCACCACCAATCGGCCATTCTTGCCGGTGGTGTTTCCGAGGTAGAAATCCTGCGTGACCCGGCTCACGGCATAGGTGCTGGTGTTGGTGATACCCACCGCCTTGCGCACGGCAATCATGGCAGCAATGTCCTTTTTGCAGGCCATCCAGTGCTTGAGGAACACACAGGGTGTTCCGGGCATGGCAAGCATGTAGGCATTGGCGGCAAGGGTGTCCACCTTGAGTGGGTCTTGCTCGGAACCGGCACGGCGCTCGGTGTCGTGATTCTCGACAAACGTGACAGCATAGCGTCGGAATTTATTGTCGTCCAAATAGTTGATGTCTTTGTCCGCGGGCATATTGCTCACGAGTGGCCAGTTGCCGTCACCGCCGTTGTTCTGGCTCAGCATTGTCCAGTCGCCGCCATTTGCAGCGTTGCGCACCGTGTATCGGAACTGGAAGTCGAAAGCGGCGCTCTGGATTTGGTCGTTGGCTCCATCTCCGCTGGCGGTGTTGGCAATCCACGCAGCAATGGTGGAGCTGCTGTCCCAGCACTCCCCCACCGAGAATTGGGGCTTCACGGCCGCATTGTACTGGCCGGTGTAGCGTGCCGCGTAGCCTTTCACCATGTCGTAGCGGAAGCCCGTGTAGCCGAGGTCGTTGAGCAGGAAATCAAGATAGGCAAGCACATTCTTCTGCACGTTATCGCTCTTGTGGTCGAGGTCGCGCATGCCGCTCCAGTCTTCGCCGGTGTCGCGGTTTCCGCTCAGTGGCTTTCCGCCGCTGTTGCGGGCCGTTTCGCCACCATCGTCATTGCTGCAGATGTCGGTCGAGAGCAACTGGTAGTCCACGCCCTTGTAAGTTTCCTTGGGGAAATCGACCCACGAGCCGATGGTCTTGCGATGGTTGATCACCACATCGGCAATAGTGCCCAGTCCCTTGCTCTTGAAAGTGTTGATCATCGAGCGCAGCTGTGCCTCGGTACCAAACGAGCTATTGTAGTTCGTGAACCAGTAGAGGTCGTCGTATCCCATCGACTTGCCGCCGCAGTAGGCACTCTGGGGAATCCAAATCAGGTCGAAGGAAGCAGCCAGTTCATCGGCCTGTTTCTCCAGTGTGGTCCACTTGGTGTCGGAGTAAGAATCCCAATAGAACCCTTGCAGCATCACACCGGAATAGTCGGCCGGCCAGCCTTGTGCCAGCATCAGTGCCGGGGCGCAAACCCCCAGCATAGCGGTAAAGAGTTTTTTCATCATTTATCTTGTTTTGGTTATTGTCGCGATTGCACGTCGGTCTTATCGTGTGCAAAGGTACGGCGTTTTATCGATTTGTGCAAGTGGCAGGCGCGAATTTTGGCGTTCATCGTGTTGCCACGTCAGTATTATTGTGTAATTTTGCACTCGGAAAAACAACAGTCATGGAGTACATCAAAAGTAAAATTGACGGAGTGTGGTTGTTACAACCTCGGCGTTACGGCGACGAGCGTGGTTATTTCGCAGAGACATTCAAGCTGGAGGAATTTCAGTCACACATCGGTCCAGTGCATTTCTTGCAGGACAACGAGTCGTTCTCGACCCATGGAGTGCTGCGTGGTCTTCATTACCAGCGCGGTGAGTGGAGCCAGGCCAAGCTTGTGCGCGTGTCGCAAGGTCGTGTGCTGGATGTGGCGGTTGACTTGCGTGGCGACAGCCCCACCTTTGGCCGTCATGTGGCTGTGGAGTTGAGTGCCGAGCAAGGCAACCAGCTGTTCATTCCACGAGGATTCGCGCATGGCTTTGTGGTGCTCAGCGATGTGGCGCAGTTCCAATACAAGGTCGACAACATCTATGCCCCGCAGTCCGAGGCCACGCTGCGTTTCGACGACCCGGCATTGGGAATCGACTGGCTCATTCCCCCAAGCGAGATGACGCTGAGCGCGAAAGACCTACGCGGCCTGTCGCTGAGCGAGATTGAGCCATTCTGAATGTCGCGCTCCCCTACTTCCCGGCCACCTTACTTGAGATAGTCATCGAAGTAGCGTGTAATGCGCTCGTGCAGGTGCACGCTTTGGTGTCCCATCATGTTGTGTCCCTGCCCGGGATACACGTAGAAGTCGGGCTGCGTGCCGGCGGCAACGCAAGCTTTCAAGAAGCTATAGGCGTGTTGCGGCACCACAGTGGGGTCGTTGAGGCCAATAATGATTTGCAGTCGGCCCTTGAGATTCTTGGCTTGGTGGATAAGGCTTGTGCGCGCATACCCGTCAGGGTTGTCCTGCGGTGTGTCCATGTATCGCTCACCGTACATGACCTCGTACCATTTCCAGTCGATGACCGGCCCGCCAGCCACGCCCACCTTGAACACATCGGGGTGGTTGGTCATCATGGTGATGGTCATGAACCCGCCGAAACTCCAGCCGTGCACCCCGATGCGCGCAGTGTCGACATAGGCCAGTGTCTTGAGGAAATCCACACCGCGCATTTGGTCGCGCATCTCCACCTGTCCCAGCTGGCGGAAGGTGGCCTGCTCAAAGTCGCGGCCTCGATGCTCGCTGCCCCGGTTGTCGAGGATAAAAAGCAGGTAGCCCCGTTGCGCCATGTAGGTTTCCCAGCTTCGGCTGGCAAAGTGCCAGCGTGCGTCCACGTTGTGTGCGTGCGGCCCGCCGTAAACATACATCACAGTGGGATAGCGCTTTGCCGGGTCGAAGCCAACCGGCATCACCATGCGATAATACAAGTCGGTGACCCCGTCATCGGCCTTGACAGAACCGCAAAGGTATTCCGGCACGTTGTAGTCCTGCCAGGGGTCGGGGGCGGTGAAATAGCGCGCGGCCTGCGCCGTGCGAGTGTCGACGATGGCTATGTTGCGCGGCACGTCGGGTTCCTGGTAGCTGTCGATGAGGTAATTGCCACTGGGACTCAAGCTTCCATTATGCCAGCCACGTCTGCCCTCATCAATGCAAGTCATCTGCCCGCTCTCCACGTCCACGCGGTAAAGGTTGCGCTGGAGTGGATTGTCGGCATTTGCGGCAATGAACACCTGGTGTTCACGCTCGTTAAAGCCCAGCACCTCCATCACTTCCCACTGTCCGTGGGTGAGCTGGCGCAACTGGTGTCCCTGGTCATCGAACAGGTAGAGGTGGTTATAGCCGTCGTTGCGGCTCTGCATCACAAAGCAAGAGGCGTCCCAGGGCAGGAACTGGATAGGAGACTGCGGCTCGACGTATTTGTCGTGGGTTTCGCGGTAGAGTTCGGCCATGCGCCGTCCCGTAACGGCGTCATAACTCACCAGGCGGCAGTCATTCTGGTCGCGGTTCAGCTCCATCATATAAACGACATTGCCCGCCGGGTTCCAGGCCACATTGGTGAAATAGCGGTCGGTGGGGTCGCCGGTGCGCAGGTAGAGTGTGTCGCCAGTGGCCAGGTCGAGGATTCCCACCTGCACGATGTGCGAGGTTTGGCCGGCCATGGGATATTTCTCGGGAGCGGGTGTTGCAATCACCTGCGCCGAGTCGTCCACCTCGGGCACGTTGATGAGCGGGTAGTCGGTGACCATGCTCTGGTCCATGCGGTAGTAGGCCAGCCGCCTGCCATCGGGGCTCCAGAAGAGTCCGCCGTCGATGCCAAACTCGTTTCGGTGCACGCTCTGTCCGTAAACAATGTCGCGTGAGCCGTCGGTGGTCACCTGCCGGGTTCCGCGATTGTCGGTAACATAGAGGTTGTCGCCGGCCACAAAGGCCATGGCACGGCTCTGCTTGCTCCACTCACTGGCCACCACAATGGCATTGCCGCGTGGCTGCCGCCACTCCACCTTGCGCGACTTCACGTTCACCAGCAGCCGCTCTTTGTCGTTGGCAACGTAGACCAGCGGCTGGTCGGGGTATGGGAAAGTGGCGGTGGTGAGTGCATTCAGGTGCAGCGAGTCGGCCTCGGTGCCGGCCCACTTGTTGAGCTGTGCGCGGGTGAAGAGCAGTTTTTCCTTGAAAACGCCCTTGCTGTTGAGGTCCACCGCCCAGCAGGTGTCGGCATTGACATGCAGGAGCTGGTCGCCCATCCAGCGCAGCGAGCGGTTCTGCGGCACCATATTCCGGTAGTTGTTGCCGCCAAAGTTGAGGTCTTCGAGGGTGAAATGTTTCTGTGCAGCTGCCCCGGAAGCCAGGGCAACCGCAAACACGAGTGTGAGCAGGAAATGTTTCATTGCGATTTTTGATGCGAGAAATAGAATGTGTTGCGCAATTGCGTCACGCCGTCGATGGTGCACTTGGCGCCAATCACGGTGATTGTGTCGCCTGCGGCAAGCCCCAGTGCGGTAATCAAGCCAAGCCGATTGTCGGCAGTGGCGCCCCATCCGGGCATGGTGGCGGCGATGTGGATTGCGTGTCCATCGCCGTCGGTGAGGAGCAGCTCGCCCAGCTCGGCATCGAGCACCTCGCTGATAATTCCAGTCACCATGCAATAGGCGTTATCTGAATCGGGAAGCGAGTCACAGCCGGCAATGGTGACTGGCGACACCGAAATTAGGCCGACAAACTCATCGGCGACAAGCAACCGCACGTCGTCGTTGGCCGCACGGTGTCCCCGAATGGTGGCAATATCACCCACAGCGAGGGCGTTGAACTGCGACAAGCCGGCCGCGTCACTGACCATCACCGTGCCCGACCAGTCGCGTAGCGTGAAGCGGCCTGCCTGAACAGAATCGATATCGACAACCACGCCAGCGAGGCGCACGCTCTCGCCCGGCACGTTGCCAGCGAGGAAGTCGGCAATGGAGGCGGCAACGGTGTCGCCCGGTTCGGGAGCGAGCTGGGTAATGGTGAGCGAGTCGGCGGCCTCGCCGCACCGGAAATGCAGCACAGCCACCCGCTCTTGGAGGGCTGGCGCAGCCCGCAGCAGCAGCTCGTGGGCACCGGCGACACCCGATGTGGGGGTGAGTGTGAGCCATTCCGGCACATCATCGGTGTTCACGGCCCAAGCTCCGTTAGCTTCGACGAACACCGTGGCACTGTCGCCTTCGGCGGCGAGCGTCAGTGCCGTTGGCATCACAGCAATCTCATCGGCTGGCTGGGGTGGAGTTCCAGCCAGAATGATGCTGATGACCCGGTTCACATCGTCGATATCCACGCGCCCGTCGCCGTTCACATCGGCTTGCAGGTCGCGTGGGGTGAGCTCAAGTATCATGTTCACCAACAGGTTGACATCCATCACATCAACGCGGGTATCCATGTTGGCATCGCCCGTGGGTATCATGGAGCCAATGGCTCGGTCGAGCCAGGTGAACCGCTTGGAGAACCAAGCTGCCCGCTTGTCGAGTGCGCTCAGAATCAAGTGCGTGCCGTTCCATCGCAGGTTGTCGAGGGGCAGCGACTTGAGCATCCCCGGCCCATCGCCATGGATGCGGAAAGCCTGAAAGGTTCTCTCCATCTTGGCCACGAGCGAGTCGCGCACCTCGTGCCACTTGCGCACATATTCCTTGACAAAAACGCGGTTGGTGTTGTTGAAATAGGGCGTGAACCACTGATGATGACACCTTGACCAACCGTTCACATTGCCCTCGTTGGAATCAAAATCCCACATCAGCGGCATGGAGATTAGCGAGGTTGGCTGGCGGTCGTTCTTGAGGAAAAACTGATTGGTACCACCCGAGTCGTAGCTGGCCAAGATGTCCTGGCCAAGACACCAGGCGGCAAACGAGGGCACGTCGATCAGCTGGTCGTAGGTGCCATCGTAGATTGATGCCTCGTAGTCGGCAATGAGCTGCCTCATATAGTCTAAATCATCTTCGCTGAGGTCGTTGTCCTTGGGGTACTTGAACGTGTAGCCCATCGTTGACATATTGGCCGAGGGAATATAGGTTTTGTCGTTCCACCAGTATGCGTCGTACTCGAAGACGAAGCCCGACTTGCTGAGCTTCAGGCGGCAGTTGTTGTTTCGCTTGACCGACTCGATGAGCATATACACTCCCTGATATTCCTCGTTGATGACCACGTTCACATATCGGTAGGCAGGTGTCCAGGCCATGCCGAGCAAGCGGTTGAGTTCAAAGCCCTGCATATTGCGGAAATCGATGTCGCGAATGAGCAGCCAGTCCTTGTCGCGGAAGTTGGGGTTATAACGCAGGAGCAGGTCGGCTTTTTCCTGAAGGTCGATTTTGTAGGGTTTCTTCTTGGCGTATGCGCTGGAGTTGCCTCGAATGCGTAAGGTGATTCCGCTTTGGTCGGCCATGAAGTCACCGCTGTCGTAGGCCAGCGCGCCATCTCGCCAAATGCGCAATCGCCCGGGCACCCGGGTGACGTTGGTGATGGATTTGCCCCACGCGCCCGTCGGTGCCCTCACGTAGTCGCACGTGGGCCACTCGCCATCCACGGTGTTGATGTCAATCACTTGCAGCCCCAGGCTCTTGATGTCGTCGAAAGCCATCGAATCGGCCTGCTCGCCCATCCCAATCATGCGCTGAGAGGATTGTGGCATAGCTCCAAGCCGGCACAGCAATGCCAGCATGAAGAAAAGCGTGATATTCAAAGTTGACTGTCGCATGATGTGTTGCTTGTTAATATTGACCGACAAAGATACACATTTTTTTCAAGAAAAAGAAATTATTGCCCCCAAAAAAGAAAGCACCTCCACAATTATTGGGATTAATGGAAGTGCAATTATTGGAAGTGCTTTGCTGGCCCAGGCGTGACACACCCATGAAAAGTGTGTCATAACTAATGGACACGCTGCGCGTGGAAATCTGCGATTAAGCGAGAGCAAACAAGAACTCGTTCTTGTTTTTTGCCGAGCGATAGCAGATTATCTAAGTTACTCAAAATTTTATTTAAAATTACACAAACAAAATAATAAATCTTTCCGCTGTGAATATTTTGAAACCAATTCTGTGAAATTTGCTGCGCTACGCTCGCCCTTCGGGCTCCCGTTCGCACTAATTTTGCGGTGAAATCGCGAAATTAGGCTGCACCTCGGGAAAATTGTGTAAACCGAGTGCAATGAAGCTTGCTTCGATTGCCGAGGTGCCGCCAATTTTATCCAAAAATCAAAGCAAGCTTTGTTTTTTCGCTCGGTTTTTACTAATTTTGCAGCATGATACTGGAAACCGAATAAAATGGAACGCTTTTTCAACACCGCCGGGCCCAACAAGCCCGAAATGGCTTATACACTCGACCCATTAAGCCGCTTCGATTTGGATGAGATATTGATGCTCATCCGGCAAGCCAAATATTTTGTGCTGCACGCTCCGCGGCAGACGGGCAAGACCTCGTGCATGCTCGCCTTGCGCGACTACTTGAACGCCCACGGCGACTACATCGCCGTCTATGCAAACGTTGAGGGCGGGCAGGCGGCCCGCAACGATGTGCCAAGAGTGATTGGAGCCACCTGCGATTTGCTGGCCGAACAAATGCACGGTATCATCGGCAACGATATACCCCTAACCGTAAGAGATAGCGTCCGTAACAACCAGCCTGATTCAATGCTATCCACTTATCTGCGTCGAATGTCCGAAGCATTTTCCAAACCGTTGGTGCTGTTCATCGACGAGATTGACTCGCTGGTGGGCGACTCATTGGTGAGCGTGCTGCGGCAGGTGCGGGCCGGCTACGCCGACCGGCCGGCGCACTTCCCCCAGAGCATTGTGCTGTGCGGCGTGCGCGACGTGCGCGACTACCGCATCCACACCACCTCGGGCGAGATCATCACCGGCGGCTCGGCGTTCAACATCAAGGCTGAGTCGCTGCGTCTGGGCGACTTCACCCTCGATGAAATCCGCGAGCTTTACGGCCAGCACACCGCCGAGACCGGGCAGCGGTTCGAGGAGGAGTGTTTCCCCTTTGTGTGGCAGGCCACCGAGGGCCAACCCTGGCTTGTGAACGCCCTGGGCCACGAGGTGACCTACAGGATGAAGGAGAACCGCGACCGCAGCGTGGCCATCACCCCCGAGATGATGTACCGCGCACAGGAGCGCATCATCTACCGCCGCGACAC
>JAFSYB010000126.1 GCA_017443765.1 Muribaculaceae bacterium | reverse complement strand
TGCGCTTGCCCTAACGGGGCTTTTGGGGGAATCAAATCTGTCAAAAATGGAGTTTGAGTGTCGTAAAAAACGCGGGCTAATCTATCGGTGTGATGGTGAAAGTGAAGTGTAGCGGCTGGTTGCGGTGGACGCGGTATTGCGGCAGGGCAAAGCCGTTCATGCCCCAGCTGTCCACGCCGCCCACGCCGGCCATCTCGCCGTCGATGCACAGCACGGTGTGTGGCGACTGCCGCAGCTGTGTGGCGTGCCGCTGGTGCTTGTCCTCGCCCTCGTCGAGCGTGGCGGTGTCGTAGTGCAACGCGCCGGCGTAGAATGGCTGTGGCGCTGTGATGCGCAGTCCGCCACGGCCGGCGGCCGTCTGCTGCCACCAGCGCACATCGCTGTGGGTGCCCGTTTCCTGCGGACGGATGTAGGGGTGGAACTGCTCGTCGGCACGCTGGTCGTAGATGCCTAAGAATTGCGACTGCTTGCGGTCGGCGTAGTTCTCCACCGGGCCGCGGCCGTAGTAGTGGCTGCGGTTCATGTCGCGGGGCAGCTCCATCACCATGCCGTAGCGCAGCAGGCCCACCTCCTCCGCTTGCTGGCTGGCTGCTGTGGCGGTCATGTCCATGTTGACGTTCATGGCTCCGCCGTGGCCAATGGTGCAGGTGAGCGTGAGCGTGGCACCCACTTCGGGCAGGGTGTAGCTTGCCGTGACCACGACGGCGCAGCGATGGTCTTTGGCGGCGTTCAGGGCGGTGAGCGTCGTTGTCGGGTTGCGCCACGCCTGCAAGATGCGGTGCACGTTGGCCCCCATGTCGTTGTCGGTGGGTGCGCGCCAAAAGTTGGGCCGCAGCACGCCGCCGTCGCCCAGCAGGTTGTTTCCGTTCACCTCGTACTGGCACAGCCAGCCTGTGAGCCGGTCAAAGGCCATGCGAACGCCCTGTCCGGTCACGGCCAGCACATCGTGGCGCGTGCCATCAACCTCGAGCGATTCATCGCCTGCCACGGGTTGTGCGGCGGGCTGCCAGCTGCCGATGGCGAGTTGCTGGCGTGCCGCCACATGGCCGGCGGGCAGCAGCGGCTCGGCTTGTTTGAGCACATATTGCACATTGAGCAGTACCTCGCCGCCAAGGCCGTCGAGTGCGAGGGGCAGGGTGAGCTCGCGCCGCTGCTGTGGAGCCACGTCTATGCGGTCGATGCTGCCGCGCTGCGCCTCTTGGCCATCGCACAGCAGCTGCCACTCCAAGCGATAATTATCGAGCCTCTTGAAGAAATGCTCGTTGCGCACCGCTATGCGTCCATGGCTCAGGTCGATGGGCTCGGTCCAGATGCTTTGGTAGAAATAGGCCACCTCGTGTGCGTGAGGATGCCACTGGCGGTCGGGGTCGAGCAGGCCGTTGCAGTTGAAGTTGTTGTCGCTGGGGTCGTAGGCGTTGTAGTCGCCGCCGTAGGTGTAGATGGCGCGCCCCTGGCGGTCGGTGCCGTGCAGGGCCTGGTCCACAAAGTCCCAAATGAAGCCGCCTTGCAGCTTGGGATAGCGGCGAATGGCGTCCCAGTACTCCTTGAACCCGCCGCCGCTGTTGCCCATGGCGTGGTTGTACTCGCACTGGATGAGCGGCCGCTGGTAGGAATCGTTGTTGGCATAAGCCTCGCAGTCGTGTTGTGTGTAGTACATCGGGCAGAAAATCTCGGTGTTCGCGCCGTCGATGCCCGCCTGCTCAAATTGGATGGGGCGGCTGGTGTCCTGGCTCTTGATCCAATCGAAGGCTGCCGCAAAGTTTGGCCCGTCCTTGGTTTCGTTGCCCAGCGACCAGATAATCACGCTGGGGTGGTTGAAGTTCACGCTCACATTGTGCTGGTTGCGCTCCAGGATTTGCCGTGCAAACAGCGGCGTGGCGCTCGCGGCGTCGTTGCCGTAGCCGAAGCCGTGGCTCTCCTGGTTGGCCTCGGCGCACACATACAGGCCATACTCATCGCACAGGTCATACCACAAGGGGTCGTCGGGATAGTGGCTCGTGCGCACGGCGTTGATGCCTAATCGCTTCATCTGCTCGATGTCGCGCACCATGCGTTCACGGCTCACCACATAGCCGCCGTCGGGGTCCATCTCGTGCCGGTTCACGCCCTTGACCATGATGGGCTGTCCGTTCACCAGCAGCTGGCTTCCGCTGATTTCCACCTTTCGCAGTCCCACGCGTTGCGGAATCACCTCGGCCACCTGGCCGTTGCGCATGACTGTGGTGAGCAGGGTGTAGAGGTGGGGTGCCTCGGCCGTCCAGCACTGCGGGTTCTTGACGGTGATGGTGGCATCGCGTCCGCTTGCCGAGGCCACCTTGCGCCCCCGGGCATCGAGCAGACGATGGTGCACTGTGGCGTCGCTCCCCACCACATCGGCATGGATGCGCAGGGTGCCCTGGCGGCGCGAAACATCGAGGTCGGGGGTGATGCGCAGGTCTCGCAGATAAGCCTGGGCATCACGGCAGTAGAGGAAGCACGACCGCCCCACGCCGCTCAACCGCCAGAAGTCCTGGTCCTCGCAGTAGGTGCCGTCGCACCAGCGCATCACCTGAAAGGCAATCAGGTTGCTCTGCCCCGGGGTCAAATAGGGGGTGACGTCAAATTCTGCCGCCACTTTCGAGTCCTCGGCATATCCCACATAGTGGCCATTGACCCACAGCGAGATGTTGCTGGTCACCGACCCGAAGTGGGCAATCACCTGCTTGCCTTCCCACCCGGCCGGCACCGCGATTTGTCGGCGGTAATGGCCCACATGGTTGTCGGTGTCGGGAACCATTGGCGGCTGGTTCTTGAAGTGTCCGCGCCAGGCAAAGCCGATGTTGACGTACACCGGGTCGCCCCAGCCGTTGAGTTCCCACATTCCCGGTACGGCCATCACGGCCCACTGCGAGTCGTCGTAGTCGGTAGCGAAAAAGTTGGCAATGCGCTGCCGGGCGTGCTCCACCCACAGGAACCGCCAGTCGCCGTCGAGCGACAGAAACCGCTCGCTGGCGGTGCGGTCGCCGGCCAGGGCCAGCGTCACATTCTCATACGCGAAAAAACTCGTGTGCATCGGCAGGCGGTTCACCTCGTTCACCTCCATGTCGCACCACTCGGTCATCGTGGCCTCGGCGGCGCCAGTGGCCGCGACGCACAATAGCATCAAGAGGAATAAATGTCGTAACTGCTGCATAGGGATTGTGGTGTTGGCTCAATCTTTTCGGCAAAGTTACGCAGTTTTTCAGGAATTATCACTACCTTTGCCAAAAAATTAATGCAATACTAACCTAAACACTTCATTGACAATGAAAACTGCAATGAACACCGCTGCGGCTCCCGCCGCCATCGGCCCTTACAGCCAGGGCATTGCCGCCACCGGCACCACTTATTATCTTTCGGGTCAGCTGCCCATCGACCCTGCAACGGGCGCTTTTCCCGAAGGCGGCATCCAGGAGCAGACGCGCCAGTCGCTGCTCAACGCGCAGGCCATCCTCAAGAGTGTGGGCCTGGACCTGAACAACGTGGTGAAAACCACCGTGCTGCTGAGCGACATTGCCAACTTTGGCCCGATGAACGAGGTGTATGCCGAGTTCTTTGCCCAGCCGTTCCCCGCCCGCTCGGCATTTGCCGTGCGCGACCTGCCCAAGGGCGCGCTCGTGGAAATCGAGATGGTGGCCGTGGGGGAGTAAACAGGCGTTTTTATCACACCTAAACACCGAACGACATGAAACGCAATATCTTGGCAATGTTTCTTGTGGCCAGTTGCAGCATGGCTGCCCTGGCTTGGGACACCGACGGCCAGACCTACGAGACTGTGAGCGGCTTGAACATTGTGAATGTGTGGACGTTCGACCGCATGCACACGGGCAAGGCTTATACCGACCATGCCATCTGCAACACCAAGGCGCGCACGGCCACGATGCTCGACGGCGTGATTTATGTGTCGCGCAGCGAGGAGAAGGCGGTGACCCTTGACGAGGATTCCGACCCCGTGTTGCAAGCGGTGATTCACCGCTTCACAGTGGAAGACGGCACCCCCCTGCCCGATTTGGACTTGACCCTTGACGGTGCCCCCCTGTACGGCCTGCTCGCCGCGGCAAGCATCGGTCGTGACGATTTCGGACACCTGTGGGTGGCTCCCACCACCAGCGACGCCAAGGAAACCGTGCCCGTCTACATGGTGGACACCGCCACCGGCGCACTCACTCTGGTGACCGAGATGTCGAAGGGCGGCTATCCCCAGCGCACCGACTACCTTGACGTGATGGGCGACTTGACGCTGGAGCAGGCCGAGTGCAACATCATGACAATTTCGGGGTCGAACGCCTTGCCGGGCTTTAATGCCGTTTATCGCTGGCACGGCGACCAGGGTGGCACCTGGGAAGGCGGCTTCGACGACGACCCATATATCTACATCCTCGACTTTTTCCCCGCCGACAAAACCGGTTTCGCGCTGGCTCCGGTGGTGAAGATGACATACGGCCTGGGCGATGACGACCGCTACAGCGGCGACCTGTTCTACATCGACTGCAACGATGCCTCGCCGGTACTCTACGACGTGAACGGACAGATTGTCGACACCTTCGAGGAGGTGGATTCGACGCTGGTGCCTGCGCCGCGCTGCAACGGCCTTGCCGAGTTCAAACTCGATGGCCGCAATTTCCTGGCTTACGCTTTCACCGACATGAACGACGGCGGCACCTGCCAGGCGCAAATCTGCGCACTCGACGAGAACCAGACGCTGGCAAGCATGACCCCCTGCTGGACGCTGCCTGCCAACGGCCTGGGCGACATCAACGACGGCGGCCTGCGCGTGCACTGCCTGGTGGTGGATGTGAACATCGAGAATGGTGAGGAGGTGGCCACGCTGCTCACCTTCAAGTCCTACAACGGCATGGCCGTCTACAAAATTGGCAAGAACGTCAAGCCCGCGCAGCCGGGTGTGAAGGGCGACCTCGACGGCAACAGTGTGGTCGATGTCGATGACTTGAACGCCATCATCAACATGATGCTCGGCAAAGCCGAGAAAACACCCGCCGCCGACATCAACGACGACGGCAACGTGGATGTGGACGACATGAACCAGATAATCAACATAATGCTTGGGAAAAATAACGATTGAGATGAAACAGTTTTTTTGTTTGATGGGTTTGCTGGCGATACTGTGCACCGCTCAGGTGCAGGCCGAGACGGTGGAGCCCATCAAGTATGGCAATTTCGAGAGTTGGGTCACGCGCCACATCACCGAATCGAGCGTGATTGGCGGCCAAAAGAAGACCATTTATGCCATCGGCCCCACGCAGACCATCGAGGGGGCGAAGCCCTACCACAACCTGGGCGGGTCGCCCTGGGGGTCGTGCAACGTCTATGCCAAGGTGATGGGTGTGGTGAAGACGAGCAATGCCGTCTTCCCCGACACGCACGGCAGCGGGCGCTGTGCCAAGCTCACCACGATGATGGAGCACGTGAAGGCCGTGGGCATCATCAATATGGATGTGCTGGTGGCCGGCTCTATCTTCTTGGGCAGCATGCAGGAGCCTGTTTCCAGCACCAAGAACCCTTATAGCAAGATGGAGATGGGCGTGCCTTTCAAGAAACGCCCCAAGTATCTGCAATTCGACTACAAACTCAACGCCCCCACGGGCGACCGCACCTATTCCAGCGGCTTCGGCTCCAAGAAGACGCTACGCGGTCGCGACTACAGCGAGGTGTTCATCTTGCTTCAGCGCCGCTGGGAGGATGCCAAGGGCAATATCCACGCCGCCCGCGTGGGCACGGGGCGAATGCGTTTCGGAGCCACCACTGCCAACTGGGTCAACGGACTCCGCATTCCCATCTGGTACGGCGACATCACCCAGCACAAGGGCTATCAGAGCTATATGGGATTGATACCTAAGGAGAAGAGCTACTACGCCCGCAACAGCAAGGGCAAGATGGTGCCCGTGATTGAGGAAAAGTGGGACGATGCCAATGCCACGCCCACTCACATGGTGCTTATGGCCTCGAGCGCTTGCGGTACGGCCTACGTGGGCACCATCGGCATGACACTCTGGGTCGACAACTTTGCGCTCGTCTATTAGATTGAACAACCGAGAACAGCATCGAAGTGATAGCGGGTGTAATCCGATTCAGCTGTCTGCTGTGTTTTTGGGAGATAAGGAAACCGTTTCATGGAACTGATTGTCAACTCCCGGCTTGTGACGGAACACAAGGAGCTGAGGGGCTACTTGGCCATCAATGGCGGACTGATTGTAGACATGGGCGAGGGTGCCCCCTTGCCCTCGATGCTGCAACACGCCGATGAGGTGACCGATGCCGGCGGCGACCTGCTGCTCCCGGGCGTGATTGACGAGCATGTGCACCTGCGCGAGCCGGGCATGACCCACAAGGGCAATATCGCCAGCGAAACGCGTGCGGCAGTGGCCGGCGGGGTCACCACCGTGATGGATATGCCCAACGTGGTGCCCCCCACGGTAACGCAAGCCGCACTCGACGACAAGCTTGAGCGGCTGGCGCGCACGTCGGTGGCCAACTACGGCGTCTACGCCGGAGCCACCGCCGACAACATCGACTGGCTGGCCTCGCTCGACTACAGCCGCTTGGCTGGCGTGAAAGTGTTTTTGGGGTCGTCAACGGGCGGAATGTTGCTTGACAATGCTGCCGCCCTGCGCCGACTGTTCACCACCGTGCCTGCCTTGATTGCCGCCCACTGCGAGGACGAGGGAATTATTGCCCGCAACCGCGCCCGGTGGACTGCCGAGCACGGCGAGCGCATCCCCGCCGAGGCACACCCCCTGATTCGCAGCCGCGAGGCTTGCTTGGCCAGCACGCGCCGCGCTGTGAGGCTGGCACACGACACCGGTGCCCGGCTGCACGTGCTGCACATCACCACAGCCGACGAACTGGCACTTTTCGACACGGGCAAGCCGTTGGCCGAGAAACGCATCACGGCCGAGGCCTGCGTGGGGCACCTGTGGTTCTGCGACGACGACTATGCCCGTGTGGGCAACCGCATCCGCGTGAATCCGGCGGTGAAGACCGCCGCCGACCGCGCCGCCCTGCGCCGCGCTGTGGCCGAGGGCGCCATCGATGTTGTCGCCACCGACCATGCACCGCATCTGCGCGAGGAAAAGTGCGAAAATAACTTAAATGTTCCGTCAGGAATGCCTTTGGCACAGTTTTTGCTAATCGCTATGTTGGAGTTGGCCCGTCAGGGCGTCTTCACCTTGCCGCAAGTGGTGCGGGCGATGTGCCACGCACCGGCTGATTTGCACGCCATCGACCGCCGGGGATATTTGCGGACAGGCTATCATGCCGACTTGGTGCAGGTGCACCCTGTGGAGCCCGGGTGGACAGTTGCCGACAGCGACGTGCTGTCGCCCTGCGGCTGGACACCGCTCGCCGGCACAGTGATGCACCACCGCGTGGTGCGCACTTGGGTGAACGGATGCCGAGTGTTCGACAATGGCACCATTGTCGAGGGGGTCACGGGCCGCCAGCTCGTGTTTAACCGATAACCGACAAGGAATGAAATCGTTTAAGGGACTCACCGCGCAGCAAGTGCTGGAAAGCAGGCAGCGACATGGCGACAATGTGCTCTCGCCGCCGCCGCGAAGCTCGTTGTGGGCGCAGTTTATCGAGAAATTCAACGACCCGCTCATCAAGATTCTGTTAGTGGCACTCGTGCTTGCCGTGGGGTTGGCGCTTTGGGAGTATGCCTCGATGGGCAAGGGCACCGCATTGCTCGAGCCGGTGGGTATCTTTGTGGCCATCGTGCTGGCCACGATGGTGGGTTTTGTGGTTGAGGTGAAGGCCAACAAGAAATTTGAGCTGCTCAACCAGTCGAACGACGACTTGCCGGTGAAGGTGGTGCGCGACGGACACATCCGTCAGGTGCCGCGCCGCGATGTGGTGGTGGGCGACATTGTGCTGCTCGAGGCCGGCGAGCGTGTGCCTGCCGACGGGCGGCTGCTCCACAGTGTGGCCATGAGTGTGGACGAGAGCTCGCTCACTGGCGAGCCACAGGCTTGGAAAACGCACCGCCCGGCCGACGAAGCCGACAGCCAGACGGCCTACCCGGCCAATCAGCTGCTGCGCGGCAGCACGGTGATAGAGGGCAACGGCGTGATGCAGGTGGAGCGCGTGGGCGATGCCACCGAGTATGGCCGTGTGGCCACCGAAGCGCAGATTGAACACGGTGTGAAGACCCCCCTCATGCAGCAGCTCGACCGCCTTGGGGGGCAGATTGCCCGCGCAAGCTACTTGGTGGCGGCAATCATCGTGGTGGGGCGCATACTGGCGTTCTTTCTCGACGATGAACCCAACACCCTCCTGGCTGGCGTGGAATATGCCATCGAAACGGTGATGATTGTCGTCACGCTCATTGTGGTGAGTGTGCCCGAGGGGTTGCCCATGAGCATCACCCTGAGCCTGGCCTTGAGCATGCACCGAATGTTGCGCACGGGCAATCTGGTGCGCCGCATGCACGCTTGCGAGACCATGGGCGCCGCCACAGTGATTTGCACCGACAAGACGGGCACCCTCACCGAGAACCAAATGCAGGTGGCCCACGTGGCGTTCCCCGGGGCAGATGAGGAACCCCAGGGTGCTGCGCCCACGGCCGATTCCTCCGACGCAAGTCTGCACCCCTCGTTAATCGCCTTGAGCCTGGCGTGCAACTCCACGGCTTACCTCGACGACAGCGACCCCGAACGCGTGAGGGTGATTGGCAATCCCACCGAGGGGGCGTTGCTGCTGTGGCTGCGTGAGCGCGGGGTGGACTATTTGCCGTTGCGCGAGCAGTGCACCGTGGAGCGGCAGGTGCCTTTCAACACCGATAGCAAGTATATGGCCACTGTGGTGCGCACGCCCGACGGACGGCGCCTGCTGCTGGTCAAGGGTGCCCCCGAATTGGTGATGGACTGTTGCCGCTTGCACGACGACGCGCTTGTGTGGCAGCTGAAGTCGTTTCAGCGCAAGGCCATGCGCACCCTGGCCTTTGCCTGTGCCACCCTGCCCGACACCGCCGTGGTGGACAGTGGCGACTTGCTGGCTTTGGCCTCGTTGCATTTCCTTGGCTATGTGGCCATCAGCGACCCCGTGCGCCCCGATGTGCCGGACGCCATTCGCGACTGTCGCCGTGCCGGTGTGAAAGTGAAGGTTATCACCGGCGACAGCCTGGACACCGCTCGCGAGGTGGCTCGACAAGTGGGCATTTGGACGGTTGACGACGATGCCGACCCGCTGGCCTGCATCACCGGGCCAGAGTTTGCCGCCATGACCGACGAGCAGGCTCTTGGTGTGGTGCAGCGCTTGAAAATCATGGCTCGAGCACGTCCTTCAGACAAGGCCCGGCTTGTTGACTTGCTGCAGCAGTGCGGCGAGGTGGTGGCCGTGACAGGCGACGGCACCAACGACGACCCGGCATTGAAGAAAGCCCATGTGGGGCTGTCGATGGGCGACGGCACCCATGTGGCACGCGAGGCCAGCGACATCACCATCCTCGACAACTCCTTTGCCAGCATTAACAAGGCCGTGCTTTGGGGGCGCTCGCTTTACCGAAACATTCAGCGGTTCATTCTCTTCCAGCTCACGGTGAACGTGTGCGCGTGCTTGGTGGTGGGCTTGGGCTCGTTCATTAGTATGATGCCTATCACGGTCACGCAGATGCTGTGGGTGAACCTGATTATGGACACGTTTGCCGCGCTGGCCTTGGCTTCGCTGCCGCCCAGCAGCGTGGTGATGGGTGAGCCACCGCGCCGCCGGGGCGAGAGTATCATCACCCGGCGCATGGCACGCATTATCGCCTTTGTGGGGACGTTCTTTGCGGGTGTCGTGCTGGGAATGTTTGCTTATTTCCTTGTTTATCATGTGGTTGGCAAGGGCGGCAGCGTAATCAGCGTGCACATTTCCCCACAAGAGCTGGCCATCATCTTCACCACTTTTGTCATGCTCCAGTTTTGGAATCTGTTCAATGCCAAGTCGTTTGCCAGTGGACGCAGTGCGTTTCACAATGTGTCGGCCAGCCGCACCTTCTTTCTTGTGGCGGCGGTGATTTTGTTCGGACAGGTATTCATCGTGCAGGTGGCTTATCGGCTGTTCCATATCGAGCCTATCAATTTAGGAAAATGGCTGCTCATTGTGGGTGGCACATCGCTGGTGATGTTGGCCGGCGAGCTGGTTCATCAAGTGCGAAAAAACTTGAAAAGTGGAGCAAAACTTTGCGCCATTCGCGAGAAATGATTAATTTTGCTGTTTCTGTTGTGAGGAAGCATGAGGAAACTGTTCGACATACTCGTGAATTCGCTGCTCGACTTGAAGGTGTTCAGGTCGTTCAAGGTCACCACCACCCCCCGGTGGGTGATTTTGGTGATTGATGTGCTTGTGGTGGCTGTGAGCTATGCTGTGGTGGTTGCCGTCGATTACTATACCTCACCGCCTGCAAACTTTCAGCCCATCTTTGTCGTGGGCTGGGCAGTCTTGCTGCTGGTCTATAGCCTGATTACCTACCTCACCAAGAACTATACCTGTGTGATACGCCTTTCGGCTATCGAGGACCTCTACCGCACCTTTGTGGTGGTGGCTCTTTCCACGCTCATTTTGCTGGCGATGAATCTGGGTTGCTCGCTGCTCACCGGGTATGTGCTGTTCAGCTATTTGAATGTGCTCATCACGGTCACCCTCGCATTCTCAATCATGATGGTGGAACGCTTGATGATCAAGTATTTGTACATGCGCATGATTAGCCGCGAAACGAGGCGGAAGCGCGTGCTTGTGTTGGGCACATCGATCAGCTCGATTATTCTGGCCAGCGCACTCAAGAACGAGATTGACGGCAATTACAATCCGGTAGGACTGTTGAGCATCGAGCCTGATTGTGGCGGCACAGTGAATGGTTTTAGGATTTACCCATTCAATCCCGATGATGTGCGCGGCATTTTTGTCGAGCACGATATCTATGCCTTGATTTTCGGGGCTACCTACAAAGTGTTTATGCGCAACGGGTTTGCCGACCACTTCCTGCGCAACAACATCACCCTGTTGTCAATCAACAGGGTGGAGGTGCTTGGTGAAATCGACGAGGACCAGGCCCAGTCGCCTACCAACATCTCCTCTTTTGTGAAAGAGGTGCAGATTGAGGATTTGCTTGGCCGCGAACCCATCACGCTGGAAAACACCTTGGTGAGCAACACCGTCCGTGGGAGCTGTGTGCTCATCACCGGTGCCTGTGGCTCTATTGGCAGCGAAATCGTTCGGCAGGTGGCCGGTTACGGTGCAAAAAAAATCATTCTCATCGACCAGGCCGAGACCCCCATGCACGAGCTGCACTTAGAACTATCCAAGCTTTACCCCGATGCCGACATGGAGCTGTTTATGGGCGATGTGCTGAACAAAGCACGCATGGAGTTGGCTTTCAGTCGCTTCCATCCTCGCTTTGTGTTCCATGCGGCGGCCTACAAGCATGTGCCCATGATGGAGCTGAACCCCACCGAGGCTGTGCTTACCAACGTGATTGGTACGCGCAACATCGCCGACCTCGCTCTGCAATATGGCGTCTACAAATTCGTGATGATTTCCACCGACAAGGCTGTGAATCCCACCAACGTGATGGGCTGCACCAAGCGCCTGGCCGAGATTTACTGCCAATCGCTGTTCTTCGATGCCAACCGCCGCTGGAAGGGCACGCAGTTTATCACCACGCGCTTTGGCAATGTGCTTGGCAGCAACGGCTCGGTGATTCCGCTGTTCCGCCGCCAGATTGCCGCCGGAGGCCCCGTCACGGTCACTCACCGCGACATCACACGCTATTTCATGACCATCTCCGAGGCCTGCTCGCTCGTGCTCGAGGCCGGGTGCATGGGCAACGGCGGGGAGGTCTACATCTTCGATATGGGGCAGCCCGTGCGCATCTACGACCTGGCGGAACGCATGATTTCGCTGGCCGGCCTCAAGCCACACATCGATATTAAAATCGAGGAGGTGGGGCTGCGCCCGGGCGAGAAGCTGTACGAGGAACTGCTCAACGACAAGGAGAAAACCATCACAACCGACAACGAGAAAATCCTGATTGCCCGGGTGCGCACCTACGACTACGGCGATGTGTGCGAGCACATCGACCAAATCTTTGACCTGGCCTTGCAGGGCAAGGAACACGACATGGTGATGGCCATGAAGCGCTTTGTGCCGGAGTACAAGAGCAGCCACTCGCGCTTCGAGGCTGTTGACACCGAGCTTGAACAGGCCAATGAGAGGCAGTCGGTAAGTAATTAATTGTTTCATAGAGTATTCAATGAAGTCACGTTATATCTTTCAGTTTGCAGCCCTTGCCGCCGTGGTTGTTGGCACCGCGTCGTGCTTCAAGGACGAGCCACTCAACGCCGAGTGCGACATCGAGCATGTCAGCCTCACTGTTGACAACCCCGACCAATTCTTTTTTCAAGTCACCGATGCCGAGCGCAACGTGCTCTCGACCGACAGTGTAATCACCATCGCCGTGCGCAGCCATGCCGATGTCACCGCCCTGGCTCCCATGTTCACGCTCACCGACGGAGCCACCGTTGTGCCGGCCAGCGGCTCGGTGCAAGACTTCTCGGCCGGCCCGGTGCTGTACACCGTCACCTCGCAGGACGGCAACTGGCGCCGTCGCTACTGGCTGGCCTACGTGCCCACCAAGGTCACGGTGAGCGACACGCTCAAGATTGACTTCGAGCACTATGAGCTGGAGCCAAAGAACAAGAAATACTATGTGTGGCAGCAGCCGCAGGACGATGGCACGCTTGCCCCGCTGTGGGCTACCGGCAATGGGGGATTTTGGATTGCGCGACGCTCGGCAGCCCTCGACGAGTACCCCACCATGCCCGAGCCAAACGGCTTCGACGGCGCCTGCCTGCGGCTGGTGACACGCGACACGGGTCCTCTGGGAGCGAGCATGAACAAGGCCATTGCAGCCGGCAACTTTTTCATGGGTGAGTTCGACCTCACGGTGGCGGCCCGCGCACCGCTGAAGGCCACGCGCTTTGGCAAACCTTTCGACCGCAAGCCCGTGAAGCTCATCGGGTACTACCAGTACACCCCCGGAGCCACGTTCATCGACAAGGATAAGAACCCCGTCGAGGGGCGCACCGACTGTGGTTCGGCCTATGCCGTCCTCTACCTCAACCACGATGAGCTGGGCAACGAGGTGATGCTCTTTGGCGACGATGTGCAGACCAATCCCAACATCGTGGCTATGGCTAAGGTGGCCGACATCCACGCCACCACGGTGTGGACAGCCTTCGAGGCCGAGTTCGTATATACCCGGGAACTTGACATGGAACTGCTCCAGAACATGGGTTACAGCCTCACGGTGGTGTTCTCGTCGAGCGTTGACGGCGACCGCTTTGAGGGTGCCATTGGCAGCATGATGCTCGTCGACAAGGCACGCGTGGTGTGCACACGCGAGGAATAAGCTGCGCAGGTGCACCCAATCACCCATCAAGGCGAACGATTGGCAGAGCTGAACCGAGTTATGGCTCAAAAATCAAGTTAATGCCCGTTATAAAATGTAAAAATCAAACATTCTGCATTATCCATTGCGTATTGTGCATTTTGAAAGGCATTGTGCATTGGTTATATTTTTGTAATTTTGCAGCTTGAATTTGAGAAACGGAAGAATGAGACCGATAATATTAGCCCTCTTGTTGGTTGGCAGCGTGCTCTGTGGTGCGCGGGCGCAGGAGGCAGCCACGGCACGCGAGGTCAAGGTGCGTGTGGGAAATAACATTGGCGGCACCATGCCTGTGGGGTTGCCCGCCACCATTCGCAACCTGAACAGCTACACCCCGCAAATTGCCCCCGCCATCGGGGCCGATGTGCTGCTGCCGCTGCATGGCAGCTGGGGATTTCTCGCCGGCTTGCGCTTCGAGCGCAAGGCCATGCGCGAGGATGCCACCGTAAAGAACTACCACATGGAAATCGTGCGCGGAGGCGAGCGCCTGGCCGGAATGTTCACCGGGCGCGTCACCACGCGCACCTCGCAATGGGTGGCCACCATTCCGGCGCAGGCTGTGTGGCATGTGCGCAACGTCAACATCAAGGCCGGGCCTTATTTCTCGTGGTGTATCGACAACACCTTCGACGGCTGGGCGCATCGCGGCTACCTGCGCGTGGACGACCCCACCGGGGCAAAAATCGAGCTGGGCGAGGAGCCTGGCGAGCGTGGCGACTACGACTTCAGCGAAGACCTACGACGATGGCAGGTGGGGATTGGACTGGGAGCCGACTGGAGCCTGGGCGGACGGTTTGGACTCTACGCCGACATCAACTGGGGTGTCTCTGCCGCTTTCAAGCGCGACTTCCACACCATCGAGCAAAGCATGTATCCCATCTACGCCCAATTGGGTGTAACTTATAGAATCAAGTAACCGATTGTTTTACGCAGGCGGCGATGAAATCGCCGCCACCAATCAAGATGATTATGAAGAAAATCTTTACTCTGTTTGCTTCGGCGGCCACCGCACTCACCCTGGCTGCCACCACGGTCACTGTCGCCCCTGGCGGCAGCACCTGCACGCTCATTGTTGACGACATCACCCTCACCGATGTGCCAGTCACTCGGCAGGGCGAGGTGAACATTGCCGCGGTCAAGCGCGGCGAGGTCACTGTGCTGGCTCGATTCACCGATGCCGCCACCCTTGTGGCCGACGGCACACTGCGCGGCGCTACGTTCCACTATGCCACAGCTGAGGCCGATGCCTACATGGCCACGTTCCAGATTCCCAACGGAGGCTTCGAGGCCTGGACGGCAAGCAGTGGCGAGCCCGACCGCTGGCACGGCTTCAAGAGTGCCAAGGGCTGGCTTGCCGGACGCGCCAAGGGCACACTGGCCAGCAGCACCGATGTGCGACCGGGCTCCACGGGCTCAATGAGCGCACTGCTCACCTCGGCAAGCACCTACGGCATCATCAACAACGGCACCATGACCAACGGACAGCTTCAAGCCGCCAGCATGATTCCCGGCGATGCCGCCAACCACTCGGAGATGGACAGCGAATCCACAGACACCGACAAAAACGGCGATCCTTTCTACACCCCACTCAAGGCGGCACCCGATGCCATTGCCACCTGGATCAAGTTCAGCCAGGCAACCTATAATAGCGACCACAAGTATGCCACCGTGAGTGCCGTGGCCTTCGACGGCTCCTATTATCAAGACCCTGAGGACAAGACTTATACCAATGTGGCCGCCAAGGCGCAGAACACCACTGTCGAGCAAGGCGACTGGCGACTGCTCACCATCCCCTTTGACTACGACAGCTATGCTGGCAACCAGGCCGCAGCCAATGCCATCTTGATCACCGTTTCCACCAATGCCGATGCCGGTCAGGGCAGCAGCGGCGACAAGGTGTGGGTCGACGACATGAGCCTGCTCTACAACGCCGGCGTGACCGCTATCACGGCCACGGGCTTCGACGGGTTTGCGTTTGATGCCGGCCAGCACGACTACGCCTTCACCTACGAGGGCACTCCGCTCGTGCTCACCGCCGGCAACTTCGATGTGGCCACCGGCGGACGCAGTGCCATGGTGGTCAAGGCAGTCGAGGACTTGGGCGGCGGCAACTACAGCGTTGTGCTTGGCACCGTGAGCGCCGACCTGGCCGACGCCACGCTCTATACCATCACGGTGACCCGCAAGAGCGAGCCGCAGTGGCAACATGGCGACCTCGACCACGATGGCAGCGTGGACATTGCCGATGTCAACCTGCTCATCAACGCCTTGCTCGACGGTACGAAGCCCGATGGATATGACCTCAATGCCGATGGCAGCGTGGATATTGCCGATGTGAATGATATTATCAACATCATGCTCAATGCCAATTGAATAAAAACATAAAGATTTTATACAATGATGAAAAAAACATTGCTCATGCTGGCCGCCGTGCTGTGTACGCTTGCTGCCGGCGCTGCCAATTATTCTGGCAAACTCACTGTGAAAATCAACGACTATGTGGGCTCGCAGGACGGTGTGGAAGTCACCATCGACACCAATGCCGATGGCACCTACAGGCTCGTGCTCAAGAACTTCGTGCTTGCTCAGGGCGAGGACCTGATGCCCGTGGGCAACATCGACATCGACAGCGTGTCAGCCATCAAGGCGTGCGGCTTCACCGCCTTGAGCGTCGACAAGAACATTCGCATCAGTGAGGGCGACCTCGAGGGCGAGGACTTTTGGCTGGGACCGGGCCTGAACGACGTGCCCATTAAGCTGACGGCCCTGTTCAACGACACCGAGATGCGCGTGCACATCGACATCGACATGACCGACTCGCTGGGTCAGGTGATTGCCGTTGATTTCGAGACCCCGGGCATCGACAAGCCCGCCACAGGCGGTGTCAAGGGCGACGTCACCGGCGACAGCGTGGTCGATGTCGACGACATCAACAAGGTGATTAACATCATCCTCCATAAGGACTGATTTGTGTGACAGGGGGGCGGTTCTTTTGTCACGCTTTTGCAACAAAAGTGTGACAAAAGAACCGC
>JAFSYB010000125.1 GCA_017443765.1 Muribaculaceae bacterium | reverse complement strand
GTGGATTGGAATTAGTACCCATAGAAATTAGTGGTGTTTTTTCTTACAAAGGTACTAATTTCCAACCACTTATGCAATAGTTAACTATCTGATAATCAGTTAATTAACATTAAATTTTCGACCTTCTGTCATGTACTAAAGTGAGGTTTTTAAGAACGAAAACGCCATCCCAGGCCTGATTTTTGTGGGTGCGTTTGCTGTTCCTATCTCCATCATGATACTGTTTGTGGAAGTAAACGCCTTTCGGAACATAAGCATTTACAAAGTTCTCAAGATGTTTTTTATTGGAGGGTGTGCTTCTTTGACGTTGACGTTATTGTTGTATGAATTTGTCGATGTTGAGGAATTGGACTTCACTACAGCTATCACGATAGGGGTTGTAGAAGAGATTGGCAAGGGGGCTATTATATACTATTTCCTGAAACAGCTCAACCACAAGTATATACTTTGTGGGATGCTTATCGGCGCAACTGTTGGTGCTGGTTTTTCGGCTCTTGAGTCGGCCGGTTACGTGATGACATCGGGGGCGACCGAAGGGTGGGATGATTTGTTGGCCACCATGTTTGTTCGTGGGGTTACTGCCCCGGCAGGCCACGAAACATGGTCGGCGATTGTGGGGGCGGCTTTGGCGATTGGAGCCAAAGCAAATGGAAACCAGCTTTTGATGAATGTTGTGACAAACAAAGCATTTCTGCGTCTGGCTGTGCTTCCCATTGTGCTTCATGGGCTGTGGGATTCCCCGCTTAATCAATCGTTGTTCACCGTGGTTGGATTGACAATACTGGTGTGGGTTATTGTTTTGATTCTGGTCAATATGGGGCTTGCCGAAGTGGGGGAGTTGGAGCTGAATGAAAATAATCTAGACTTGCAGTCTGATACGTAAAGGAATATGATAATTGTTTAAATAATCAATTTCTATGGAATGGTATTTGATTCTGCAGGGTCGCCAATGCGGCCCTTATCAGAGGGGCGAACTGTTGAGCGTAGGCCTTTCTAACGACACGCCTGTGTGGACTGAAGGTATGGAAACACCATTGCCCGCAAAGGACGTTGGTGATTTGCAGCGTGTGCTGAAAGAACTCAGTTGGATGGCGCGTGGAGCGAAAACTGATTCTGATGGGGTCTATGTCATGCCGAGGCTTTCATTCCTGCAAGCCGTTAATCAGGGATTGGGAAACCTGTTTAATGTCAAGGGGCGAGCCCGGCGTTCAGAGTATTGGTGGTTCAGCTTATTTTTGTTCCTACTCTCTGGAATCGTTTTGGGATTGGTGGATGGAGTCGTGTATGAATTACTAGTGTTCACGGGCTTGTCTGTTCCAATAGAGATTAGACGGCTGCACGACATTGGGAACAATGCGAAATGTCTGATTTACTGCTATGCCTTGTTGACGACAACCATTGTGATTGGAATGTTGATGCGCATCTACTCTTTCCAGTGGTTGGGGTATTTATGCATTTTGTTTATGGCGTTGACGGGTGGAGGGGCTGTGTATCTGATTGTTCAGTTTGTGAAGAACTCCGAAACCGAGGAGAATGAATGGGGACCGTCGCCCAAATACCTGGGTGTCCATGACTTTGATATGTGATGAATCAGATAAAACGTTGAAACGATGAGAAGAAAAATCATTTCATTTATTGCATGGTCTTTAGTCCTGATCTCAGGGCTGTATGTGTGCGGTTCATGTTCTGCGTTGGAGCATGATGATGTGGTGGATTATTGGAAGGCGCAGCTGTCGTGGAAATATACCCGCGAGCAGTGTAACAAGGACATCAAGAGTTATCTTGACCGACGTCTTGGCGAGATGACTGCTTCTCCCGGCGAGATTGAACAGGCTTATTGTGCATTGGCAAAGGGCTTTTTCACCAACAGCGTCTATTTCAGCGGTTTCTCAGGCAATTACAGTGCAGGCCGCTTGAGGGATTATGTGAATGGTGTCGACAACCGGCAACTCATGTCGCTTGATGGCATCGATGCTGGCGCGAGCGCAGGAATCCTCGCGAATCTCAAGTCTCACCCAGAAATGTATGTGGACAATATTCAAAAAATCGTGGGTGATTTTGATGAAATGAGGGCTTGTGTTGGTCATGGCGTGGAAGCCGAAAAAGTGGAGGGCGAGCAGGTGGCAGGATATGACACCTATCACGTTCTTTACAACATCAATAATGAGCATTACGCCGTGTGCACCATTCTCAAGCGGAACGATGAGCATTCCGAGATCACTTTCAACTGCGACGACAAAATGCTTGGCAATGTGCTTGACTGCTGGTCGCTCTACGAGAAAGACAAGGATTATGGAAGAAGATAGAAGGGTTTGTCCGAACTGCGGCGAGAGCATTCCCGCCAGTGCAGGAATGTGCATGTTTTGCTGCACAAGATTCGGTGAGGCATCCTCGGTTGCTCATGTAGAACAGCTGCCCACTGTGCCGAGTAGCGAAAGTGTCCACACCACAGTTCAAGCCCCAGTCCGGCAAGAGCCGCAGGCCACGGCGGTTGCCTATGAGGAAACCACTGCCGACAAGCCGAAGAGGAAGACCCTTCTATGGTCGGCAGCGGTGATTGGTCTGTGTGCTGTTGCCGGCATCATTTACGCCCTGTCGGGGCCATCACTGAAGAAATCCAGCGGCGATAAGTTAACAGTGGATAACTCACTGTCGCCCGAGCAGGAGTTAGCATTGATGAGAAACCGTGCCGACATGGTGACCGACTCACTCAAGCATGAGGGGTGTGAAGTGTTGGGGAAACTGGTGGATGCCCGTTGCCAAGCCATTTATTATATGAGAGAGGGTCAGGAGGGCGACTATTCATTTCCCGTGCTCCCCTTTAAACGCTATGGGCTGAAGACTTGTTCCGATGGCATTATACAGATACCCAATTCGATAGATGGCCACAAAATCAGTGTGCGCAGTGTGGTGATGCATCAGCAATATGACGATAGATTGGTTCTCATCACTTCCGATAAGAGTGGGGAGAACGTTGATTTGAGCCATCTCAGTGTGCTTTATTTTGACATGGTCGAAGACGCTTTCCATTATTTGGCTGCTCCCGCATCCTGGCGCGTGAACGACTACTCCATTTTTATTGATGATGGCAGTACGTTCATAACTGTCGAATATCCATTAGCCGATATTTTTTGTGGTGCGAACACCCCTAAATCTTTATCTCCTGCCGTGGCCGAGCAAATTGGCGGCTCGGCCGATGATGTTACCTCGGACGATGCATCGCCCAGCAATTCAAATGATGTTGGCGATGCGCCGCTTTTTTCCGGCACGCTCAAGATGACCGGAAAGATAAATCCGCATATTGTGGCTGGCACTTTCCGCTTCACCGATGACCATTTCACTGGTATTTACGGTTACAATGGGAACAAACCTAATCTGACGTTGAAAGGGCGGTTTACTGATGATGAAAAGGTCGTGGCCGATGAATACACCCCCAACGGTAACCATAGTGGCCACTATGAGGGACGTTTGGTGGAGGAGAATCTCATCACTGGCACGTTTACCAACAGCAAGGGCGAGATGTTCTATTTCAGATGGGAGTTTGAATAAGCTGCCACCGTAGAAAAAATCCGCAACCTCTGCCGCAATCTGGCATACCCCTGCCCGAACTTTGCCGGCGGAAAGTGGAAGAATGGTATGAAACCGTTAAGTGGACGAGGAAAAATTTAGTAAGAAATTAAAAACAGCCACGACAACCTAAAACAACGTTTATTGAGGGTTGTAATAGTTGTACTTATTGTCTTGAATTTTTCAATTTACCGACATATTCTTCATGCATAACTCATCAGGAGTTGAATATAAATCTTATGATCTTATGTTGATTTGTCCCAACTTATTTATTTCATTTTACTAACCTCAAACAATTAACAATGAGAAAAACAAAATTTCTAACTCTGGCGTTGGCACTGATGTGCAGCGCCACGGCTGCGGCCTACGACTTTCTGGCCGATGGCATCGCCTATGACATCAACCCCGATGGGCAAACGGTGACTGTTACCTACAAACAGTGGATGCCAAAGCCCACGTCAGAAATCTCTACTGTCAACATTCCGGAGACGGTCACTAACAACGGAAAGACCTACACGGTGACCGGCATCGGTTACTATGCCTATGGGGAGCAATTCGGTGTGGAGCATGTGATTATCCCCAAGACGGTTACCCAAATCGCCGATATGGCGTTTCGGTATTGTTACGATCTGAAAACCGTCACGCTTATGGGTGGCAGTCCCACCATTGGCAACTTGGCCTTTGTTTATGCCGGTGGCGAGCGTGACCTCTACATTTACGATTTGTATGGATGGTGTTCGATAAAATACGTTCACGAAGAATCCGCAGGAAACTATCACGTCCCTCTAAATGGTCATCTGTATTTGAATGATGAAGAGATTCTTGACCTTGTTATTCCAAGTGGAATTGAAACGCTGAATAATACTTGTGCAGGGGCTCGTTATTTGAAGTCTATTACATTACCGGCCACAGTCAAAGCCATAAAAGGCCAAACTTTCGATGGTTGTGACCGTGTGAGAGACCTGTATTGCGAGTTTGCAGACCCACAGCAGGTGGAACTGGTAGAAAATGCGTTCATCGGAATTAATAAAAATGAGTGCGTGCTTCATGTACCTCATAGTGCTAAGTCGCTTTATGCCAACGCTGAGCAGTGGAAGGAGTTTAAGTTTATTGAGGAAATGCCCAATCTGGAGCCAGCCTCCATCACCGCGCCGGAGCTGAGCGTGAACCGCGTCGATGTGGGCCGCGTGATGCAGCTGCCGCTCACCCTGCACATGCCACAGGGCGGCGACTTCACGCAGATTCAGATTGAGGTGTCTTTCCCTGAAGGATTGCATCCAATTATGGACGAGGATGGTTGTTACGGATTTGCCGGCGATGACATCACCAAGAAAAACAAGGTTCCCGTGGTCACTTTTACCGACAATATGGACGTAGATGGCTATTGGCCCACCTACATGATTGTAGGAGCAAATGTTACGCTGACCCCTGTAACTGCCAATCCCTGTCACGTTTACACGCTTAACTTTACAGCTGACCCTGGCTATGACGCTGGCGAACGCGAGTTCACAGCGTATGTGAAATATGTTGGCAGCAATAATAAGAGTTACACTATCGGTTTGCCCGAAGACCCCGTCACTCTTACCACAGTGAAGTTTGTCGATTCTGATTTGTTGTTGGGTGATGCCAACCTTGATGGATGCGTAGATGTAGACGACCTAAACATTGTCCTTAACATAATTTTGGGTATAAACACATTGAAGATAAACCAGCTTTATGTGCCTCGTGTTGACATGAACCAGAATGGCAACGTCGACATCGATGACATGAACGCCATCATTAATATCATGCTTGGCCTTGGCCCAAATTGGCACGACAGCAACGTTACTACCTATAATGTGAACGGTGTGGAGTTCAATATGGTCAAGGTCGAGGGCGGCACGTTCACCATGGGGGCTACCGCCGAGCAGAGCGATAACGCATCCGACAGAGAGTTTCCTGCTCACGAAGTGACATTGAGTGATTATTCTATAGGACAAACGCCGGTGACCCAAGAGCTATGGCAAGCTGTGATGGGAAGCAATCCCAGCAACTTCGTAGAAAACAATGGCTATGGTGACAACCTTCAGCGTCCTGTGGATAATGTGAGTTGGAACGATTGTCAAGAGTTCATCAGAAAATTGAATACCCTCATAGGAAAATCGTTCCGTCTTCCCACTGAGGCCGAGTGGGAGTATGCTGCAAGAGGAGGCAACAAGAGCATGGGGTATAAATACGCAGGTGGCGATGACATTAACAGCGTTGCTTGGTACATATTTACTTCCGATAATATTCCTCAAACTGTGGCAACGAAGCTTCCTAACGAATTAGGACTTTATGACATGAGCGGCAACATTTGGGAGTGGTGTAATGATTGGTACGGAAGTTACACATCGTCTCCTCAAACCGATCCGACGGGTCCCACATCGGGTTCTAACTGTGTGCTGCGTGGCGGCCACTTCAACGACTACGCGTGGTATTGCCGTGTGTCGTTCCGGTACTATTACTACCCATCTGGTCGCGGTGTTGACCTCGGCTTGCGCCTCGCCATGTGATCTGTCGCGAAGAGACCAGCAACGACAATCTGTTGGCTGCGGTAGCAAAAAATAGGCAATTTCCGCTTTAAATTACCGTATATAATGTATAAGAGCTTGTAATACAAGCGTTTATAAAATAAATATTTTCAATTTTGTTTTGGGCTCGCCCAATAATTGTCTAATCTATTAATTACATTATGAGCAAAGTATTCCGAATCACTCCGAAACGCTTGCGCCGTGTTAATGGACAAGTCATTACACCAGAAATGAGCATCATTGTCACTACACGCCAGCATTGCACCAGTCCCTTCTACAATGGTGCGGTGGAGGTATGTGAACAGTACATGCGCACTTACAATTTCGATGTCAAGAAAGCCAACTTGTATCAGGGCGACTTCACCTGGGAGGCTTTGGACTGAGAACAGATGCGTGCGATTTGGCTTGGATCAGGAACCCTGATTCTAATGGGGGCTTGAAACTCCCATTCGCTCCTTTTTTCCTCGTCATTCTGACGGCGTGAGATGCGACACCCGCCCTGGCCATGTGGCAGGGACGGGTGTTATGCTGCTCAAAGGGTGTGAACTTAGTTAGTCGGTTATTATTATTTCTCCTCGCGCTCTTCCCACCAGCGCAGTTTGTCGAAGCGCTCGTGTATGTCAAGGGGGTTGAACTTGTAATTGAGGTCTTTCTCTTTGCCGATATCTTTTGCCACGGTGTTGTAGTCGCCGCAGGCTCTGATATCGACCAGGCCGGTGCCGAACATGACCTTGATCTCGGGCAAGAGTTCACGGGCTCCGATATCGAACAGTCTGAACATCAGCAGTCCCGAAAGGGCAGAGTCGAAGCGTTGTGTGTTGGGCAGCTCGCGTGTGGCGAACAGCAGAATCTCGCGGAACCAGTCCAGCACCTCGCGGCGGCGCTCAGGCTCGAAATGGGCAACGTAGGCCGGTGCGTCGAAGGCGTGGCATTTTGCAAAAGAGTAGAGACCTTCCTCTTTGGCAAACTCCATCAGTTTGTCCAGCCGGTTGCGTCCCAGCTTGTAGAGCGTGGGGGCAAACACCTCGGTGCTTATGTCACCATGGTGATAATCAAAAAAGACTTGATTCTGTCGCAGCACTTCGAGCACCACGTCCAGACTGGTGTCGGGGTCGCCCACTTCGCCGAGCAGTATTACGGCCTTGTCAACAACACCGCTAAAGCCGTAGGGATCGTAATCTTCGGGAATTCCATCGCAGGTGAGACCGATGTGGTAGAGGAGAATCTGCTCCAGGTCGTGTCGCAGGTCGTCGTGGGGCAGCTGGAGCATGCGGTCGAGCCTGGTGGGTTCGATGGTGGTGAACCGTTCGGTCGACATCAAAGCATCAAACACCCACCGTGGTGACCGCAGTTCCATCGAGGTGGGGTAGTCGGGATGACGGTAGGTGTATACGCTGTCGGGGCCATATTTCTTGAACATCGGAGAATTGGACATTTTGTCAAAGTCCGGGGGCGGGAGTGTGAAGTCCACGTCATCTCCGAGGCGCTCTCTCAAGATGGGCATATATTTCTGTAGTTCATCAATGCTGTTGGCCATCAGTAAGTGCTTGCCGTCGCGGCCGAATGGCAGGTCGATCAGCGGCACGTCGTCGGTGTCCTCGTCAAGCATCATCTGTGTCAGTGCGAAATTCTTGTGAGGCCCGATACCGCCTTCTTCGGCCCAGGCCACCGCTCCCCACACCCAGTTGTGGGCTTCGTCGTAGCTGCATTCAGTGATGCCGATTTGGTCATTCATTCCATCGATGAAGTCGTCGAAGTCTTCGGGTTCCATGCGCAGGTTGAAGTAAGTGTCTTTCACGCCTAAGCAGTAGGTGTCGAGTAGGAATGCGGCGAAGCTCACGCGGCCGCCGTTGTGCTTGCGGCTCACCACCACAATCCCCTCGCAATTTTCCTCAAGGTTCTCACTCACGTAGCACACGCCTTTATCTAAGCGTCGTGCCGCGCCGCTCAGCAGATATTTCTGGGGCGACTGGTGCTGCACACCGCCTGCCTTGTTGCTTTTCTTTTTCTTGGCCATGGTGAATAATAAATGATAAAATATTTATGTTCCTTACTCGTATCGTTATCAAATGCTTATGTTCGTTTGTCTTCAACCATCGGTGTCAAGTGGTTATAATGGTTTCCTCAAAATATCGATCATGGCTCGTCGGCGTGGGTAAGTGGCGCACAGGTCGGCCGTGAGTGCTGCGGCGGCTTCGCGGCCGCCTTTCAGGTTGCGCATCACGCGCAGTGCGTCGGCCAATCGCTCGTAGTGGTCGCGCCCCATGTTCCTGTCGGCATAGTCTCGAATGTCGTGCTCGAGAAGCTGAAGCAACTCTGCCGAGTGCGTGTCGCGCAAGTACATGGCATAGCGGATAATGGCATTGAGCCGGTCATACTTTATGTGGCTCACCATGGCCAACAGCTGGTCGAAATCTTTCTCTTCGATATAGATTCTCGCCAGCGCCTCGGTCGACAGCTTGTGATTGCTGGCAAGCAAGGTGGTCAATAGGGCTTTCCACTGCTGCGCTGGCACGAGTTGCTTGAGCTTGTGGTAATACTCCATGGTGTCGCGGCCACTAAGAAACAGCTGGCGTGCCACGTCGGTCTGCGCGGCGGTGTCGCCCATGAGGCCGAGCACCTCCATTTTGTGCGCGAGCCAGTCATGAGCCGAGCCGCGTGGGGAGTCGCTCTGCGCCTCGGTGATGCCATCGGCAATCACGCGCAGTGCGTCGGCATAGCGTCCGGCGGCAGTGAGCTCGTTCATGCGCAACTCCCGCACAAGAGGAATGTGTATGTGCTCATCGATGGTGGCATCGCGCTCCCGGGTGCGGCCCAACTTGTCGAGCAGGTTGATTTTTTGCAGCACATAGCTGTCCTTTTGGTAGTTGCGTGCATCGGCAATCATGTCGTTGAGCAAGGCGATGGCGTCATCGCCATCGAGTGCTTTGGCCGAGAGCTGATTGATTAGGTCGCTGAAGTCGTAGTAGCCATAGTTCTCGAGTTCCGATGCGGTGAGCTTTCGTACTCGTGCAATGGTCGCACGCCGCTGGTCGTTGCCCAGCGAGGGGGCGTTGATGGCCTTGAGCAGCAGGTTGCCGGCGGCTTCGCAGGCACCTCCAATGTCGGCATCCTCGTCATACATCAGGCTGTCGTCCATCATCTCGTCGATGGTTTCCAGCACCTTCACGGCGATGGTCACCGCTGCCAATGCATTGCCGGCAAGCAGCAGCTTGTCGCCCATTTCCACCAGTTTGTAGGCTTTGTCAGCAACATCGTCCCAGTCGGTCTCATCAATATAGTCATATCTTGTCCGCTGTGTTCTCACACATGACTGTAAGGCATGGTGCACCATTTTGGCGTAGTCGGTGTTGTCCTCCTTGTTGGGCGTGATATAACGTGACTTGATAAGGTTTATCAGGGCATTCCGCAGTGCAGGGTCTTCGCTGGCACGCAGTCGCAGAAAGTCGGCGAGGTCATCTTTGTTGGCCACCGCAATCAGCCGGTCCAGCTCATTGTCGGATGCAGCAGAGGCATTGTTGTCCACTTCCGCTTGATTGTCCTCGTCTTCGTAATCATCTTCATCGTCCCATTCCTCCTCATAATCATCTTCCTCAAATTCGTTCTCTTCCCATTCCACGTCTTCGATGTATTCGTCCTCGTCGTGCAACGTGCCCAGGCCTCGCTCGCGCATGGCCAGCAACGTGGCCACCACGTGCTTGCACATCGGCCCGTCGTAGGGGCAGTCGCACTTCCAGCTCAGGCTGCCATTGTCGCGGATGGTGATGTACACATTGTAGTCGTCGGTGCCGCTCACTGTGGCATGCCACCTGCCGTCGGAGGTCTTGTGCAGGCTGGTCACGGCTCGCCCGGCATAGTATTCCTCGCCGCGCCAGTAGATGCGCGACGGAACGTGTTCCTGGAAATTATCTATCGTGATGTCCATTGTGGTGGTGATGTTTAGAGCCGGCAAGCGGTGCTCGTCGTTGCGGGATTAGTTGTCAAACGGGTCGATTCTCACGCTGTAGTCAAAGTCCTCGCCAAGGTGCTCGCGCAGTGTGGGCAGGTAGTGGTCCAGCTCCTGCATGGTGTTGGCCATGAGAAAGTGCTGCCCGTTGTGGCCGAACTCCAGGTCCATTTTGGCGCAGTCGTCGGCCTTGTCGAGCATCATCTTGCTCACGGCGAAATCCTTGTGTGGCTTCAGGCCTGCCTTCTCGGCCCATGCCACGGCACCCCACACCCAGTTGTGAGCCTCCTCGTAGGTGGCCTCGCGCAGCTCCACTTGGGATTGATGCTCACTGATGTAGTCTTCAAACTGGAACGGCTCCAGTCGCAGGTTGAAGTAGCATTTTTTCACCCCAAGGCAGTAGATGTCGACCAGATAGGCGGCGAAGCTCACGCGGCCGCCGTTGTGCCTGCGGCTCACAATCACGATGCCCTCGCCGCAGTCTTCCATCTCGCTCGAGATGTAGCATTTCCCCTTCTCTAATCGTTGCGCGGCGCCGCTCAGCAGGTATCTCTCCGGCGACAGGTGCAACGCGCCTGTCGGCTTGTTGGTTTTCTTTTTCTTTGCCATTGGTTAACAATCAACAATGAGTAACAAACCATGCCATGCTGACAATCAGGCGCGTGCTTTCTCCATTTAGCTATGCACTGTGCCATGGCTCCCCGGCGGGCAGCAACACCAAGCGGTGTTCAGTCATGGTGTCATGTTTGTTGAATCGTGAAATCTTAAGTTGTGCGGTGCAAAACGCCGTATTTTTAGGGAGCAAAATTAGCTACAAAATGCCGCAACTCCAAATAATGGCGTGAAAACTTTCGCGTCAAAAAAATCCTTGACTTCAACGTCGGGGGATTGTTTAGCTAATTAACCTTCTAAATATCATTGACATAAACCGAAAAACAAATGACATTATGGAACGCCCGCAAAAAACGTGTGTTTTGCAGATACTGTCTTGTTCAAAGACACGCCTGGAACCCCGAAGCGGCATGGCGGGCCGCTTGGTGAAACGCAGGCCGCAGGTCGGCATGAGGCCCGGGGCCTCAAAGTGAATGAAACCCCACGGCGCACGCGTCGAAGATGCGTGTGGCGTGGGCTAAGCGACACCTCCCACGGCGGGCCTCGAAGAGGGCCAACTAAGCGTTGTATATGTGCTGCCGCCGCTTCCTATCGCAAGTTCAGTTTGACATCGGGTGCTTCGGTGGCGCCGGCAATGCTCGTTCCGTCCAAATGCAGGATGCGGCACTCGGCGTTGCCCATCTTGTTCACCTCGCGCATCGTCTTGCCGTGGAATGTCGCCTGAATGGCCTTGTTGATGATGCCATGCCCCACGGCAAGCACGGTCAGGCCGGGATATTGCGCCTGAACCCATGCCATGAACTTCCGGGCACGTGCCAGCAAGTGGGGCAGCGATTCCACATTGGCCGGAAAAGGCAGTTCCTTCAGGTCGGGAATGAACCGCCCGGTGAAGTCGCCCCAGTCGCGCTCGCGCAGCAGCGGCGTGGTGCACACCTCCATGCCCCGCCCGCGGGCGATGATGCGCGCCGAGGCGATGGCGCGTTGCAGGTCGCTGGCAATGATGGCATCGAAATGCTGGTCGCGCAGTTCATCGGCCAGCCGTTCCATCTGTGCCACGCCCGTCGCGTTCAGCTTGCCTGGCATGAGTCCCTGCAGCAGTTGAGCGTCGTTGTCCTCGGTGAGGCCGTGCCGAACAAGATAAAGAGTCGTCATGGGTTTATGCCTGGTGTTAGGGACAGGTGGTGAGGGGGTTGAAACAAATGTTGTCGTGGTGAAACCACCCTGTGTATTCGCCGTCTTCGGTAATCACTTTCACCCAATGGCCTCTGACTTCGATGGGATGCAATAGTTGGCCACCATATTCGCACACTATGCGCGACTTGCGGGTGGGCTTGGCGTAGAGATTGCAAGTTTCCTCGCCGCCTGTGCCGGTGAAACCAATCACCGAGTTGTGAACCCAATAACCGGTTGACGAGCCTTTGAGTTGCACTTCTCTCTCATCATCGCCCCAAATCTCGATGGTGCCTTCGATTCTCCACCACCCGTTCACCGCCTCAACGAGCGTGAGCACGATGCCGTCTTCGTGTTCCAGCGTGCACACCACTTTGCCATTGGGCGCGTTGCGGATATTGGTTGTCGTGTCGTCGTAGTCGGCTATGTAGGCGTGCAGTTTGTGCTGTGATACGGCGCTGAAAGCTACCGTCACGGCAAAAGCCAGAAACAGAATGTTTTTTTTCATGACGGTGAACCGTTTACTCCTTGGTAGTGGTGAGCAAACCGCGTCCGGTCATCTCGGCGGGTTGGGGCAACTGCATGATTTGCAGGATTGAGGGAGCCACGTCGGCAAGGCGGCCGCCACCCAGCACCTGCGCCTCGGGACGCTCGGTCACATAGATGAAAGGCACAGGATTGAGCGAGTGGGCCGTGTTGGGCGTGCCGTCGCGGTTGAACGCGTGGTCGGCGTTGCCGTGGTCGGCGATGATAATCACCTCGTAGCCTGCCATGCGGGCCGTTTCCACGGTGTCGCGCACGCAGTTGTCGATGGTTGCCACAGCCTGCTCGATGGCGGTGTACACACCCGTGTGGCCCACCATGTCGCCGTTGGCGTAGTTGACCACGATGAAATCGTATTGCTCGGTGCGGATGGCCTCGGTGAGTTTGGCGCACACCTCGGGGGCACTCATTTCGGGCTGCAGGTCGTAGGTGGCCACCTTGGGCGAAGGCACCAGGATGCGCTCCTCGCCGTCGTAGGGTGCCTCGCGGCCGCCGTTGAAGAAGAAAGTCACATGGGCATATTTCTCGGTCTCGGCAATGTGCAGCTGCCGCTTGCCGAGTGCCGACAGATACTCGCCCAGCGTGTTGCTCACGTCCTGCTTGGGGAACAGGATGTGCAACCCGGTGAACGTGGCATCGTAAGGGGTCATGCAGCAGTAGTGCAGGTCGGGCAGTGTGTGCATACCGTACTCAAGCATATCCTTTTGTGTGAGTGCGATGGTCATCTCCTTGGCGCGGTCGTTGCGGAAGTTGAAGAACACCACCACGTCGCCGGGACGGATTCGGCCGTCGACGGTGCTGTTGACGATGGGTTTGATAAACTCGTCGGTCACTCCCTCGTCATAGCTCTGCTGTATGGCCTGTGTCATGTTGTCGCTCCGGCGGCCCTCGCCGGCGGTGAGCAGGTCGTAGGCCAGCTTGATGCGGTCCCAGTTCTTGTCGCGGTCCATGGCGTAGTAGCGTCCCACCACGGTGGCCACCGTGCCGGCGCTGCGCTCGCAGTGTTCCTCCACCTGCGCCACATAGCCCTTGCCGCTCTCCGGGTCGGTGTCGCGGCCGTCCATGAAGCAATGGATGTAAACCTTGTCCAAACCATATTCCTTGGCCAGGTCGCACAGGGCCATCAGATGCCCCAGCGAACTGTGCACGCCGCCCGTCGAGGTCAACCCCATGAAGTGGATGCCGCAGCCGCGCTTGCGGGCGGCCTCGAAGGCTGCCGCCACCTCGGGGTTCTCGCGGATGCTGCCGTCGGCGATAGCTTTGTTGATTTTCACCAGGTCCTGGTACACCACGCGCCCGGCCCCGATGTTCAGGTGACCCACCTCGCTGTTGCCCATCTGTCCGTCGGGCAGACCCACGTCCTCGCCGCTGGCTTGCAGCACGCTGTTGGGGTACCGACCCAGCAGGTAGTCCCAGTACGGGGTGGGGGTGTGGTAGATGGCGTTGCTCTTGTCGCGGGGACCCACGCCCCAGCCGTCGAGTATCATCAGAATCGCTTTTTTACTCATAATGCTCATATTTATTTTTTGTCGTTTTCATTTCAAGCCTGCAAAGTTACAAAATTATTGACAATTCATAATCGGCCATAAAGCGAAAATGGGGTGAAAAGAGTTCAAACGCCGTCAAAGGCCGTGAATTTTGCTGCGGGATTTGGAGTTCTCGGAAAAATGAGTTAATTTTGCGGTTGGATAGAAAAGACAAGCATCATGAAACGTTACCTTGACCCCAAGGCCGACCTTACATTCAAGAAGATATTCGGCGAGCACAAAGACTTGGTCATCAGTTTCCTGAACGCCCTTTTGCCGCTTGGTGAATCGAACCAGGTGGAGTCGATAGAGTACCTTCCGTCGGAGCTGGTGCCCGAGAACCCGCTGCGCAAGTTCAGTATCGTGGATGTTCGTTGCATGGACAGCAACGGCCGCCAGTTCATAGTCGAGATGCAGATGGTGTGGTCGTCGGAGTTCAAGTCCCGTGTGCTGTTCAACGCCTCTAAGGCCTATGTCCGCCAGCTTCAGAAAGGGGAGTTCTACGAGTACCTGCAGCCTGTTTACTCGCTCAATTTGGTGAACGAGGTGTTCGAGCCCGATGTGGAAGATTTCTACCACAGCTATCAGATGGTTCACGAGATGCACAGCGATAAAGTGATAGAGGGCCTGCATCTGGTGTTTGTTGAGCTGCCCAAGTTCAAGCCGCAAACGATAGCCGAGAAGAAGATGATGGTGCTCTGGCTTCGCTTCATGACCGAGATAGATGAGAGCACGACGAGCGTGCCCGAAGAGCTGCTCGACAGCCCCCAGCTGAAGAAAGCGCTCGAGGTGGTGGAGGAGTCGGCCTACACCAACGCCGAGCTGGCGGGCTACGACAAATTCTGGGACATCATCCGTGTCGAGCGTTCGCTTGTGAACACAGCCGAGAAGCGCGGTCTTGCCAAGGGACGCGCCGAGGGCGTTGCCGAAGCGAGATTGTTGATAGCCAAAAAACTCCTCGGCATGGGAATGACAGTCACCCAGGTGGCCGAAGCCACCCAACTGACCGAGGAGGAAGTGCTCAAGGCAAAGGAATGACGCAAGCAAAGTAATCCCCACGCTACAGACTTCCGATTTGTGGCGTGGGGAAGGTCACAGGAGCAGGGCATCATCGATGCCCTGCTCCTGTGCGGGGGAGGGTAGGGCTGTCGTTGTCCTGTCCACGTTGCGGTGTTGGAAACAATCAGCGTTGCGTCACTGCTCCTTCTTGCCGAGCTTCTCCTTGAGGAAGTCCACGGCTTGGTCCACAACGCCCTCCACCTTGTCGTCGAGCGAGTCGGGGGCGATGGCCTGACCGATTTCCACAGCTTTCTTTTTCAGCTCATCGGCGTTCTCGAGCAGTTCTTCGGCCTTGTCGCCGAGCATCTCACGAGCCTTGTCCATCAACTCGCCGGCACCGCCTAACTTGTCGCCCAGCATCTCGCGTGCCGCGTCGAGCATTCCTTTTTTCTCTTCAGCCATAGTTGTAAGTGTTATATGGTGTAATGCCTACTCCCTTTCGAGCGTTTCGGCCTTCTCTGTTTTCCGCCCACAAATTTACGCCGAAAAATCTGAAACTGCAAACATCTGCTGTGAAAAATTGAGCGACCATGGCGCAGTGCAAGCCGCTTCGGCCAGCCCGAGGACTGGCCGAAACACACCAGTCACACCAGTGCCGTGCGGCCAAAGGCTTGGACGAAGCCCTCGTTCTCCCCCTCGGTGAAAAACGGCAGGCCAATAATGCTGAAGTCATCGCCGCGCAGCTCGATGGCAGCCTCGCTCATCGGGCCGATAAGCGCGAGAAATTCCTCTTTCCACCGGTCTTGCTGACGCAGGTGGCCGCCTTTGGGCTCGATAAAGATTTGCAAGTTGTCGCATTTTCCCTCACTGCCGCGACGGCGCAGGAAGAGGACAAAATCGGGCTCAAATGCCTGCCCGGTGTCGAAACTGTAGAGCCTAACGTCGCGCTCGTTGCGCACCAGTGTCACTTCGTCGTAACGTTGCTCCAGTTGCGGCATCACCCCCTCGATGTATTTCACCAACGCTTTTTCCTCGGCTGTGCCGTAGCAGTCGTCGTAGGCATACCACCGCAAAGCCGCGACATCGGCCCGCAAGTCGGCCCGCGCACTCTCGCGCATCGACACGCCCAGCTCCCGCTCGCCGCTCGTGAGGGTGAAGTTCAGGGTCATCTCCTTGCGGAAAGCCCGGTCAACGGGCTTGGGCATAAACCGCTTGGTTCCTCGCCAGCTTTTGCCGCGCTTGACAAGCAGCGGCTCCACCTGGCGCAAGGCGCTGGTGGCGATATACAGCCTGTCGGCGGGGCTGTAAGCCGCAATGCTGTTTTGGTTGCCGGTCACTTTGATGACAGCGGCACGCAGATACTCGGCACTGCTTTGGAACTCATCAATGGAGGTTAATTGTGGGTAAAGCGTGTGGAGCACATCGAAATGGAACGTCTCGAAGCGGTGCAGCGCGGTGCGCACTACGGCTTGTCCCAACTCGCCAAAGGTTGTCGTCACGGTCACGCTGGTGAGCACGTCGGTGTCGGCTTGTTGGCCAAACAGCAGTCCGGTTTTCATCTTACCTGTGGGCATGGCTACTGCGATGGAGTGTCCGCGCAAAGCCTCGCCCAGCGTGGTGGGGTCGCTTTGGGCGAGGGGCGTGCGTTGGTTGACGAATACCACTCCGCGCTCCACCAGCCTTGAAGTCCTCACCTCTTGCTTCATCCTCACCCGCCGCTGCACGGTGCACTCGGCCACGATGCCGCTTTCCACCAGGGCTGTGTGAAGCTCCTGGATGTATCGGGGGTTGTTGGCACTGTGATAGTGCAGTGTTTCGATGGCGCGAAGCGGGTTGTCGGCATCGTTGTCAAATTTGCGCCGTGCGGCCTCCAGTTGGTCGCAGCCGGCGATTGCGAAAGGCAGATAACGTGCCCCGCGGCCGATGAGCTGTGCCTCTTGCACCGTGTTCCTGCCCGGACGGCCTTTCACCACGCTCCGCGTCTCAGACAAGCGCACGATGTCGAACAGGTTGAGCACGTCCCACCCCTCGTTGAGCATATCCACGGCAAAGATGGCGCGAATGCCATTTGACGGCTCCTCCAGCGAGTTGAGCAGTTGCTGCTTCTCTGGGTCAATGTTCTTGCTGTCGATGAGCAGCAGCCGCTCAGGGGCGAAATCCTCCTGCAATTCCAAAATCAAGTTCTCGGTGGTGACACCTTCCCTGTCAAAGTATGCAAAGGCGCTGCTAACCACCTCCCGTGCCGTGACGCGCAGCCGCTCCACAGTTTCCGTGTGCAGCGTGGCCAGCATCGCGGCGAAGTCGGTTTTGAATGATTTGCTGTGCTTGATGTCTTTGGACTTGAAGAGCACCACAGGCTTCACGTCGTGGCCTATCGAGGCAAACAGCTTGCGCTTGTACTGGCTCACGATGATGGCCTGCAGGGCGCGGTCGGTGGCCGTGAGGTCGCTTTCCACCACCTCCACTTCTTTGGAATACAGGTCTTCGCGGAACCGACGCAGGGGATAGTCGTAGATGATTTTGTCGCTGTATTTGTGTGCCACGGCCTCGTTGTCGAGTTCGGCGGTGGCTGTGAACTCCAGCAGCACATTGGGCAGCACACCGTTGTCGTGCGTGAAGATTCGTGTCACCGTCGTTTCCCAGTCGCGTGTGTGTTCGTCGGCATACTCCTCGTCGCCGAACAGGCTGGGCATTGCCTGCCCGCGGCGCGTGGCCGCGTTCAGGTGATGGGCCTCGTCGCTGATGAACACCACCGGTTGGTCACTGAAATCATCGAGCGTCAGCCCATTCTCCCGGGCGGTGTTCATGCGTGTGTGCAGCGCCTGGATGGTGGTCAGGCACAGGTTCAGGCTCTCACGGCCGGCTCCCTGAAAGTTCTCGACTTGCTGCACCGTCACCTGACGGCCTTCCACGGCAACCCGCGGAGCGAACAGGTATTTGGCCGAGGCTTGGTTGAGGAAGTTGTCGCGCGTCTTTTCCACAATGTTGGTGCTGTCGACAAAGAACAGGAAGTTGCGGTAGCCCATCGCATACAGGTGCAGCATGGCACCGGCCATGATGAGCGTCTTGCCCGAACCGGTGGCCATGTGGAACAGCAGATGCGGACGCCGGGCCTTGCCCTCGAATGTGTTGTCAAGGTAGGTGAGCAGGTAGCGGAAACATTCCACCTGATAAGGGCGCAGCTGGCGGCTCAGCCCCAGCGACAGATAGTCGGGCAACTCGGTGCGGCGGATGATATTGCGGCCAAACTCCTCGGTGAGCGTCTGTTGCAATGTTTTCATGGCTTCTCGGTTTTGGCGTAGAACTCATGCGTTAGCCGGCGGTCGTCGGCTTCGATGGCAAACTCCGCGCTCTCGATGTCGCGCAGGGGCACATAAAGCAGGTTCTTGTCGAGGCACTCGATGAGGAACCGCCGTTGGTCGTCGAGTGTGAGCTGATTCCAGTCGTCGGCATGGGCATCAATGTCCTTGGGACTAACCTTATAGCTCAGAAATCCCGTCTGTTGCATTTGTTGCCACACCGATTGCAGCGTTTCGCCGTCGCGGGCCGCCATGATTGCTTCAACAAACCGCTCATTGGCCTTGGCCAGCTCGCAGTGCACAAAACTGCCGCCGCCTTTCCAGCCCACGGCCTCGCTGATGCCGCCACGCTCGCCAGCTATCACCTGGCACAGACGTGGTATTGTGGCCGTTTGTATATAATCCATTTGGTCAACAGCAATGAACCGGCGACCCATTTTTAGCGCGGCTGCGGCGGTTGTTCCGCTTCCCACAAAAAAGTCAAGAACCCAATCATCTTCGTTTGTTACTGCTTGAATGAAAAAGGCGACTACGCTTTCCGGTTTTGAGAACGAGAAATTAATTCCCATGTTTTTCAAATGAGAACTGGCATCTTCATTTGTGCCTACATGGATAGCCTTTGACAAATATTGATTGTCAATGAATTTTTCTGGTGCCATGTGTTTACCTGAGGGTAATTGCACTCTAACGGAGAACTTCTTTGATTTGACAAGAAAATAACATCCTAACGCCCAATTGGCGTCAAGAGTTTCTTGTGACCAAGTAAATTCGCCCTTTAATCTCACAACACCAGTATTTCTCCCTTTTGAAACAATTATCGGCGTTAGTATTTCGACGCGATCAGGTTTCCCACATTTATATTCTCCGTCTGGAATATTAAATCTTATTGATTGCGGTGGAAACACCAATTCATGAATATTGTTCCCGGTATGAAGAATTGGCGCGTCGCCGTTTTCAGTTTCCTTGCCTTTATAGGCTATGCTATAATCTTTCTTTTTCTCAAAACAGATGATATATTCGACTGATGACCGCGACTTATTTGACAACGAATCGGGATTATCGGTATTCTTCCAGATAAACGTTTCCACGAAATTATCAACACCGAAGATTTCTTCCATCAACACTTTCAACCAATGAACACCATCCTCTTTGATGTGGCAGAGTAGGACACCATCGTTTCGCAGCAAGTCATTGGCAACAAGAAGCCTGTCACGCATAAACGTGAGCCAGGTGCTGAGACGGAAATTGGAATTATATGAAAAGGTGTCGCTTGGCTTTGTCTTGTTGAAGTAATACGGTGGGTCGATGTAGATAAGTTTCACTTTGCCGCGAAAGCGCTCGCGCAGGCAGTAGAGTGCCAGCAGGTTGTTGCCCTTGATGAGCAGGTTGTCGGTGGCAGTGAGGTGTTCCACCGGGTGCGCTCCGTTGCTGTCGTAGCGGCTGAATGCCGTCAATGCCTTGGGCTCGGTGAGACGGCTGATCTCGTCGGGGGCCAGCGTCTCGTTCCAGAACACCTCGTCGCGCTTGGCCTCCTCGGTGGTCTGGCCGCCCTCAAGCATGCAGTCCTTGTACGGCCAGGCCAGCACCACCTCGCGGCTCTGGCTGATGAAGCGCCCCTCATCGTCGGTGAGGCCGATGCGGTTTTTATAGGCGGTGTAACTGTCGGGCAGGAATTGCTTGTTGAGGACGAATCGCTGGAACTTCACTTTGTCGAATACCGCTGTGCCGTCCACGTCGGCAAAGAAACAGCGGCGCAATCCCTCGTGGCCGAGCAGCAGCCTCAGCAGGCCGCCGTCGAGCCGCAGGGCCAGCTCCACCACGCGGTTCTTGAGCAACCGGCCATCGGCGGTCACCAGGCGGTCGTCGCTTTGCAAAAGCTGTTCCAGCTCACGGAATAATTGCAGATTGTTCATGCAGGAATGGTTATTTGCTCCAGCCATTCCCTTGCATGGAGCCGGGTTAATATGCAGAACGTGGGAATCTTGCCCGTCCGTCCGCAATCCGGGGTCGTAGGAATAAACCCATAACAGTGAACGGTGCAAGGCAATATCCCACGCTTGGCGAAGTATGCAAACATCCCAACTGGTGTGCATGAGGGCGCAAACGGCCCCCGGCACACCATCGGGACGTGATAGTTCACACCCGTGGCACTTGCCGCTACCTTGTTCCTGACTGTTATCTGAAATTTCCTACGTTTCGGATTGCCAAAAACAGAGCGTAAGCAAACGCCTATCAATAAGTATGATCACCGCCGCAGCCACTCAGGGCAGCTACGACGGTGCAAAATTAGTGCAAACCGAGCGCAAATGCAAATTTATTTGCAATTTGCCGAGGTGAAGCCTAATTTGGATAATGTTTAGCTGCGCTCGGCAACATGCGAGCCAGCTCGCTGTTGCACTCGCTTGCGAAACATTTCGCGCGTAGCGCAACATGAGTGCTTATTGGAGGAATAATGTTTTTTCTTTCAATCATGGCTCGGGAAATCGATGGGCTAATACAATAGCCCGAACATCCATAATGGAATTCGGTTACGATAACCAACCTCCGTGTCGTCAACGGCAAGGAAACTGTCTGGTATATCCTTTATCTGGTTGAATTTCTTGCCCTTGCCGCCAACTTCAAACAGATACTTGTCGTCTACCAAGAAATCCCCCTTCAAAGGACGCTTTACATCATGATTCACTCCCACCAGGCAATTGAAGAATGTCTCCCGTTCATTGCCTTTATTCACGGCAGGACATAGCGCATGCATCAGATTGGGATTGCCCATGAAAATCTTGTCGGGCTTGTACAGGCACTTATAGTTTTTCGCCTTTGATGAGAGTAGGGAAAGAATCTGTGCCTTGTCGAGTGCGTAAAGCATGCGAAGCCCCAGTTCGTTATTGGTGGCGAGTTGTTTCCACAGTTCCGACATATTAGGCTCGAAAGGCACGCGCTCGCTGATAATCATTACCAGTTTCTTAACTTTTTGAATGGTCTCAAACGACATGCTCTCTACTGCAGGCAAATCGCTGTCGATGACTACAGCGACGGTTTCGCGCAGACGTGAGGCAAAATCATCACCCACCTCACGATAGAAAGGATAGTAGCCGCAAGTGAGATAACGCTCAAAGTGAGACGCCACCTTTACCTGCTTCACCACCTCCATGCCATGTCGCACATGATTCTGCAATAGTTCCTCAATGGATATGGCGGGAATGTGAATGACATTCTCAAATGACAAATATTCCCTGAAGGATAAGCCATATAAAGTAAAAGAGGTTTGTCGGCGCGACAGGTCAACCTTCGCGTTGTCCATGATTAACAGCGAACTGCTGGTATAGACAATGCTCATGTCGGGGTAATTGTCATAGATGTTTTTCAAGGTTTCTGCCCAACCCTCATAACGATGAACCTCGTCAAGATAAAGTCGGCTCATTCCATGCTGGTCAGCCCAGTCCACCACGTCGATGAGTGAGTGGGTGGCAAACCACAGGTCGTCGAGCGAGGCGTAGAGTGTCTGGTCGATTTCCTCATAATTTTCCAGAATGTGCTGCAAGAGCATAGTGGTCTTTCCCACGCCACGTGCGCCTTTGATGCCGATGATACGGACATCCCAGTTAATCTGTTCATACAGATACCGCTTGAATCGCAGGTCTATCTTGGCAATCTTGCGATGATAGTTGTTGAAAAGGGGTTGTAATTCAATCGTTTCCATAGTTTGCAGTGAATTTGCCGCAAAGTTAGTGCTTTATATTTTAACCTGCAAATATTTGGGCTAACTTTATATTTTAAGATATAAAAATAAGGTTGATTTTTGTATTTCAAACGATATTCTTAAAACGGAATCAGTCATTGGGGGTGGGTAAAGGCTCTCAAAAAGAGATGACCCTAACCATCCTGCCAATTTTAGACATAGGAATAAATAGGACTGGAAACACACAAAACGTGGCAAAAGAGTGTGATGAACATAAAACATTTTGAGCCAAAAATAGAAACACTGGAGTTTGCCGGTGTCACTTAAATTCGCCTAATTCGTGCAATTCGCATTGAGTATCACCCACGCAAAGCGTTACAAAGCCATAATAATATAACTTTCCGCTGTTTCAGTGTCGACTCGTCTGTGGAATAGCCGGGCATGGCTACACTATGTATGCGACGCTTAGTTGGCCCTCTTCGAGGCCCCACCGCAGGACGCATCGCTTACCCCACGCCACACGCATCTTCGACGCGTGCGCCGTGGGGTTTCATTCACTTTGAGGCCGCCGGCCTCATGCAGACCTACGGCCTGCGCTTCGCCATGCGAGCGGTGGGCCTGCTCAAGATTTCATACTCACGGTTTTGCGAGTGCACTCCTTTTTCCAATTCTTTGGCCCGAATGTTTGCGTAGTTCGGGATTTTTGGCGAAATTTGCGAAATCATTCGCAAAAACACAGAACAATGAAGATGCGTCGATTCCGGGAGCATTATGAGCGGCTGAAGCAGTGGCAGAAGATGCCGGTCGACTATGAGTTTGCGTCCCATGAGGGGCAGCATTGCCACAACTGTGGCCACCAGTTCACGGGCAACTATTGTCCGTACTGCTCGCAGAAGGCCGGCGAGGGACCCATTGGCTGGGCCAGCGTGCGGCAGAGTGTGATGGACGTGTGGGGGCTGGGCTCGCGCTCGCTCCCGCGCACGGTTGCGCAGCTGTTCTTGCGCCCGGGCTATCTAATCAGCGACTACATCAGCGGCAAGCGGCAAATCAGTTTCCCGCCGGTGAAGATGCTGTTCATCGTCGCGGTGGTTGTCGTGTTCTGGACCTATTACATCTTGCCGCTCTGGCTGGGGGAGGGATTCGATGTGTATGGCGACCAGGCCGATGCGTTCCGTGGTCTCACCGAATGGATCAGGACGCATTTCGTGTGGACCTATTTTATCCTGTCGCTCTTCTACATCGTGCCCACCTGGATCCTGTTCCGCCATGCGCCCCGACACACCCGACACACACTGCCCCAGGGGTTCTTCATCCAAATCTTTCTGCTGGTGCTCAACCTGATGGTTTCGTTTATTGTCCTGTCGCCATTGCTTTTTGGGGGCTACAATTGCTATTTATATGCCAGCTTCATCGCCGGGTTTGCCTATAACGTGATAGCCTACAGGCAGTTGTTTGGCTACGGCATATGGGGCACTTTGTGGCGGTGGGTTTTCATCTTCGGCACGGTGTGTTATCTGATTGCTTCATTGGCGTTTGTCATGTTTGAGTTCGACCCCGGCGCTGTGGTGGGGGAGGGTGACGTCGCACCGATGCCCGTGGAGGCCAAGTATTATTTCGCGGTGTTTATGGCTCTGCTGGCATTGTTCATCTTTGCCATTGGTTGGGGCATCAATCTGATTGCCACGCGCAAGCCCCGACGCAGCGTCCGACGCTGACCCTCGGTGGCGTTTGCCGGCTGGTGAGCTTGCTCGTCCTGTAAGAAGTGTCCCCACATCGGTAGCTGCAAAAACAATGAGGGCAACGCCAATCGCGTTGTCCTCATGTTTTCGGTCATCGGGGTGGATGGCTTCAAGCCTCCTCCTTCTTGATGATGCGGCGCTCCTTGATGCGGGCTTTCTTGCCGGTGAGCTTGCGCAGGTAGTACAGCTTGGCGCGGCGCACCTTGCCATGCTTGTTGATCGTGATGCTGTCGATGAACGGCGACTCCAAGGGGAAGATGCGCTCCACGCCGATGTTGTCGCTGATTTTGCGCACGGTGAAACGTTTCTTCTCGCCGTGGCCGTTGATCTTGATCACCACGCCGCGATACTGCTGGATACGCTCCTTGTTACCCTCCTTGATGCGATAGGCAACCGTGATGGTGTCGCCAGGAAAAAACTCGGGCAACTGATTACCAGTGGCAAATGCCTGCTCGGCAATTTTGATTAAATCCATTGAATAAGTTGACTTTAAACCATTAAAAATCAATTCGTAACATACGCAAGCCACACTAAACTTCTTGCCAGAGGTTGCGAAAAGCGGTGCAAAGGTACAATAAATTTTTTAATCCGCAATGGCTTGGCCCGTTTTTTTCGGCCTTTTCCGATATTCGGTCTGGCATTTGGAGTGATGGCTCCGATGAAAGAGGGAGTGTATCAGTCTTTAAATGCCAGTCGTTAATTCTGCGGAACCGATTGGAAAACAACTTGAACCACACACAACAACTTTATCCAAATAAATTGTCCCAAGTTGTTCAGGTTGTCTTCACTCATCAGCCTTTCCATCTGAACAAAGCACCCACGGTTTCGGCAAAAAGCGGTATAGGACGAATCAGAATAGTCAATGTCAATACTCTATTTTCCCCTTTTCTTTTGTGAAATTAAAGTACATGCGCTGGCCTTTGTTGCCCTTCACGCGCTCGCCGAAACGGCTGGGGTCGTTCTGGTCGGGACCCATGCCGCGGTACTCCAGGGGCTGGTAGCCGTCGGCATCGGCGGGGCCGTAGATCATGAACTCGCTTTTCCACCATTCGAAGCCTGGGATTTTAACGTATGCGCGCACACCGCCGTCGTAGTCACCGTACGCATCGGCGGCAAACGGGGGCGACACGAAGTCGGCAGAGGCCTCGGCCGGTACCTCAAACATGGTGCCCTCCTCCAGCTCGCTCCAAGCCCCCAGCGGGGTGATGGATCCCATCATGTACACTTCGGGACGGTTGAACTGCACGTCGTAGTTGTTTTTGCGTCCTGTGACCGAGGTGTTGACAACCACTAAGAACCAGCCGGGGTTCTTCGAGGCAATCTTGCCGTTGGCGTTGACAATCTCATCAGCCAAATCGCCGCCGATGTTGAAAGCATTGTAGTCAAGGATGAAACCTTCAGCCATGAGTTGGATGCCCTTCTGATCAATATAGACCAGATGCCAAAACACATTGGCGGCGTCATAGACCTGCACCATGTCGAGGGCGGTGTCCCAATTATAGTCATTAAAACTGCCGGCCACGCGCATCGACTGCGGCACATTGTTGTTGACAGTGACAGCGATGCTGGCCGTGAGCATCGTTTCTGTATCGGTAACGACAATGACCGTGCTTCCCCCAAGGCAAGCCTTGATGGTGAGTGCGGAGGTATTGGTAATGGTGACTCGTGCAACATCGGGGTTGGTGGCGGTGGCAGTGAAGTGCCCGCTTCCGCCGCTGATAGCCACTGTGCGCTCATTGCCCCAGTCCATCTTCAGGAATTCGGTTTCCAAGGTTAGGCGTGAAATACCGCCAGCGTCTTCGGCCAGGCGCAGTCCCACACTGTAGCCTGTGTGCGAGGGCATCGTGCACCCGCGGGCCGTGACCCGGCAACTGCCGGCCGCGTCATACCAACTGCCGCCGCGCGCCACGCGGTATTCGCTTGCTGTGATGCCACATGAGGGGTTGACCTGCGCATCACTGCCATAAGCGCCATAGGGGTCATGGCACCATTCCCACACGTTTCCACTCATGTCGTACAATCCCAACTCATTCGGCTTTTTGCCACCCACAGGGTGGGTGCCCATCGCACTGCCGTGCCAGGCCACATCGGTAATTTTGTCGCCTCCGGCATATTTATACCCATCGCTCTTGTTTCCGCCGCGGGCGGCATACTCCCACTCGGCTTCAGATGGCAAGCGGAACGTGCGGCCGGTAAGCGCATTGAGTCGTGCGATAAACTCGTTGCTGTCGTCCCACGACACCCGCTCTACAGGAAGCTGCGGGTTATCGGTGAAGCAGCTGGGATTGCTGCCCATCACCGCCTGCCAGAGTTCCTGGGTGACTTCGGTCTCGCCAAGCAGGAAACTGTTGAGCGTCACTTGATGGACGGGACGTTCGTCGGAACTGTAGTCGCTGCCTTGCTCGGCTGTGGCTCCCATCGAGAAAGTGCCGCCTTCAACGGTTACCATTCTGAACGACACGCCGTTGACCGTAACCATGCCGGGTGTGCCTTTGTGCAACATGATATTGATGAGCTTGTTCAGGTCGTCAATGTCGATGCTGTTGTCGTGGTTGAGGTCATAGCGGACAGCGCTATCGGAATCAGGGTATTCGGCCTTGCGTGCAATGACGTTGATTATGGCGTTTACATCATCGATGTCGATGTTGCCATCGCTGTTGACATCGCCCACGGCAGGCCGGGCTTCGGCCCATGCCGCACTGCACAAAAGCATTGACAAGCACAGAATGAATAATCGGTGGATAGTGGTCATCTTGTTTTATGGAATAAAAAAAATGTCAGTAAAAAGAGAAAGCTGTGACGCACTGCAACAGCCGTCACGATTGGCGCTGTTCATTTATTTGAGCATGAAATAATAGATGTTCAGCAGGTCGTTGTAAAACACCCGGTAATTGCCTGCCTCGACAGGGATGCCGTTGTCTGCGCCAAAGCACCATTGTCCCCTGTCACTGCTCTGCCACTTGGCAACGCCGTGTGGCCACCATGTGCCTGTGTGAGCCTCGGTGTCGCCGGCAAGCAACCAGGCATAGCCATCGGCGAAGCTTGCATCAGCAATCCACCAGTCGTGGTTTTCTCCGAGGGAAATTGTGGTGATGGGAGCCATGTTCACAACGGTGGCATTGTCCATGCCGTCAGAAATTGTGGTGGTGTGTCCCACGGACATTGTGTTATAACAGTTTGTCGATTTTGTCAGGTGTTGAATGGTAAGCTTTTTTGTGTCTACATCAACGATAATGACGTAATATCCGCCATTGGCAATGGTGATGTTGCCAGGAGTAGTGCCGCCCTCGGGAGTGGACTCCTGATAAATGATGTTACCATAAACATCAGCCCCAATCACATTTTCTTTGTTGCCGGGTTGCAGGATTATCTTGAACTGGGCGTTGTCACAGAAATAACTCGCATACACCAGTTGACGGCTGTTCCACGGGTTGGGATACATCATCACTGTGGACGTGTACAGCCCCATCGTCCTGTGGTTCACGAACGAGCCGCGACCCACGCAGTTGCCCAAGATATACATCGGTTCGGGGAGCGAGCCGCCGCTTTCGGGGGTGAGGGTCAGCGACACCCGGGGCAGAACAACGACATTGCTGCTCCGCTCCGTCCCGTTGAAAAGTACATCACTGCCCACACACGCAGCTTTCAACTGCAAGTATAGGGGGAAGACGTTTGTCGTGACATTTTCAGACAATTGGAAATCATACCAATAGTTTTTCAGTATCTCGTACAGTTGTCGGCCCGTGCACACGAGGTAGCTTTTCGTGGCATTGCTAAAGACCACGCTCGACTCGCTCATGTCGGCATTGCGCGAGACCAAAAGAGTATATAGTGCCCGGTCTTCGGGCCAAGAGGCTTGGCACGAGAGCTGAAGAACGGGGTTGTCAGACGCTGCTATGTTGACAACGCCAAGTGCTTCGGCAGGTGTGTCGAAATGGAGTGACGAACCATTGAAATCGTAATCGTCGCCATAGCCGACATTCTGCACCAGCTCGGAATTTTCTTCAAGCACCCTTGCCGGCAGAGCAAACACGTTGCGGCTGGCGGTGAACTGCCGCCCTGCAGGGGGGCCGCCCTTCCACTGCCACAGGTAGTCGGTGTCGCCGCCATAGCGTCCGAAGCGAATCAGGTCCATGCGGCGGCGGCCCTCGTAGTAGAACTCACGTCCCCACTCATCGAGCAGGTCACTCAGGGTGAACGACGCGACGTTGGCGGCATGCGCGCGGTCGCGGATGGCTTTTACCGCTTCGAGAGCGGCACCGGTCACGGGAGTGTTATCGGCACTGCCGACCTCGCGGGTGAGGGCCTCGGCGTAGGTCAGATAGGCCTCGGCAGAACGCATCAGGAAAAAGTCACCATCGGGGAAAGTGGGGTTGTCACCGCTTACGAAACCGGTGCCTGAGACATTGGGCGTGGTCTTGAAGTTGACATATTTTGCCACGGCAAAGCCGTACTTGAACATGTTCCAGTAGTCAACATTCATCGACCGTCCTACTGTGTTGAATAGCGCGCGGTCGTCGCTGGCGGCGGGTGCCACCTTCCAGCTGTTGCCCACGGGGACGTTACTGTTAGGGAAGAACAGGCGAATCAATTCCGGACGCGCACGGTTGCCGCCCCACGTCTGGTTGGTGCCATTGGTGGCATCGCCGCCAAGCACGCTCTCATGCATCTCCCAGTCGAAGGTCGATGCAATCAAAAAAGTGCGGCTGCCCCAGGTGGTTAGCAGCGTCTCACCGCCATCATAGTGAAATGGAAGAATGGCCTCGGTGGCTGCACCGGTCACATTGTTGTCGCCCATGAAGAGCGTGCGATAGGCGCTGAAAGTGTAATCCCTGCTCGCCACGCCATCGCTGACACTGACAGTCTTGCTGGCGGTGTGAAGTTTGTGGGGGCCGTCAATCACCATCTTGGCGTAGCGGGCGGCTTCGGCATAGCGTTTTTCACCCGTATATACCTCGGCATTAAGGTAGAGGCGGGCAAGGAGCAGGTTGCACGCATCTTGGTCAACGCGTCCCCAGCCCCAGTCGCCGCCGCTCTGTCCATATTTCTGCGCAACAGGGGTGTGTAATTGGTCGTGGATGGCGAGCAACTCGCTCTCGATGAAATCGAAAAGTTCAGCACGGGAGGCTTGCTTGGGCGGCATCATACTCATCGCCGAAAGCAGGAAGGGGACGTTGCCCCACATATCCATAAGGTGGTAGTAAGCCAATGCCCGCAGCAGACGTACCTCGGCCGTGCGCATGGCATCAATTCCGCCGTAGTGTTGCAGATAGTAGTTGTGATAGCGTATGGCAGCATAGAGGCGGTAGAAAAATCCCGCCAACATGGGATGGCTGCTGTTCCATGTGTTGAAGTTGAACTGCGGGATTCCGTCATCGCCCCAGCAGCAGATGGCCTCGTCGGTAGTCAGTTCATTGGCATTCCACAGCTGCCTGACAAAATCCGATGTGCCGCTATCAACGCCGTCCACATAGCAGCCACCGTTAGCCCCATTGGGGCCGCCGTAAGCCAAAACATTGTAACATTGACGGAATATGCCATCGGCCTCGGCGGCAGCACCCGCATTTTGCGACGGCTTTTTCAGCATCATATTGATAAAGACGTTGATGTCGTCCACATCCACCGTGCCATCGCCGTTGACATCGGAAGCCTGAGCGCTCAACCCCCACACGCGCGGCCAGGCGGCAGTGGGCAAATCGGAGCGGTGAAGCATCGTGTTTATGATAACGTTCAGGTCGCCGATATCCATATTGCTGTCTCCATCGATATCGTACAATGTGGAAAAATCTGATGCAGCTCCTGTTTGTGCGAAGCAGCACAGCATGAAAGCCATCAGACATCGCAATAATCTATGAGTAGTCATTTTGGTTTGTATTTTGATGTGGGGATAAAAACTGTAAAAACAAACTATTGTCTTGCGAATAATATGTACTTTTGTTCTTTTAGTCTATAATTCAGCAACTTTTTTAGGTGGGTTCTATTAATTGCTTGAGTCGTATTGGGGTTGATTGTTGAGCAGATTTTGGCTCAAGCTGCGCGAAGCAGTAGCGGGCTGCGGTTCAAGGAGTTGAGAAAATATGCCAGCAGGCAACCCAAGACGGCCAAAACGATTCATCTTATTTTTGCAATTTATAGAACCCACCTTAAAGCCCCCCTCAAATATCATTTCTTCACCATGCGCACCTCGTCGGTGCTGTCGATTGCCTTGCCTTGTGTCTGCAGCTGCTTGGCGTAATCCAGGATGCGGTCGCCGTATTTCACATCATCTTCATAGAGGCGCTTGGCTCGCTCAAATGGTGTCATGTAGTCGCCACCGTTGGCCAGGTAGTCAATCGTGGCCAGGCAGTAGGTTTTCTTCGGGTCAATTTTCTTTCCTTTCAGCTTGGCCGAGGTGATTTCTCCCTGGTCGTTGTAGGTCACGCGCAGCTCGCGGCTCATGGCATCGCCGCCGCGCCCCGCCATCACCTTCAAGGCGTCAAGCAAGTCGGCTCCCGTGATTTCGAGTACCATGAAGCGGTTGTCGAACGGAAACATCGAGTTGAGCAGCCCCTCGGTCACGGTGCCCTCGGGCATGTCGCAGCGAATGCCGCCCTTGTTCATGATGGCGAACTGCACGTCGGTGATGCCCGACAGTGCCGGCATGATGGCCATCGTGGCGTCGCTCACCCAGTTCTGGGCTGCGGCACTGCTGTTTTTCATGTGCCGTGCCGAGGTACACACGGGGTTGTTCATCAGCGAGTCCACGCCGTGCTTGTGCCAGGCCAGCCACGCCTCCAGGTCGGGATAGGCCTGCGCGGCCTGGTCCCAGCTCGCATCCACGGCAATCAGCTTCTGCTCCACGGCTCCCGTTTCCAAGTCCAGGTCGTAGGTGGTGACAAACTTGCCGCTCTTGCCGTTTTGGCCAATGGGAATCATGCGTCCGTCGGCATTGGCCACCCGTGCGTATTCAGTGCCCGGCTTCACCACCGTGTGCGAGTGGCCGCCAATCACCAGGTCGATGTAGTGGCTGCTGTGAATCACGTCTACATCGTTGGGCTCCTCGGGGTCGTAGCTGTCGTAGCCGATGTGCGACACCATCACGGTGTAGTCCACCTTCAGCACCTCCTTCAGGAAACGTGCCGTGGCGTCGGCCACGTCGAGCGAGCGGATGTAGCGCATCCCCGCAAAGTTCTTGGCCGAAATCAGCCCGTAGGGACTCACGTTGATGCCGAAGAAAGCCACGCGCTTGTCGCCGTAGGCCTTGATGACGTAGGGCTCGGTGAGCCCCTCCATCACCGTGCCGCTGAAGTCGTAGTTCACACTCAGCTTTTTCGCTTTCACGTTGCGGTAGTAGCCGGCCACGCTCTCTAATCCGTTGTCAAACTCGTGGTTGCCCATCACAATCATGTCGTAGCCCAGCGAGTCGATGAGCGCATACTCCACCTCGCCGCCGAAGAGCGAGAAATAGACCGTGCCCTGCACGGCGTCGCCCGCGTGCACCGTCACCGTGTTCTTGTTGTCGCGGCGCACCTGGTCGTAGATGGCGCGCCGGCGCAGCACGCCGCCCTGGCCGTCGCTGGCGGGGTCAATCTGCGAGTGCGTGTCGTTGGCGGCGATAATCACCACGTGCTCGGCCTCGACGGGCACAGCAGCCATCGCCGTCAACACGGCCGCCAGCACAATGACTTTCAGTTTGTTTCTCATAACAGATAATCTCATAATGGATAAGGATAATGTGAGTGTTATTGCTTGGGTGCAACGTTTAGGCCTGCAAATTTACAACATTTATTTTATAGGCGCAAACCTTGCACCTACTAAAAAAACGCCGTGATTTGCCGAATGTTTTCGCCAATTCGCTTCAAGGTATACATTTTTTCTAATTTTTTTAGAATTTGACATGCGCGAATATGAATTATTTCGCCTAAATTT
>JAFSYB010000124.1 GCA_017443765.1 Muribaculaceae bacterium | reverse complement strand
CTCGATCAGGAGCAGCTCGCCGCGGTCGTTCTTCGCCAGCAAATCCACACGGTTCTGCTTCGCGTCCTTGCGCTCCTGGTTGCTCTCGCTCTCCAACAGTTCACTGATCGTGATCGGCGTGCCAAGCAGCGTCGACAGGAAACCCTCAAGCACGTCGAAGTTCGCCTTGTCGCGGAGCAGGCGCTTCAACGCCCAGTCAAAGCTGATATAGGGCCGGTCTTTCATCGCGTCTCAATTTTGGTCGCCGCAAAGATACAAAGTTTTTTTGATATTGCAAAAAACTCATTGAAAAAATGGCTGCCGAGGGCTCAGCGCAGGAGCAGGTAGGCGGTGTAGGCGATGTAGCAGAGCAGGAAGATGACGCCCTCGATGCGGTCGAAGCGGTGCTTGCCAAAGGTGAAAATAATCAGATAGGTCATCACGGCGGCAATGCACATCACGGCGTAGTCGACGATGCTCACGGTGGTGAACGTCATGGGGCGAATGGTGCCGGCCAGGCCCAGAATCATGAGGATGTTGAACACGTTGCTGCCAATGACATTGCCCAGGGCGAGCTCGGGATTCTTCTTGAGCGCGGCGGTGATGGCGGTGATGAGCTCGGGCAGCGAGGTGCCCACAGCCACAATGGTGATGGAGATGACGGCCTCGCTCATGCCCCAGGCACGCGCCAGGTTCTGTGCCGAGTCGAGGAAGAGGGTGCCGCCGTAAATGAGTGCCACCAGCGAGGCGATGGCAATGACCCAAAGCAAGGCAGGATGCTTGCCAGTAAGTTTCGATTTGGTTTCCTCGTCGGCCTCGGCGACGGCCTGCTGCGGGTTGCGGCCCTTGATCACCACGGTGTAGCACATATAGACGAAGAAGAGCACGAGCATGAAGATGGCGTCGATGCGCGAGAGGGTGTTCTCGGCAATGCCGGGCAGGAGGGCGTCATTGGCCAGCAGCAACAGCAGCAGTGCGGCGATGATGCCAAAGGGAATGTCGCGGCGGCTTACCTCGCGCTTGATGGTGAAGGGTAATATGGTGGCCGAGACACCAAGGATAAGGAAGATGTTGGCGATATTGCTGCCAATGACGTTGCCCATGGCAATGTCGCCATGGCCGCTCAACGCCGAGGAAATGCTTACAAACAGCTCCGGAGCCGAGGTACCCATGCCCACGATGGTGAGGCCGATGATGAAGTTTGAAACGCGGGCGCGTCGGGCAATGGCCACGCTGGAGTCAACAAGCAGGTCGGCCGCCACAAGCAGCAGCGCAAGACCGAGAAAGAGATAGATATAGTCCAAAGAAATCAGAAATTTAGGAGTGACATAACAGGTGTTGCAGCACAGTGGCTGTTCGTTTTGAGGGTGCGAAATTAGCCATTTTTTGTGAAACGGCGAAAAAAATGCCGCATTGCTTGTCGCAATGCGGCATTTTTTAGCATTTAGCCACACAATGGAGTGCCTGCCATTTGGGCTGGCACTGCCGGTCGGGGGTGTCAGTCATTCTCGACGGTGTTGTTCTCGTCGGTGAAGTTGAACGTGGTAACGTCGGTGTCGGTCTCGTACTTGTACAGTCCCTGGTCGCCTGCCTGGCAGTTGCGGAAGGTGCTGTTGGTGATCGAGATGGTGGTTGTGGCGTTGACCGTGCCGATGGCCAGGCCGGGCTTCTTGACCAGGTCGAAGAAGGTGCAGCCATCGACAGTGACGGCATCGACATCGCTGCCGTAGGCCTCGTGAATCTTGATGCCGCGGTAGCCGGTGAAGGTGCAGTTGGTGAACGAGGATGTGCCGCCGCTGATCCACACGTCGTACATATTGGCGGGGTTCGGGTTGGAGCTCATGGTCTCGGTGTTGGCCTCAAAAGTGCAGTCCACAAACACGGCGTTGACGTCAGTGCTGTTGTTGGCCGTGGTGCCTTCGATGCTGATGCCGTCCTTGAAGCGGCAGTTCTCGAAGCGTAGGTTGCCAGAGAACTCCAGGTAGGCAAACTCCCAGTTGGTCTCGGTGTAGGAGACCGAGCGGTCGATGATGGTCATGTTCTTGAACACGATGGTGGCGCCGTTGGTTGCGCGGATGGGTCCCACACCGGCACCCACAGCCTCGAAGGTGGCGTCGTCGCCCTGTCCCTCGAAGACAATCTCCTGGGTCACCGTGTTGGTGGCATCGAGCAGCGGCGTGGTGCCGTGTCCCGACCCCGTGGTCCACGTGAGCGTGGCGCCATCAGCCACCTTGATAATGGCCTTCTCGGGCAGGTCGTTGTTGATTTGTGCCACAACATCCTCCAGTGGCGTGGGCTCGTCGCCGGTGGCGGGAGCAACCACGTCGTAGTAAGCAGCCTGAAGCTCAATCACATTGTCGGGCTGGTCGAAGTTCTGGTCGATGATGATGTTGAAGTTGGCGTCCTGGGTGAAGAGCGAGCCCACGATGTTGGTGCGGTGGTTCTTCTGCACGGGCACGTTGGCCACGGGCACAACCACGTCGGCCTTGTTGGT
>JAFSYB010000123.1 GCA_017443765.1 Muribaculaceae bacterium | reverse complement strand
CGCGAGCGCGCCGGGTCTTCGCGAGGCGCGCACAAAGCTTGCGATAGCGCGCATGAACCGCGACGAGCACGCGGCCTACCGCCGTTACCTTGACGACCGCGTGATACTACAGGACCAGTTAGTGACCGCCCGCGGCGAGGGTCGCCTCGAGGGCAAAGCCGAGGGAATAGCCGAAGGCCGCGCCGAAGGTCGCGCCGAGGGCATGGCCGAGGGCATAACCAAAGGCCGCGCCGAGGGCATCATCCAAACCGCGCGCAACATGCTTGGGCTGGGGATGGAAATCGAGACGATAGCCCGGGCGACCGGCCTCGAGGTGAGCCAGATAGAGGCTCTGCGCGACGCATAGCATACCGCACTGACCTTATCGGTAGGGCGAATAGCCTTTTTCGTTTGCGTTAAATGCTAATTGCACGAATTAGGCGGATTTAAGGGACAGCTGCAAAATGGTTATCGGCTCTGTAACCCAAACAACCATTTCCAGTGAGGTTGTCCCAAGTTGTTCAGGTTGTCTTCATCAGTCATTCTATCCTGCCGCTACATGCACCGCTCCTCCAAATGGAGGCAGGGTATAAATCTTCCCATACAATCCGTTATAGAGCCGAAATAATCAAGGTGCAAACAAAACACCCTACAGTCCCTTTTGGCAAGGACTATAGGGTGTCCGACTACAGAGTTTAGCTCGTAGCTAATATGGCATTAATCATCCATTATCCTTATGCACCATGACATTGATGACGATGTTCAAGTCGTCCACGTCCACGTTGCCGCTGCCATCGATATCGGCGGCGGGCCAATCGGTGAACGAGGCTTTGTGCACCATGATGTTGATGATGATGTTCATGTCGTCCACATCCACGGTGCCGTCACCGTTCACATCGCCGCGCACATTAGCGGTGAGTTCCTCCCATGCGCTGTTGTGATACTTGTAGAGCAGCCAGTTCTTTCCTTTTGCAAGGCGAATCTGCTCGTTGGTGATGGCGTTGCCCTCGCCGGTGTTGTCCTGGTTAATCACATAGAAATTGGCGGTGACACCCGACGGCACGGTGCGCATGCTGTTGATGAGCGAGGTCATCTCTGCGCCCTTGATCTGGTTGCTGGTGATGTTGAACTGTGAGCTTAATGCTGTGCAGCCTTGCACCGACAGCGAGGTCAGTTTGTTATAGGCGCATGAGAAATCTTTCAACTTGGCGAGTCCCTGCACATTGAGCGAGGTCAACTCATTGCGGTAGCACTTCAGCTCTTCGAGGTTGCTGTTGGTCGACACGTTGAGCGAGGTCAGCTTGTTTTCGTAGCAGTTGAGTGTGGTCAGCGCAGTAAGCCCCTGCACGTTGAGCGAGGTGAGCTGGTTGTTGTAACAAATGAGCCTGTACAGCGCAGTGAGTCCCTGCACGTTGAGCGAGGTGAGCTGGTTGTTGTTGCACTCGATGGTCTTCAATGCCGTGAGTCCCGAGAAATTGAGCGAGGTGAGCTTGTTGCCGTAGCAGAACAGGTTCTGCAATGTCGTGCAGTCCTTGATGTCGATGCCGGTCAAGGCGCAGTTGTTGCAATTCAGCGAGGTCATCGACTTGTTCCCGTAGGCACTCAGGGTCTTCAGACTCTTTAAGTTGGTGACACTCAACGAGGTGAACTTATTTTTGCCGCACCATAGCTCCTCGAGTCCGCTGGGCAGCGTGGGCAGCGAGGTGAGGCTGTTGCTGATGCAGCGCAGCACCTTCAGCCCGCTGGGAAGCGTCGGCAGCGACGTGACGTTGCTGTTGAAGCCGCAGTCGAAATAGGTCACCGTGCTGGGAATCGTGAACGAGGAGAGGTTGAAACTCGTCACACCCTGCATCGAGAGGGTCACCAGGGCCGGGCAGTTCGAGAGTTCCAGATTCGTGAGGGAACTGTTGCGGGAAACACCGACATAGGTGAGTCCGCTGTTGCCCGACAAGTAGAGTGTCTTCAGCTTGGTGTAGTCGAGCGTGTTCACACTCGTGAGTTTGTTGTTCCGGGGCGATGATGGTCTCGATATTGCTGGGCAGTGTGGGCAGCGCGGTAATCTGGTTGTTCTCGCAGTCGAGATAGGTGAGCGTGCTGGGCAGCGACGGCAGCGACGTGAGCTTGTTGCCGAAGCACCTCAACTCTTTGAGCGAGCTGGGCAGTGTCCCCAACAACGGCATTTGGTTGTTGTAGCAGTTGAGGATGGTCATTGCCGAGCAGCCGCTAATGGTGAGATTGGTCACGCCGTTGCCCGAGCAGTCGAGCTTGGTCATGCTGGTGTTGTTCGACAAATTCAGTGTCTTCAGATACGTTTTTCCGGTGACCGTCAGCGTGGTGAACTTGTTGTTGCTGGCATCGAGGTACTCGATTCCGCTGGGCAGCGTGGGCAGCGAGGTGAGCTTGTTGTTGTAGCACCTCAGCGTCCTGAGCGTGCTGGGCAGCGTGGGCAGCGAGGTGAGGCTGTTATCGTAGCAGTTCAGCTCAATGAGCTTGCTGAAGTAACCCACACCCGTGAGGTTCGCGATGCTGTTGCCGTTGCAGTTGAGCAAGGTGCGGTTGCTCACGTCGCTGCTGGTGATGTAGCCCTTGGGGTAGGATCGGAGCATCCAGCTCCGGAAGTTGGCGTCGGGGAAATTGGTAGCGTTGATAAGTGCCACATAATCGTTGTTGACATAGATGTCCTGGTTGTAGATTTTGCTGCCCGACGACAAAACGGAAAAGTCATCATGGTTGAAATATGCACCAGCGGGCGACAAAATGGCTGCCTTGTCTTCAAACTCCATCCACCCCACTTCGCGCACCACGGGGTAGCTGCTGTAGTTTGTGGCTTTGAGGGTGACTTTGCAGTTGCCGATGAACGTCACTTTCCAGATGTCGTACAGCGGGCTTTCGGGACTCTCGATGGTGGCATTGACCCCATCAGAGAATTTCAGGTGATCCAGTGTGGCAAGGTCGGTCATCGAGCCGGTGAAATGTGTCTGGATAGCACCTTTCTTGCTCGACTTGATATTGAACGTGCCGGGGCCTTTGAGGGTGAGAATGGCAAAGTCGCGGAAATAGATGGCGCCGTCTTCCTTGCCGGTCACGTTCACCGTGCTCCCGCTGGTGGCTACCAGCTCACCGCCCTTGTTGAAGCGGATGGCGCGGGCTTTCTGCGAACTCAGGTTGCAGGTGCCCACGAATTTCACAATCAGACCCTCGCAGTCGCGGTTGTGAAGGGCATAGTTGCCGCTTGACGTGCGCTCAATGCGGACGTTGTAGAGCGTCAGTGTCTTGGTGCTGTGGCTGTACACGCCGTATCCGCTCTTGATGTCCTTGCCGGAGATGTTGTTGCAGTTGTCGCTGGTGACTTCCACACCGCCGACGTTGATCTCGTACTTGGTGGCGGCCTGCACACCAATCGCCGTGGTGGCAACCACAGATAGCAATAGGAGTAATAGTCGTTTCATGTTGCTGGAATTTAGATGGTTAGAGTTTCGGGGTTGATAATCACGTTTGTTTATGATCACAAAATTAAACAAAAATTCGCAATTTACCCCCACAACATTAAAATGCGTTAATCACCCCTTTGTTTTTTCGTCCCATTCAGGGCTTGCGTCGCAGCACGGCCACGTAGGTGAGCAGCACCACGTTCATGAGCAGTGCGTAGATGATGGCGGGAATGGCGATGGTGTCGTTGGCAAAGATGAACGGGCTGCTGGCCACGGCAATGGCCTGCGCGGCGTTCTGCATCCCCACCTCGATGACGATGGTGCGTCGTGCCGCGCCGTTGAGCCGCGTGGCACGCGCCAGCAGCGAGGCCACACCGATGGCAAGCAAGATGAGTGCCGCCACACCGCCACCGAGTTGCCCGAAATTGGTAAGGATGTCGTCGTAATGCTGTGCAAAGAAGATGCCAGCCAGCAGCATCAGAGCCGGGAAGGCGATGCGTGCCAGCACGGCATCGGTGCGCTGCGCGGCGCGGGGCCAGCGCCAACGCATGGCGGCTCCCAGCGCGATGGGCAGCGCCATGAGCACCAGGTTTTGCACCAGCAGGTTGCCCACGGGCAGCTGGATGCCGCCGTCAACCTCGGCCCCGCTGTGCGCCACGGCCAGACCCAGAATCACCGGGATGGTGAACAGGGTGATGATGCTGCTCAGCGCGGTGAGTGTCACCGACAGGGCCACATCGCCGCCCGCGAGTTTTGAAAACACGTTCGACGAACTGCCGCCCGGGCAGCACGCAATGAGCACCAGGCCCACGAAGTAGAGCGGCGGCAAGGCCAGCAGCGACGCCAAACCAAAGGCAATGGCGGGCAACACCACTAACTGCCCCGCCAAGCCCACGAGCACCGCTCCAGGCCGACGGGCCAGCAGCGCGAAGTCGTCGAATCGCAGCGTGAGGCCCAGGTCGAACATCAGCAGCGACAATATCGGAAGCACTATCAAGATTGGATTCATAGCACGATGTTTTTGGGGGATAGGGTTATCGTATAGGTCTGCTCTTAAATCCCGGTATCTGATAGACGCCGGTCTCGTATTTGAATCTCCATGCAGCGATAGTCGGACTAATGCCGTGTTTTTCAGCTTCATGAGTGACGACCTTTATAACGCTGTAGATATTCAACGAATGGCTGCCTTTATTCACGATTTCTGCCCACACATCGGGAGGGATAAGCATATCCATTGCAAAGTTGTTTGCCTCATGCTCGATGCCACTTGCTTCACTCAGGCTTTGATTATAGGAAACAATCGACACGTTTTTGGTTAGATGTTTGTTAATGTGTCCACATTCGTGCAGGATGTCGAAAACGAGCATATCCATATTGTTTTTACGATGACTGACAACGATAAAAGGATGTTCCCCAATCATCACAGAATAAGCGTCAACTGGGGTTTTCTCAAATTTTTCAACAACGCAATACCCAATTCCGTTTTGCGCAAGGATGGCCTTAATTTCGTTTTCAGTCAAATTTTGTGCATTGGCCCCAGTTGCAATCAGCGAAGCGGCCAAAGTTTCATTACCTTTCTTATAATCGGATAGTCTTTCTTTCGAGGTGAGGCAAGCGTGTCGAGCAAGAAGAATCCATGTGCTCAGATTCTTGTTTTCAGTCTCAAGTTTTTCACTCTTCTTGAAACAACCTTGCGCGGTTGATAGGGCCAAGAACTCCTCTACACAAGTGACGTTAAACATTTCATACAGTGCCTTCAGTCGATCGCTTAAAAACATGAAGCCGTCTAACGAGAGTTTCTTAAACAGAATCGGCAGGTTCAAAGCCACGGCCAAAGCGGCCTCAACTTGGGTTGCTTTGGATTCTTCTTCATCTCTTTGACGGATGGCTTCCAAGTTTCTTTCATAATTCAGCTGTAAATCCATCCAAAAAGCAGCAGATATGCCGAGAGCTTGTTCGAGCTTTAGTGCCATCGAGGGGGTGACATTCTCTTTAGTGCTGATGAATCGGCTCAGATTAGGGGCTTTCATGCCGAGCCGTTCGGCCAGTTCCTTTCTCTTCATTCCGCGAGCCTTGAGCTCATCTATAATCAAGTCGGTCGGATGAACAGCTTCCAATGGAATAAAGTTTGTTTCAATGGTCTTTTCAATGGTCTCCATAATGTTCACTTAATTCAATTACGACTAATGTTAACTTGTCATCATGCTCTTCAAATATCAGTCGATATTTGGTATCGTATCCGACTCTTACTGAAGAAAAGGGCAAACCCGTTAGAGGATGATAGGCAAGACTTGTGATGGCAGAAACTCTTTTAATATCTTCTGCCAATTTCAAAAAATTTATCACCTTGTCCAAATTTCTGATGAGTTTTGTATTGTTTCGATAAGATTTATATCGGCCTATAAATCGATGATTTACAAGAGCTTTAATCTCTTCGTCACGATATTCCAATATCATATAACAATCTTTTACGACGCAAAGGTATACAATAATTATCAAATATGATAATTATCTATTGCGAAATCTTGATGTTTAAGAAATTTTAATTATTTCTGCCTTGTCGCAGTTGTTCTTATTTATTGATGTCCGCTAAAAGTAGAAATCGGACAAATTGCCGGCTGCGCTCATGGAGAAACGCAGGCCGGAGGGGGGCTGAGGCCGGCGGCCTCAATATGGATAATCCCCACGGCATACGATTCGCAGATGCGTATGCCGTGGGGAGCGTGGTGCCTCTTGGGGCGGGCTTCGGCTAAGGCCAACTCGCGTTGCGCTTCACAACCCCACCACCTGCTTCTTGCCGTTGACGATGTAGATGCCCGGTGTGGGGTTCTTGACCGTCCGTCCGAGCATATCGGTGTACACGGTCTTGCCTTGCTTGCCGGCTGTCGTTGGATCGATGCCGGTCACCACCGGCTCGTCGGTCAACTCGAGCGGAAACACTTCGAAGAATTGCGAGATGCCGCTTTCTGTATAGGGTTGCCAAGTGTCGGCAGTAGCCGTTGTGCGCCGGGGCAACGGCGCACCGCCTGACGGCGATTGACGGCGCACGATGCCGGTAAAGGGATAGTAGCCGGCATATTCCAGGCTGGGCATCACGGCTGTTTCATACAAGTTGCCATTGATTCCGAATCCGCCCTTTATCCCCTTCTGGTTCACCCCGTTCACCACATCGGGCGCGGGCAGATAGAATGCATCATCGCCGCCATAAACAGTCCACTCGAAGTATGCCACCTCTTGCGGCTTGGGGCGGACGAAAGCGTAGGTCACGCCGTTGTTGCCTGTTTGGGTGCGTCCCATGAGCGAGGCGGCGATGTAGGTGTTGGGCATGTAGGTGGCGTTATCCCCGGCTTGGGGGGTGGAGGTCACATCGAGCGCCGGGTTGCGCTTGTCGAGCAGCACCCCCTTGACGGTCATTCCCGTAATCCGGTGATTGATGAATTGAAGCGGTGAGGCAACGTGGTCCAGAATCACCCAATTCGACTGGTCATACTCGTTGGCGCGCGCCTCCATCAACCCGGTTTCTTGCATGAAGTCTTCCTCGCCGGTGCCGGCAGCGTCGGGAGTGAGCCAGTGGTTGTCGTCTTTGGCATAGAGGGTGCCGAACACATCGACGTAAACTGCCGTGAGCGCGTCGCTCACGGTGTATTCACGTCCCACAACGCCGTAATTGACTATCCACCAAAGCGGATAAGCACCATCGTCTTCCTGCATGATGCCAATCCAAGCCTCGAACTTGCCGCTCTCGACATATTTCTCGCGCATTCCCTGCGGCACATGAACAACCGTGTGTTCGTTGGAATTAAACTCCATTCCTCCGTGCGGCGTTTCATCGCCAGTGGCATAGACGCCATCCCACCAGTCAAAACCGTTGAGCTGCGCCGTTTCGTCCATCAGAAAATAAACGTCGGTCACGCCGGTGCAGTACAGGAATGCGTGCGACTGAATTTTTCGCACAGTCACAGGCAGGATAACGGTGGCGAGCCTCCCGCAGAAAGCAAACGCCTCTTCCTCGATGGTGGCAAGTCCCTCGGGCAAGATTACGGTTTCGATATTCTCGCACCGGCTGAACGCGTTTTGTCCGATGGTGGAGATGCCGTCGTCGATTCTTGCGGTCACGATGTGTGGGTTGTCCTGGAAAGCCCCGGCGGCAATGCCGGCCACGTCAAGGTCGTTGACCACAGCGTGAATGTGCAGCGAACTGATGTTTGTTTCCCCGTCCCAGCCTGCGGCCAGGTAGGCATTATCGGTCGAGGACCAGCGGTAGCACACGCCGTCGACAATCACATCATCGGCGGCATGTGCCAGCGTAATGGCCAGTGCCAGTGTAATGGCCAGTGCTAAAGTCTTTTTCATTTCTTTACGTCTTCACGATTCGTTTCACAACTCGATAGCCATTCTGCGCCACGGCCTCCACGAAGTAGACGCCCGCGGGCAGGTGGCTCAGGTTGATGGTCACGGCATCGTCGTTGACACGCTTGCGGTGTTCCACGAGGCAGCCATTGGCCATGTAGACATTCACCTGTTGGACGACGGCCTGGGAGCGCACCGTGACCACGTCGCGGACTATCGTGGGCGAAATCACGATGCCGTAGGTGGCATTGATGTCATCAATGTCGTCGGTGCCCGTGGTCTTGACCGTGAACTGCATGGGATTGTCGAGGTCGCCATATATCACATCGCTCACCCACGGCAGGGTCTCGGTCGCGGTAACGGTCTTGCTGCCGACCACCGTAGCGAATGTGACCGGTTCTCCGGCCTCCTCGGCGTTGCCGGCAATGGTGAGCAGATACAGGCCGTTGTCGGTTGCTGTTGCCACGCCGCGGCACTCGTTGCCGATGAATGCGGCAAGGGTGAGGGTGTCGACGCGCACGCCGTCAACCAGCACGTTTGCCACCACGTTCATGTTGTCGCTGTATTGGTGGTGGTCAACGGGCGTGAAGGGCGAGTTGGCCGGTGCCATGGCCATGTAGGCCGGTGCATGATAGGTGGCATCGTCAACAGTGGGATAGCGGAAGGTCACTGCCTGCTCGTTGTTCGACTTGTAGTAGTAACCTATGCCCGGAATGAGCGCGCCCAGCTTGCCCTCCCACTTGTAGCCGTCGTACATCGCCACCTGCGTCTTGCTCTTGACGATGTCGCCACGAGTGGGATTCAGGTCGGCAAAGGCCTCGGACAACGAGAGGTTGTAAATCGACAGCGGGCCAATCCAGTTCCAGCCCGGATAGATGGTCTGCGTCACCTCGTGCGTGTCAATGCGGCTGCCCGTGATGCTGATGTTGGCCTCGCTCTTCATCTTCACCTTGTACAGCTTGCTCACCTCGAGTGTGTCGAGGCCGGTACTCACCCACTTGGTGCCGTTGTTCATCGCAAAGCCCTCCTTGCCCTTGATGGTGTTGAACACACGGTTGGTGCCCAGCACACTCGCGAGGTCGGTATGCCCGGGCTCGGGTTGGGCGTACAGCGAAATCCAGTTCCAGCCGGCGGCAAGGTCGCACCACTGCTCGATGCGGTCGGTCGCGTTCCACTTCACGGGCCGGTCGTAGCTGCCGATGAGGTCGTTGGGGCGATAGGTGAGGCTCAGCGGCTCGCCGTCAAGCGTCGTCAACACATCGTTGAGCACCACACCCTGCGAGGCATCGTACACGCGGAAGGTGACAGGCTCGTCGCTCACAATGTCCTGCACGCCATAGATGGTCATGTCCACAAAGTAGGCGTCGCGGCTCTCCATCAGCTCGGGCGAGGCAACACCGCAGCACTTGTCGCCCACAAAAGCGCCCACGTGGCTGTAGCTGTCGGTACAAATCTTGTCCTTGATATAAACCTGGCCAATCACGTTCATCGAACTCTCAAAGTCGTCGGGATCGACAAACCAGTCGGGCTCGTTGCCGTATACCATGAGCTTGACTATCAATGGCTTGCTGTAGATGCCGGCACCATTCGACACATAGATTTGCACGGTGTGTAACCCCAATGGAGCACTCTCGTGTACCTTGAACTCGATGGTCTCCAAGCTGTTAACGCTCAAGACACCGCTGGTGTGGGTCGTGGTAATCCACGAGGGCAGGCCACTGATGGTATAGGATTCGGTGTCGTTGCCTAAATTATACAGAATGGTGGAGAAGGTGGTGCTCAAGTTGCGGCTCTTTGACAGATCAAAGTCGGTGTTCATCCAATAGAGTGTGTTGTAGTCGGCACGCGCACTCCATGTAACAGTTTCCGACAGGTTGTCGGCCATATCGCGCACGTTCTTGACCGTGAATGTTATCAAGTTGCCGTGCATGCGCGAGGCCAAGGTCTTGAGGGCGATGTAAATCTCGTTCTCGTTGGCCACAAAGTCAAAGTCAAGGTTCTGACGCAGCGGTGCCGCCTTGAGTGCCGGCGAGCTGTCGGCGGCGGTGACGCCATCAGCCTTCACCTCGCCCACAGCGCCGGCGATGCCGCGCGGTGCGGCGTTGGCGGTGCTGAACTCGGTGACGATGTTGTTGGAGTCGTCGAGCTTTTGGCTCTGCATCGGGAAGTAGGCAATCAGGCCCGCCACAGCGGCGGTGTCCAACTCGTTGTAGCGGTTCTCGGTAATCGTGGCGCCGTCGGTCGAGACGTTCCACACGCGCAGCTCGTCGATGGCGCCGGTAAAGTAGTGGTCGTCACGCTTGGAAGCCGCCGGCTGTTCGCGCTTTTGTATCGAACCCACATACAGCTTGTCGCCCGCGGGAGCTGGCAAATCCTGCTCGGCCATTGTCTTGACGGGCAGGCCGTCAACGTAGGCCACTGCGCTCATGCCGCGACGCACGTTCAGCGCGAAGTGGTGCCACTGCCCGTCGCTGTAATTGACGGTGCTCAGCACGGTGGGCACGCCCTCGGTGTCGAGCGACGAGTGGCCCTCTTGGTCGTAAGTGGTGAGCAACAACGAGTTGTCGTCGGCAAAGCCCACCGAAATCTTGTCGGTCACCGACATCAATGTCTTTCCGGCATTCTTGCCCGGCTCGCCGTTGAACCAGAACTCGATAGCATAGCTGTCGGTGTTGCGCGGCGAGATGGTCGAGATGTCGATTGCCATGTTGCTCTTGCCGTCGAATCGAGCCGCAAGGCTGTTGTTCTCGATGTTCCACCGCTCGGTGTCGAGCGTGAAGTTGCGCGAGCGCGCGAGGTCGGTCACCGTGGTGCCGTGACCCTCGTCCATGCGCCAGTAGGCCACAAGTCCCGGCAGGTAGGGTGCCACGACCTCGTCCTTTTGCGCAAGCGCGGTGTGCACGTTGCGGCTGATACTCCACACCGCGAGGTCGTGCATGGCGCCATGCAGGTTCCTGCCCACCGACAAGTGACCCGTGCCGCCGTAGTCGGGCACCTTGACCTCGTCAAAGAGCTTGACCTCGTTGCTTTCGTCGGCCATCAGCAGGTTGAGCGTGTTGCCGAGGTCGTCGTTTTTGTCGTAGTTGAGCGCGAGGAACACCCAGCGGTTGGCGGGAATGACCTCGCTCGAGGTGATAGTCTGCTTGCCAAAGGTCACGCGGGCGTGGCCGTCGTCGGTGATGTCGAGCGTAATCTTGCTGCCCTCGGTGCCGTGCTCAAGTAGCGAGCCGCCACTGCTGCGCTTGAGCCACATATTGGCGGCAAAGCTGGTGTGGGCAATGGGGATATAGCTGTCGGTGGTCAGCTCGGTGCCGTTGAGCTGCAGTGATACCTGATGGTCAACCTTGGAATCGTTCAGGTAGCCGGTGATAAAGAAGTTTTCATCCTTGGTGAGGTAGCTCTCGCGTATGGCCTCGTTAAAGCGGATGTGGATATCATCGGTGGGCAGGAGCATACCCGTGTTGGGATAGGCCTGTCCCAGCAACTTGGGGCCGCGGGTGTCGCGAATCACCTCCTGCTCGGCGGTGGTGTTGACATACTCAGTGTTGCCGTACATACAAAAGCTCTCGGCGGCGACAACGTAGGTGCCGTCGATGGCGGGCAGGTTGAGGGTGTAGGGGATGTTGGCACTGTCGTCGGGCAAGAGCGACTGGCTGCCGCCCTCGCCGCCATTGGTCACATACTCGGCTTTGGTCATCCACTCATGGGCGGTAATCCAATTGTTGTCACCCACAAAGCGGTACTTGAGCCTGATGCCCCTCAGCCCCGTAAACAATCGGTTGATGTCGCTGATGGTCACATGCACATCGTTGCCGGTGGTCACGCCGAGCAGGTTCACGATGTTCTTGTCGAGCGCGAGCTTCACGGGCGGAGCCGCCGGCACAAAGTGGGCGCTGAACTCCACATCCTCGTAGGTCCACACAACGGGGTCGCACGAGCTGGCAATCACAATCTTCACGCTGTCGTAGTCCAGTATCGAGGGGTCGCTTTGCTTGATGGTGAGCGTCTTGATTAGATTCACGCCGTGCTCAATCCACAGCTCGGTGCCGTTGAGCAGGGGCTGGCCGTCCATAGAGATTTGCAGGCCGTTGGGGTTGGATTCGCTGGCAACGTACATCACCACGCTGGTGAGCGCCTCGCGCGTCTCGCTCTCGTTGGTGAGCACAATCTGCACCTGGGCCTCGCTGCCGGCGGGAATGTCGGTGATGTTGCGCAACGGCATCGAGATGTGCGGGTTGTCGCTCTTCATCGTCGCATAGTCAAGCTGCTGGCCCGGGCGGTAGTACTTGGTGCGCGTCTCGCCCTCATACGGGCAGCGCGTCTGGCCGCCACGCGTGCGGAAGATGGGACTCCAGTTGTGCGGCGACTTAAAGACATCCACCGTGTGGGCATTGCCGCGCTGCGTGTCGTTGAGCGTGTAGGAGAATCGCTCGGTACTCGTCGTCTCGTCAACGTCGTACTTGGTCTGGTGATAGCCAATCTCGGTGTTGCTGACAATGACGACGCCCATCTTGTCGAGCAGGTAGCCGTGCTTGCCCTTGTAGGCAATGCTTGTTGTGAACTGCTCTACCGAGTTGTGTACCTCCTTGGTGCTGCTGCCGGTGCTCTTGGTCACCGTTACGCCACGCTCAAACGATTCGTTGCCCAGCTTGTACTTGGCATCGCCAAAGGCCTTGATTTTGTCCTCCTCGTTATCGGCGAGCTTCTGCTTCCATTGTGCGATGATCTCGTTGCACCAAAGCACACTGTCGCAACCCTCATAGCCCTGCGGGAAACGTGCCCAGTAGCTCGGACCGTCATACCCGTTCTTGGCTTGGGCGCCCCACGTCGTCTTGTCGTTGTTGCTCGTGCCGTACTTGGCGTCGTTGGCACTGAGGTAGGTATAGTAGGTGGGCACAGCCGGGTTCTCCTCGATTTCGGCTGCCGAGGTGATGTGCTTGAGCATCGTGTTGCGGGTGCGCTTGATGTTGTTGAACAGCGTGGTTTCGATATACTTTTGTGAGTACTCGAAGTGTGTATTGAACTTCTCGTCCATCGACATCGTTTCCTCCATGCCGATGCCCCACGAGCCGTTGTCCTTCTTGAAGAGCCCCACCTTGTCGGCGGCTCCGATGATATAGTTGGTTGAGTAGCCGATAAACACGTCGCCGTCGCGGCCCACATACTGTGGGGCAGAGCTGGTCGATGTCGACTGACTGTTGGTATAAGTCACCGCGGTGTGGTTGTCCCATGTCTTGTTGACGTCATACTTCCAGTAGCCGTAGTTCTCGTTGATGACCTGGTTGTAGGTGATTTTGTAGAAGGCGATTGCGCCGGTGGCTATGCCAATCTCGTAGTCCAACGGCACCTCCACGCCAAGTTCGCTGTTGTTGTGCACGCCGCGCACAGTGTAGGTGTAGTCGCAGGTCACGCTGTCGGTCGCCCAGGTGGCGCTGGAGGCATCGCCCGGTGGGTCGCGCAGCACCATCTGCACTCGGCTGGGTCCGGCTGTGATAAAGTTGTTGCCCGTTGGTATCACACCCAGCAGCACAGCCGTCAAGCCATCGTGGCTCCAGGTGCGCGTCTGGTTGTTGATGACTATCGAGGCATTCATGTTGCGCGTGTAGGGTGCCGTCAGATTGGGCAGGCCGGCAATCCACTTGTAGGTGCCCTCGCCAATCGAATCGAGCTGCACCTGCTCGGAATCCAGCTTGAGCAGGTCGCCGCGCCTGAGCTGATGACCCTCGGCAACGGTGTCGGTTGCCGAGATGACTGCCGCCGCGCCAAGCTCGTTGTCAAATGTGATGACCGAATCGCGCAGCAAGTCCTTGTACACCTTGCCTTCCTTGTCCACGTCGTAGTTGACGTAAGGCTCGTAGGCCTTGATTTTGAAGTTGTAGGTGCGACCCGTCTGGAACAAGGGATAACCGTAGTTGTAGGTCACTTTCTTTGTCGCCTCGTCGTAGTCGTACAGAGCCAACTTGAGATCCTGCCCGGCATCGCGCACAACCAGGGTGTCGGTGCCGAAGGCTCCCTCGGGGGCTCCCTCCTGGGTGATGTCCAGCACGGGCTGGCTGCGGTAGGTGAGCATCAGCTTGCGGTTGCACTTGAACAGCGGCAGCGCCTTCTGGGGTGCGTAGTACATCGTGTCGGGGATGATGGTGTCGTTGGGGTTGGTGATGTCGATAGCGGGAATGCTGCGGAACATCTCGTCCTGCTCCACCTGCTTGTTGTTGGGGAACTTCACGCTCTCCACACGGTAACGCAGCGGCGGCACCAGCGCGCTGAACTCGCCCGTCTTGGCGTCGGTGGTGATGGTGATGTACTTGGCATCGTCGACCGTGCCGCCATTGCGCAAGGCGGTGCTGTTGATGTCGATACTGGCGCTCTCCACGGCTAAGCTCTCGCTGTTGGGTGCCCACGTCACCGTGGTGCCGTCAACCACGCGCACGGCGTTGAGCATGCGCTGCGGGTGGTCGAGGGCGCTCAGCGTGATCACCGCCTGGCCAATATTGTTCTCGCTCGCACCGTAGCCCAGCGGCACCTGGCCCTGGGTCTCGCCACCCACCACACGGCCGGCAAGGCTCACCAGCGTGGTGTCATAGAAGTCGATGTGGGTGTCTTCGAGGAACTCGTAGGTCGTGTCGGCTCCGGCCGGATAGCGGCCACCGTCAACAAAGGTGTGACCGCTGCGGCGGGCCTCGATGTAGTGCCTGCCGATAGGCACCGAGATTTCGTACTCGCCGTTGGCATCGCTAACGATGAGTTTGTCGTTCTTGTTGCACGGCGTGCCGTCGACGTAGAAGCTCACACTGTCGGCGGGTATCGTCGTGCCGGCGTAGCGCACGGTGCCGCTCACCTTGAAGCTCGACATATCGGTGAAGTCAACATTGTTAATCGTCAGCGCTGTGCCGCCGATAAAGGCCGAGCGGCTCGTGGGCGAGAACTTGTGGATGCCCTTGGTGGGCGCCACGCTGTAGCGCGTGCCGCTGCCCGTGAACGGAATGCCGCGAATCTCATACTCGCCCTTGTCGTTGGTCACGCCGTAGGACGACAGCTGGTTCTCACTCGGAACGATGTCGCTCGGGCGTGAGTTGTCGCCCACAACAACGTGGTGGCCGTTGGGCACGCCGCTCGTGCACGAGCTGTCGAAGGCGTACTCCTCCAAGCCCTCGTCGAAGGTGATGTAGGCTTTCAGGCCTTCGGTCTCGCCGCTGATTATGCGGTCGACATCGGCAGTGATTTCCTCGGTGGTGAGGACACGGTTCCACAGGCGTATCTCGTCGACGTTGCCGGTGAAGTCGGGCAGCAGCACCCAGTCGTTGCCGTCCAGTCCGTTCACCTCGTATGCCGAGGTTATCTTCATCTTCATAAAGCGGAAGCGGGGACCGTAGTAGCCTGACCAACCGGGAGAGTCTTTAGCATAGATGATATATCGAAGTGTGATGGCATCCGAAGGAATTGTGAAACTCTTGGTGTAAGTAATCCACTCACCATGAGTTGATTTGTCGTTACAGATGGTTTGAGTTTCTATTGTTTCGTTATTTTCTCCCAAAATAATCACATCAACCGTACAATCACGGGCACCCCAAGGTGACGCCACCATGACCGAAGCCGTGACCGTCGCTCCAATCATATATGGTCTGACCGTAACGTCCTTATAGGCACTTAAAGAGTGGTAACTCGAACAGAAAGCATTATCTTCAATTATCCAGGGAACTCCTTCGCCATCTGACAGAACCCAACCGTCAAACGAGGAGCCGTTATCGTTGATTAGCATCGGGCCGTATTCCTTGGGTCTATACTCGGGTGCCGCGCTGGCGCTCTCGTCGGCTACAGCCCGGGGGTTGCCGGCGGTGAGGACGGTGACCTTGTCGCCGTCGCAGCGCAGCGACACCTGCGAGAACTCGTCGGCGGGTATGCCGCCGGCGACGGTGTTGTTCATCATGAGGTCAAACAGTTGCTTGTCGTTGTTGTAGTTCAAGTCGAGCCGCACAGGAGCCTTCATCAGTGTCATGGCGCTGGCGGTGCTGTCGGGCTTGACATACATCTGCAGGGTGAAGGGCTTGTGGTCGTTCACTACATCGCCAAGGTTGTTGAACGTAATGGCGTTGCCTGGTTCGAGCACGGCGCGGCTGTGGGTGAACTGCCCCACCTTGGCATCGCTCTCGCACGACAGGGTCACGCGGGCGTCAGATACCGCGGTGCCGCTCTCGTACTGCACGCGGCCACTCACCACACCCGAGGCGCGCGCAAAGCCCACATCAATCATGGCGTTGCTGATGACTACCGCACCATTGTCGCAGTCGGGAGCGTAGGCCACCACGCGGTACTCGTAGTAGCGGCCCGGCTCGGCGGTGCCATCGGTGTAAGAGTAGGTGGTCTTGGAGCCTTCCTCCTTGCGAATCGACACCCACTCGCTGTTGCTGTCGACAAAGCGGCGCTGGATGTCGTAGGTTGTGGCATCGGTGCCCACCTGCTGTGCCGTCCACGTCACCACCACGTCGGTGCCCTTGGTACCCTTGGTCACGTCGAGCGTCTTCACTCGCGAACTGCCCAGCACATGGGCATAGACGGTGTCGCTGTACAGGTGTACCTTGTTGTCGGCAAGGTCCAGCTGCAGGAAGTAGCCGTACAGCGAGCAACGCGAGGCGGGACGGTCGTCGGTGAACGACGCTTTGCCGGCCGTGCGAGGCACGGTGACCTCGGTGTAGTTGCGAGTGATGGTGCCGCTCTGCTCGATGCGGTGCACCTTAAAGGTGATGTCGTTCTCGCTCTTGGGCACATTGCCAAAGCTCCAGTCAAACTTCAAGTCGTCGGTCACGTCAACATCCTGCACGAGGTGGAGCGGAATCACGGGCTGGGTGCCGGTGCGCACCTCGACGGCTTTCACCACACTGAGCGGATCGGGGTTGGACGGGATGTTGATGTCGCCCCACGAGCTTTGCTTCATGAACACCTCGTAGCGGTAGCGCTTGCCGTACTCCAACCCATGGGAGCTGTTGTCGGTAAAGCTCTTATTCTTGGTGGTGCCGATGAACTCGCGGTTGCCCTCGTAGTTGTCGAACTCGTCGAGCAGCGTGCGGTAGACCTGATACTCGCCCTGATTGCTGGGGTAGCTGTCCTCCCACGTGATTGTCGACGTGCCCTCCACTTGGTTGAACGACGCGGAGATGCGGTTGATTTTGTTGACGAAACTCACCGACTGCTTGGCGCCTTCGTTCAGGTTCTGGCTCACGTCGCCACCCACCTCAAAGGTGAACCCCGTTTGGGTGTTGCGGGTGACGTTGACGGTGAAGTCTTGGTCCAGCGGCACTTTCAGCTCGGCCGACCCCGTGCCGCGGTTCTTGGCACTGAACGACGCGCTACTGTAGGTCTTGCCCGTACTCGGCACATACACCGACGCGCTATACGAGGTGGTGAACGTGAAGTTGGTCACGCCGTTGCCAATCGACGACGGCAGCCAACTGTTGTCGGCGCTCACCTTGACCTTGTCGGGGGCCGTCCACTCGATCTTGGCCTCGCGGGCACGCGACATATCGCTGAAGTCAATGCCCTTCAGGTATCGGGCACGGACGAAGAACCAGTAGTCGCTGTGCCAAAAGTTGCTCTGGTAGTACTTGCTGTCGCTCTCCACCTGCAGGGCGCCCACCTCGCGCATACCGCGCTCGTTGGGCGCGTAGCGCACGTAGAACCACTCGCCATCCCACGAGCAGTTGACCAGGCCCCAACTCTTGTCGGTTTGGCTCCAACTCGAAGTCGCCTCGAGAATCTTGTGCAACGAGCCGTCGTGCAACATCACATAGACCTCTTGCGACGACCCCTTGTAGTCGTAGTCCTTGCTTTGCTTCTTGTTGTAACGGAACTTGAAGTAGACCCATGGGTTCTGGGTCGTCACTTTGCCGTTGTTCGAACACTCGAAACCACGGAACTCGTTCATCTTGGCGTCCTCACTGTCGCCGGTACACCAGCCGTAGGACTTGCCGTGACCAACGTCGTGCACATACACGTTGCACCAATAGGTGCCGCCGCCCGGGTCGCTGTAGGTGCCGTTGATGGCCGACGCACCGAAAGCAAGCAGCAAACCCATGAGCGACAACGCGATTCGATAAATCATTGTTTTCATTTGGTTGAAGTGTCGAAATAGACCGATTCTCGCGAATCCCCTATAGATTGTTTTTTCGAGGTGGGTTCCATTGATCCAGTTTCTGAATCGCGTTGAGGGGAGAACCCGATTTAACCCTTCAACGAAACTCCGCTATGCGCTTGCAAAATTACCTAATTTTTGCGAAATCAACAATCACCCTCATTGTATTTAATGTTTGTTAACACGTCGGGTGTGGTAGACCCAACAATATCTTGCGCCATGAAGAGTCCCTGGATATTCGCTTGCAAAAATTCAGTGAAAATTCAGTGAAGGTCAGTGTAGGTTGCCTTTCCATGTGATTATAATTAAAAAGCTGCTTTGGTTTGAGAAAAAATATGTACTTTTGCGTTTTGGAAACGCATCATAGCTGTTTGAAACAAAGTGAAGAATCTCAATTTTTTAATGGCCGCAGGCATGGCTTGCTGTGTGCTTATGGGCAATTCGGAAATGAACACAAAGAATTTTACCACAATAGAAAAAGAAAGCTACAACCTTGTGCTGCAAGCTGGCGGCCCGGTGTTGGGCTACAGCCCTGACAGCGGCGTGGGAATCCTTGTCGTCGATGGACTTGCGTTCAAGGACTTGAATGGCAGCGGCATTCTTGAGCCGTATGAAGACTGGCGGTTGAGCGCCGAGGAGCGCGCGAGCGACCTCGCTTCGCGGCTCTCGATTGAAGAAATCGCAGGACTGATGCTCTACAGCGGGCATCAACCGATTCCCCAAACGGTCGGTGCCGTTTATGGTGGAAAAACTTTCACCGAGAGCGGTGCCCAGCCCTGGGAACTGACCGATGTGCAGCAAATGTTTCTCAAGAACGACCATGTGCGGGCCGTCCTTGTCACTAAGGTGGAAAGTCCCGCCACCGCTGCCCGATGGAACAACCGGGTGCAAGCCTTTGTCGAAGGCCTCGGACATGGCATTCCGGCCAACAACAGCAGCGACCCGCGCAACGAGACTGGCACAGCCGATGAGTTCCTGGCCGGTGCCGGCGGACAGATTTCGCTGTGGCCTCGACCCATCGGCATGGGGGCCATCATGGATCCCGAATTGGTGAAACGTTTTGGTGAGATTGCCTCACGGGAGTATCGTGCGCTGGGCATCACCACCGCGCTGTCGCCACAGGCCGACCTCGCCACCGACCCACGATGGCGTCGCAATCACGGCTGTTTCACCGAAGACCCACGATTGGCAACCGACTACGTGCGAGCCTACTGCGATGGTTTCCAAACAAGCAAGGGCGACGCACTCATTGCCAACGGTTGGGGATATCACAGTGTCAACGCCATGATTAAGCACTGGCCTGGCGGTGGGTCGGAAGAGGGCGGACGCGATTCTCACTATAGTTTCGGAAAATTCGCGGTCTATCCGGGAGCCATGTTTGAAACACGGCTGCGGCCATTTGTTGACGGCGGATTCCGCCTTGATGATGGCACAGGCCGTGCCAGTGCCGTGATGTCGTTCTACACGGTGCCCTGGGGCATTGACCCGGGGGGCGACAATGTGGCAATGAGTTACAGCCCTTACATCATCACCGAATTGCTGCGCCGGCGCTGCGGCTACGATGGGGTGGTGTGCACCGACTGGGTGGTGACTGGCGACTATCCCGCCGTCGACAAGCATTGGGGCAAACCCTGGGGCGTTGAGCATCTCACTGTTGCCGAGCGGCACTACCGCGCCCTGCGGGCGGGCGTCGACCAGTTCGGCGGCAACCAAGACAAGGCACCGGTTGTCGAAGCCTACGCAATGTGGGTGCGCGATTTTGGTGAGCAAAGCGCGCGCCAGCGTTTTGAAGCCAGTGCCCGGCGGTTGCTGCTGAATAGTTTCCGCCTTGGCCTGTTCGAAAACCCTTATGTCGACCCCGACGAGGCCGCGCACATCGTTGGCAACCCCCAGTTCATGCAGGAGGGCTACGAGGCTCAGCTGCGCTCGGTGGTGATGGTCAAGAATCACAACCATTGCTTGCCCTTGCCCCGCAATGCACGCGTCTATTTGCCAAAACGCCGTTATCCGGCCATGACGGGATTCTGGGGAGAGAAATACGACGAGCGGTGCGATTATCCCATCCGGCGCGAGTTGCTGGAGCAGTTCTTTACTGTGGTCGACAGGCCTGAACTTGCCGATTTCGCTTTAGTCGATATTGACGAGCCCCTGGGGGGATTCGGTTATTCCAGGGCCGACCTCGAGGCCGGTGGCAACGGGTATGTCCCCGTCAGCCTGCAATATCGCCCCTACACGGCGTCGACTGCCCGCAAGCCGAGCATTGCCGGGGGCGACCCCAAGGAGCCTTTTACCGACCGCAGCTATCGCGGCAAGACCGTCACCACACACAACGAGGACGACCTCGACCTGACGCTCGACACCAAGCGCCTGATGGGCCACAAACCGGTGATTGTCACCATTAACATCAATCGTCCTGCCGTGCTTGCCGAACTGGAGCAGTCGGCCGACGCCATTCTGCTGTGCTTCGGCATTCAAAACAAAGCCAAACTGGAAATCATCTCCGGCAAATTCGAGCCACAAGGGTTATTGCCATTCCAAATGCCGGCCGACATGGAATCTGTTGAGCGTCAGCGCGAAGATGTGCCGTGCGATTTGACCCCTTATCACGACTGCGATGGCAATGTGTACGACTTCGCGCATGGCCTCAACTGGAGCGGAACGATAGCAGACCATCGCACAGCCAGGTATAAATGATGGTTAATGCGTGGGCGTGCCTCTTCGCGCTATGGCAGCGGGAGTTACATCATTTCGCGTGTGAACCATAGTGGGTCACGATAATATAAGTGTATGCTTGTGTGCCGCCTTGAGTGCCACCTCGGCTCACGTGTGGCGTGGTTACAGGGTGACACCCAGAATTTGCCAGAACTCGGCGGGCAGGGCCACGTTGTTCAGGCTCACAGCATCGCGGAACATGGGCGCCACTTGCGTGGGGGTGAGGCCGGCGTTGCCGCAGCCCACGGCGGTGACCAGGAAGCGCGTGTCGGGGTTCGCCTCGGCGTGGCGGATAAACCGCCGCACGGCCTGCTCGACAAAGTTGGGCGGCAACGGGTGGACGCCATCGGTGGTGGGAATGGCGTAGGCACTGCCCTGAGCCCCTTCGGCCTGGCCCATAACGGCTCCAAAATGGTGCAGGGCATATCCGGCGGCTCCGCCGTTGTGGTTGCCATGGATGTTGCTGCCGAACACAAACACCTCGCCGGGAGCCAACTGACTGACCATGTGCGGTGTCACACGGCCGGTGTAGTAGTTGCTGTTGTAATTGAACCACCGCTCGGCGCGCTCGCTGGCCGAGAACCCGCGCAACTCGTCAATCTCGCTGTTCATGCGGCGGTAGTGGGCCATCTTGGAGCCGCGTTCGCGGCTCCAAGACGACTGGGTGCCGCGCACATCGTGCGCAAATTCCATGGCGTTGGTGATGGCCAGGGTGGTGGCCGTGCGCTTCACGTCGTGGCACGCTCCCATATAGGAGAATGTCCAGCCCTGCTTGGTGAGCCGCTCGATGAGTGCCTTGACCTGGGCGAGCGTATACTCGCGCGAGGAGTTCTCCATGCCGTCGGTCACGATGGTGACCACGGCGGTGGCCATCTCGTCGGCGGCCATGCGCTTTTCCAAACGTGTGAGCGAGATGCCCACGGCGTCGTACAGCGGCGTGCCGCCGCCGGGATTGTACTCCGCAAATGCCGCCCGGGCAATGGGGGCATCGTCAAACAGCGTGTGCACCGGGTCGCCGCCGTGCGAGTTAAAGGTGACAATGGTTACGTAGTGGTCTTGCGACTCGCTATAGTCGCGCTGGGCCTGGCGGATGGTGTCAAGCACCTCGTTCACGCCGCTCATAGTGGCCTCGCGCAGCGGCGACATCGAGCCGCTCTCGTCGATGATGAGCAGGTTGTGAACCTGCACTTTGCTCTTGGGGTTGTGTTCCATAATAAATGTGTGTTTAGGTGTGAATAAATAAATGTGTTTAGCAGGATGTGTGTTGTGGTTTGTAGATGGATAGATGTGGTGGGTTTGTGAAGGCTTCAAAATTCAAGACGGAATCCTTTTTGCTTGAGCTGGTCGTAGCTGGTGGCGTTGAATCGGTAGAGCATGGCGTCGCGCTTGGGCGACTGGCGTGTGGTTTCGTTGGTGGCGATGAGCAAGTCGAGGTGCATCATTTTTTTGTGGAAATTCCGTCGGTCAAAGTGCACGTCAAGGATGGCTTCGTAGAGCATCTGCAGGTCTTTCATGGTGAACTGCTCGGGCAGCAGCTCGAAGCCAATGGGCTTGAAATGGATGTCCTGGCGCAGGCGGGTGAGCGCCACGCGCAAGATGTGGTCGTGGTCGAAGGCCAGCGGCGGCACATCGTCGAGGGCTACCCAGCGTGCCCGCGCGGCGTCGTCGCCGCCCACCACCTCCTGGTTGCGCACCAGCGCGTAGTAGGCGATGGTGATCACGCGCTCGCGTGGGTCGCGGTTCACGGCCGAGAACGCCTGCAGCTGCTCCATGTAGCACTCGGCAATGCCGGTTTCCTCGCGCAACTCGCGCCGCGCACACTCGTCGGCGCTTTCGTCGATGCGCACGAAGCCGCCGGGCAACGCCCAACGCCCCTTGAAGGGCTCGATGCCGCGCTCGATGAGCAGCACCTGCAACCGCATGCCGTCGAAGCTGAAGATTACGCAGTCGGTCGTCACCGCAGGGTGGGGGTGTGGATAACAGAATAGGTTTTGAGTTTCCATCGCTTGTGTAATTTTTACGCCGCAAAGGTACGGCGGTTTTTCCATTGCGCAAAATTTTTTGGCGTAAAAATTACACAATATTGCAAAAACTATTGTTTCCAATAGGCATTTGGGCGGGAAAGTCGGCATGGCGTTGCCCCGAGCCGTTTCGTGACCCATGAATGTCACGGTGAGCGACAGTGGATTCTTTTTTTTGAGAAATGATTTGCTGATTGTGGAAATAGTCGTACCTTTGTCGCTTGGAAATCTATAAATTAAATAATGTGATGAAAAAGCGAATGATTATGGCCTTGCTGCCGGTGCTGTGGTTGTCGGCTGGCGGGCAGATGCTGCACCGCGCACCGTCGACCGACGGCTACGAGCTGGTGTTCAGCGACGAGTTTGACGGCAACGCGCTCGACACCCAGGTGTGGAACGTGGAGGTGAATGGCGATGGCGGCGGCAACAACGAGCTGCAGTACTACACCCGCGGCAACGTGCGTGTGGCCGACGGGGCGTTGCGCCTCACGGCGCGACGCGAGAGCTACGGCAACCGCTCGTTCACTTCGGGGCGAATCAACTCGATGGGAAAGGTGGCCTTCAAGCACGGCATCGTGCAGGCGAGCATCCAGCTGCCGTCGACGGCCAACGGCCTGTGGCCGGCCTTTTGGCTGATGGGCAACGACATGAGCACCGGCGCGGGCTGGCCCTATTGCGGCGAAATCGACGTGCTCGAGGCCGGTGGCAGTCAGGGCATCGCTGCCGGCACGCAGGACCGCTTCTTCATCAGCGCACTCCACTGGGGACCTTACACCAACGGCCAGCACCCGATGTACTCGCGCAACACCACGGCGCCCTACAGCCTGCAGGACGGCGCCTTCCACCTCTACACACTCGTGTGGGACGAGAACAAAATCGCTATGTATCTCGACGACCAGGCTTCGCCCTATTTTGAGATGAGCATCAGCGACACCTCGCAGCAGAACTCGGCGGGAAACTACTTCCACAAGCAGTTCTTCCTGTTGTTCAACATGGCTGTGGGCGGAAACATTCCCGGCATTTTCGAGTCGAGCGGCATCACCGCGCTGGCCAGCGGCGAACGCACGATGAGCGTGGACTACGTGCGCGTGTACCAAAAGGCCGGCGAGGAGGACTATACCACGCCCGGCGGAAGCCAGGGTGGGGAAGACCCCGAGGTGCCCGAGGACACCACCACCGAGCTGGGAGCCTACGGCTCCTTGTCGCTCGACGACAGCAACCAGCCGACGTTCGACTTTGAGCATGCCACCGACTTTGTGGTTATCGGCGCCAGCCAGGGCGTGATCGACCAGATGGGCGACCGCATCCGCGCCAACTACAGCGTGGACGATGTGGACAACTACCTCTATGTGTGGGAGAACACCTACACCGCACAGGAAACCGAGGGCTTGAACTCATTCGGCCTCGATGAGCCGTGGAACAGCTACCGGGTGAACTCGGTGGGCTGGTCGGGGCTGGGCTACGCCAGCACCGGCAGCAGCGGCACGGGCAAGGACATGAGCATGCTCGACGACGACGGCTACATCTTGCACCTGGCCCTGCGCGGCACAGACCCGTTGATGCACACGGCGCAGGCCGTGTATGTGGGTGCGGCGGCGTTTACCCTGGGCGCGGCACCGTTTGTCGATGGCAACAAGACGCTCCCCGTGCTGGGCGACTACAAGCGCGACGGACGCTGGTGTTCGTTCGACATCCCGGTGAGCGTGCTCAAGAACCTGGCCACGCCGCTCTACCCCGACATGGCTGCCGTGAAGGACAACGTGCTCTATTTCCTGAGTGGCGGCAACGCCGGGGCGCAGTTGCAATTCGACAACATCTTCTTCTACAAGAACCCCAACGTCAACACCGACCTGCCCGACGAGGACACCACCACAGTGATTGGCCAATATGCGAGCCGCTCGCTTGATGAATATGGGCGCACGACTTTTGATTTCGATGATGCCTACGACTACGTGGTCATCGGCGCCAGCCAGGGCGTGATGGACCAGATGGGCGACCGCATCCGTGCCAATTACAGCGTGGACAATGTGAACAACTTCCTTTACGTTTGGGAAAACACCTACACCGCTCAGGAAACCGAGGGGGTGAACTCTTTCGGTTTGGCCGAGCCGTGGAACAGCTACCGGGTGAACGCCGTGGGCTGGTCGGGGCTGGGCTATGCCTCGCAGGGCGCTGGTAAAGACTTGACCATGCTCGACGACACCTACTACCTGCACCTGGCCATGCGCGGCACCGACCTGCTGCGCCACACGTGCCACACCGTGGGCGTGGGCGCGGCGCAGTTTGTGATTGGCAACGCCACCACCGGGCCGGTGATGCTGGGCGACTACAAGCGCGACGGGCAGTGGTACAGCTTCGACATCCCGTTCGCGGTGCTGCGTGCGATGGCCGGCGACCCCTTCGAGGGGCAGGCGGCAAGCTATGTGGGCAATGTGCTGTCGATTCTCAGCGGCGGTGCCGAGGGTGCCGAGCTACAATTCGACAACGTGTTCTTCTACCGCCGCCACAGCGACGAGGGGCAGCAGCCTGGCTATGACCTGGAGCTGGGGCGCTACGGCAGCAAGGCCCTCGACGAGCAGGGGAACCCAACGTTTGACCTCGCGGCGCACACCGACTACGTGCTCATTGCCCTGGGAGCCGAGGAGGCACGGCAGATTCAGGAGTGCACGCTGGCCGACTACCGCGTGGACGGCCGCAATCACTTCCTCTACATCTGGGACGGCACCTACAACGCCGGTACGGCCACGGGGGTGAACTCGTTTGGCTATCGCGAGGGCTACTCCTCGCTCACCGTGGGCAGCATTGGCTGGTCCGGGCTGGGATTTGCCAGCACGGGAGGCAACGGCACGGGCAAGGACCTGGGCATGATTGACGACAGCTTCACGCTGCACTTGGCATTCAAGGGCAGCGACGCGCAGCACGTCTCGCACGCCATCGGTGTGGGGGCCGCGCACTTCGCTCTGGGGCAGGCACTGTTTGTGGACGGTGATAAAATCTACGGCCTGCTGGGCGACTTCAAGCGCGATGGCGAGTGGTACGCCTTCGACATCCCCTACAGCGAGATTGCAGCCAGGGCCAACCCGGTGTTTGCCAATGCCAGCAACTATGTCGACAACGTGATTTCCATCCTCAGCGGCGGCGTTGAGGGCGTGGACCTGAATTTCGATGCCATCTTCTTCTATCGCGACAAGGCCAACGATAGCCTGCCGGGTGACCTGAACGGCGACGGACTAATCGACATCGACGATGTGAACATGATTATCAACATCATTCTGGGTCGTGTCCCAACCCAAACAGCCTCCGACCTAAACGCCGACGGCACCGTGGACGTGGACGACATGAACGCGATTATCAACATCGTGCTAAACGGAAAGAGTTGAGTGGGGGCTAAATGGGGCTAAGGATTCTAAGGCCTCTGAGGGCTCTAAGTGGCGCAATGCGCAATCCACTTAGAATCCTTAGAGGCCTTAGAACCCTTAGCTCCTTAGTTTGCGTCAGCCTCTCTCGGTGCTCACTTGAAGGCATCTTTCGGCAAGCCAATCTCTTCAATGAGCTTGTTCATCCACACGGTGTCTTCCTCCATGTTCTTGGCCACTGGGCTGGCGTCGGCGGCCTTGCTAAACTGGTCCATCAGCTCATCCATCGGCTTGTACTGCTCCATGGCTTTTTGCAATTCGCCCAGTGCGGCAAGGGCTGCGGCGGGATCCTCATCGAGTTTCTTCTTCGTCTCGGGATCCTCGCTCTTCTTCTGGAACTCCATCAAGGCGTCAAACATCGGCTTCATGCCAATCATCATCGTGCGCATGGCATCCTTCCACTGGTCCTCGCTCCAGTCCTTGCCTTCTTTGGTGGCTTTCTCGACCAGGGCCTTCATGTCGTCGATGGTGACGGTGGGCAGGGGTGCTTTGGCATCAACCTGCTCTTGCTGGTTCTCACCCTCGCCGGCAGGCTTGGTGCCGTCGGTCTTGCAGGCCACGAAGCAGGTTGCCAGGGCCACGGTGAACATCGCTAATACGAACTTCTTCATAATAAAACAAATTAAGAAAGGGATTAAACAAAAATGCTCACTCCTCGCAGTCGGCCGCCGGGGCCGGCTTCACGAGCAGTGCGCTGAATTCATACAATAGGTAGATGGGCAGGAACACAATGGTGAGCGTGAACGGGTCGCCCGTGGGGGTGATGAAAGCTGCGAGCACCAGCAGCGCCACCACGGCGTGGCGGCGGTAGCGACCGAAGAACTCGCGGTGCAGCACGCCCAGGCTGCCCAGCAACCACGACAACAACGGCAGCTCGAACACCAGCCCCATCACGAACAGGAGCATCATGAACGTGTCCATGTAGCTGTCGAGCGAGATTTGGTTGGGCACCAACGCGCTCACATGGTAGTCGGCCAGGAAACGCAGCGTGATGGGAAACACCACGAAGTAGCCCACGGCCACGCCCAGGAAAAACATCACATTGCCCAGCACAAAGGCTGTGCGCACGCCGCGCCGCTCGTGAGCGTACAGGGCCGGGGCCACAAAAGTCCACAGCAGATACACCAGCACCGGGAATGACAGCACAAGAGCCAGGTAGAACGAGGTGGACATGTGAATGAAGAACTGCGAGGCAAGCTGGATGTTGATTAGCTCCACATGAAAACCCTCGGTGGAAAACACCGGCAGGCCTGGAATGGCAGCGGTGACGCGGGCAAAGAGGCGGTAAAGCGCGAAGTCGCCCTGGCACGGCGCCAGAATCACACCGTCGAAAATGGTTGGCATGGCGGCGAACAGGCCGATGGCAAGCACGACAACCACGATGGCCATCTTCACCAGCACACCACGCAGCACGTCGAGGTGCTCCCAAAACGACATCTCCTGCCCGTCCATCACGTGTCCTCTCTTGCTCGGAGGCTAATGGGTGTCCGAGGGTTCGTTGTTGTTGGCCTCCCCGGTAGGGCGCTTGATTTCCTCCTCGATGTCGTTCATGCCCTGCTTGAACGAGCGAACCCCCTTGCCCAGGCCTTTCATCAGCTCGGGAATCTTCTTGCCACCGAAGAGCAGCAGCACCACAAACACGATGATTATCAGCTCGGTGGAGCCCAAGTTGCCAAATAGCAACAGAATTGCTTCCTGTATCATAAGTTGTCGGTTGTCGGTAAACGATAAACATAAAGACAAGCACCGCAATGCGGCATTATCCGTTATTCATTCTCCTGATAGTATTTTTCGTCGGGGGTGGCAGGCATGGTGTAGGCATTGCGGCGTTCTCGGGTTTGGATAACGAACTGCCAGCCCTCGGCATCGATGTCGACATCGTGGTCGAAGTCCACCACAATCATGCCGTTGCTCAGCTGGCAGTGGTCGTCGTCGGCCGGCATCTCGGTCAGTGAGAACCCATGCTGGCTGAACTGGTGGAGCACCAGTGCGGCGGAGCGGTTGCTGAACACCTGCACGCTCATCAGCAGCTCGTAGTCGCTCACGTCGCCGTTGTTGCACGCGCTCATCTCCACCACGCACGCTTGGTCGGCGTCGGCTCCCGGTTCAAAGGAGCACTGCTCGCGGTTCACCGTGCCGCCCTTGTGGAAGCCGTCGATTATCACGCACGGGCCGCCGTAGCCGTCGCCCGTGAGGCCGTGGGTGAACCCGTGGGTGGTGAACGCCGCTACGGCACGGCTCGTCAGTTCCGCGGCATCGCGCTCCTCGTTCGCGCCCACGGCAATCGTGGGGCGAAAGTTGAAAAGGTCGAGAATGTCGGTCACATCAATCACGCCACACTGGGCTCGGCACGAACCCAGCGCGGCCAACAAGCACAGCAAGGTGAGTAGGTTTCTGTTCATAGTTGTGTTTTATTTGCCGTTTTGTTCAAACGACAAAGGTACTGATTTTTTTCAATATGGCAAGCGTTTTTTGACTATAAGTGTGCATTTCGTGTGCATTTTGGCCGAATTTGTTGGAATAAATTCGCCAAAATTTCGCCATGTCGCGAATAAAGACTACCTTTGCAGTTCAAAAATTTAGACATTTAAGGAAAAATCAGGTTGACCGGTCAATTTGACCGAGGCGCAAAAGCAATGGAAGGGTTCTTGTCTGCGCTCTAACCATAGTCAATGGCTTGTGTTTCAATGTCTATCTTTTTGGCATTTAGTCATTTAACCAACTGAATTATGAAAGCATTCGTATTCCCCGGCCAGGGGGCGCAATTTGTGGGCATGGGCAAGGAGCTTTATGCCAGCAATCCGCAAGCCCGCGAGTTGTTTGAGAAAGCCAACGAGGTGCTGGGTTTCCGCATCACCGACTTAATGTTCGACGGCACCGACGAGGACTTGCGTCAGACCCGTGTCACGCAGCCCGCCGTTTTCCTGCACTCAGTGATTCTGGCTCTGACGATGGGTGAGGAGTTCAAGCCCGACATGGTGGCTGGTCACTCGCTGGGCGAGTTCTCGGCCCTGGTGGCCGCCGGTGTGCTGCCCTTTGAGCAGGGACTGAAGCTGGTCGAGGCGCGAGCGTTGGCGATGCAAAAGGCTTGCGAGGCCGCTCCATCGACCATGGCCGCCATCATCGGCATGGACGACGCCAGGATTGAGGAGCTGTGCGCCACCATCGACGGCGTGTGCGTGCCGGCGAACTATAACAGCCCTGGCCAGGTGGTGATTTCGGGCACCGACGAGGCCATTGCGCAGGCGTGCGTGAAGTTCAAGGAGGCTGGCGCTCGCCGCGCCCTGCCGCTGAACGTGGGCGGGGCTTTCCACTCGCCACTGATGGAGCCGGCTCGCGCCGAGCTGGCACAGGCCATCGACGCGGCCGACTTCTCGGTTCCTGTGTGCCCCATCTACCAGAATGTTGATGCCTTGCCGCACACCGACCCGGCTGAAATCAAGGTCAATCTGGTCAAGCAGCTCACCGCGCCCGTGCGCTGGAGCCAAATCGTACTCCGCATGGCTCACGACGGCATGACCGAGGCCGTGGAGCTGGGGCCGGGCAAGGTGCTGCAAGGCCTCATCGGCCGCACCTGCCGCGAGGTGGCCGTCAGCGGACGTCAGTGAGCCGTTTCATAAGCCATGTCGCAAGCAATCAGCACTCTTGTCGACACCTTGCGTGTCACGCATCACCTCGACGGCGACGCTTACGCCGCACTGCTCACTTGTGGCGATGACGAGGCCGAATCTCTGCGTCGGCAGGCCCGCGAGGTGGCCCAGCAGGTGTTTGGCCACGCCATCTTTGTGCGCGGACTGGTTGAACTCACCAATGTGTGCCGCAACGACTGCCTGTACTGCGGAATCCGCCGCAGCAACACTGCGGTGTCTCGTTACACGCTAACCCGTGAGCAGGTGATGGCGAGTTGCGGACAAGGCTATCGACTGGGTTTCCGCACCTTTGTGCTGCAAGGCGGCGAGCTGCCGCGAGCCCGGGCGCAATGGGTGGCCGACATTGTGGCCGACATTCGCTCCACATGGCCCGACTGCGCCATCACGCTCTCGCTGGGCGAGTGGCCACGCGAGGCCTATGCCTTGTGGCGGCAGGCGGGGGCCGACCGCTACCTGCTGCGGCACGAGACACACAATGCCCTCCACTACGCATGCTTGCATCCATCGGAAATGTCGCAAGCCAACCGGCTGCAATGCCTCGACCACTTGAAGGCCCTCGGCTATCAGGTGGGCACGGGCATCATGGTGGGCAGTCCGGGGCAGACCGTCGCCCATCTGGTTGAGGATATTCAATATATAGAGCAGTTGCGCCCCCACATGGTGGGGCTTGGCCCGTTCGTGCCGCAGCACGACACGCCGCTGGGCCACCACCCGCAGGGCAGTGCCGACCTCACCACCAGGCTCTATGCCATCTTCAGGCTGATGATGCCCCATGCGCTCATTCCCTCGACCACCGCACTCAACACCATTCACCCGCAAGGCCGACTGCTGGGCATCCAGGCCGGTGCCAACGTGGTGATGCCCAATCTGTCGCCGCCCGATATGCGCGCCCATTACGCACTCTACGACGGCAAGGCCGCCACCGCAGCCGAGGCCGCCGAGGGCATTGAACAGCTTGAGACACAGCTCGCCACCATCGGCTACCACATCGACTGGAGCCGGGGTGACTACCGAAACGATAACGAATCGCTTGTGACGCAAAACAAAGCATCGAAGGCCTGAATTCAGGACTCACGCGGTTTTCATGTGCACACGCAAAAGCGCGGCGGGATCAGGTTCCCACCGCGCTTTTGCTGTCTTTGTGGCCAGGGTTAGTCGCGGCCCAGGACGATGTTGATAATCAGGTTCACGTCTTCCACGTCCACAGTGCCGTCGCCGTTGACATCGGCTCCGGGCTGGTAGTCGACCGCGCCCAGGATGATGTTGATGGCCACGTTGATGTCGTCAACGTCCACCATGCCGTCGCCGGTGGCGTCGCCGGGCACGTCGATGATGTCGTCGCTCACAATGTGGTCGAAGAACATCCGCCAGCCGTCGGCTTCGCGGTAGGCATTCAGAGCCACACCGGGCACATGCACGTAGCACAGGTTCTTGTCAATGTTGGAGAACTCGACATTGCCGGCTGCACACACTGGTGGGGTAACATTGTTGCTGTAAATGTTCCGTATCCCCGAGCACCCCGAAAAGAATCCTGAGTGCAGATGGGTGATTTTGTCGCCGAGCGTGGTTGTGACCATCGTGGTGAGTTGGTAAAGCGGTGGCCGCACGTTGTCGTCGGCCAGTTCGATATTGCGGCCAATATAGGCCACGGCCACGCCCATGTCGCTGAACGCGCCCTTGCCGTAATGGCGGGCGCCGATAATCTTCAGCGGTCGGTCGGTGTCGGCGACGGTGAGCGATTTCACACCCGTCATGCCGTTGAACGCCTCGCCGCTGATTGAGTCGAGCGAGGCCGGCAGGGTCAGCGCACCCACTTTGCGGCAGTTGTAAAAGGCGTTGTAGCCCACGAACCGCAGGCCCTCGTGAAGGGTGACGGCGGTCATCGTCGTGTCGTTGTAGAACGCTTCCTTGCCGATGGTGAGCACGCTGCCGGGAATCTCGATACCCTCCAGGGCATGGCAGTGGGCGAATGCGTCATCGGCCACGAGCGAGAGGCTGGAGCCGAGCGTGGCCGTGCGCAGTTTCGAGCTGTTATAAAATGCCTTGTCGTTCATCGTGGTCACGGCATCGCCCATGGTGAGCGATACCATCTTGCTTTGGTAGAACGGCGGACGGGCCACCGAATCCAGCTCGATGTCGCGGCCCAGGTGGGCCTCCACCCCGTCCATGTCGCTGAACGCGCCCTTGCCGTAATAGCGGGCGCCGATAATCTTCAGCGGTCGGTCGGTGCCGGCGACGGTGAGCGAGGCCACGCCCGCCATGCCGTTGAACGCCTCGCCGCTGATTGAGTCGAGCGAGGCCGGCAGGGTCAGCGCACCCACTTTGCGGCAGTTGTAAAAGGCGTTGTAGCCCACGAACCGCAGGCCCTCGTGAAGGGTGACGGCGGTCATCGTCGAGT
>JAFSYB010000122.1 GCA_017443765.1 Muribaculaceae bacterium | reverse complement strand
AGGTGGACCGACTAAAGTCTCAAAGCAATCCATGAGTATCGAAGGCTTGACCACCATCACCGGAACAGGAACTCTTGAATGCGTGAACGATTCGTCAAGTTGCATACTAATCGATACAACCAAGGGCGCCCACCTCTACATCCAGGGCGGTGTGCAGATGAAGCTCACCGGTGCCTTTGCGGCCATCTATAATTACAGGTATTCTGGCAGCACCGACTACAATTGCCTGACCATAGGCGGTGCCAGCACCAGAGTGACGATGAACGGCCAGCGCTACACCACCTATTATGTCATACCCGTGTTGAACGACAACCTGGCCATCACCCAGCCTGCAGGAGCATATTTCAACTCCTCCGGCTTTGTGTATGATGCCGATGGCAGTGTCATCTATGGCCGGGATGTGGTCATCAGCAAGTCCACCGGATTGCGTGGTGACATCAACGCTGACGGAAGGGTGGATATCGACGACATGAACCTCTGCATCAACATCATCCTTGGAAACTCCACCCCTGACAGTTATCCAGGTAATGCCGATGTCGACAATAGTGGCAACGTCGATGTGGACGACATGAACATTATCATCAATATCATCCTCGCAAAGGTTTGAGAACCTTTAGCAATGGTAACTATATACATGTTGTTTCCAAAGTAGACCTTGAAAAGTTCAATCGGGTCGAGAACCCGATTTTGTGTTAACCATAAAATCCCAGCATTTCACGTGATGGAATCAGTCGGCGGGTGCGTTTTTTCGTAACCCGCTGATTTTTTGTGAAAAAACGCTGGGGAACATTGGCACATGTAGATGCGTCGCATCTTCACGTGGTCTACGCCGGCACGACAAACCTGCAAATCAGCGATGGCCAATTGCAAGCCTGGCGCGATTTATAGCAGGCACGTTTATCCCTCCTACCTCACCTCACCGGGTGCAGCTTGACGCCTTCGGGGAGGAAGTCGTTGTCGCTGCTGTCCTCGCCCGGGTCAATCATGTCGTCGTAGGCGGCTGCGGGGCGAATGGCGCACAGGGTCTTGAGCAAGGCCCGGGTGGGCGAAGCCTCGCCCTCGGCAGGCACATAGGTGCCATGGCCGTTCACATGGTCGGTGAGGCCAAAGGTGAAGCGACCCTGGGACTGGCCGACGTGGGTCTTCACCGCCAGTGACAATGGGGTGCTGGCAAACAACGAAGACAGCGCGTCGTCGGCAGCCGCATTCGATTCGGTGGCCTCGTAGTTGAGCATCGTGAGATAAATGACCTGGCCATTCATGCCCACTTTAATCATCTTGTTCTCGTACTGATAGACGTACTCGTTGCCGTAGAGTTCGGGTGCCTGTCCCATCGACTGCGCGAAGGAGCTGATGGTTTGCAGCGCGTTGCCAGGCTGTGTGCTGCGTGCGGCAATTACGGCGTTCCACTCGCCTTGCAAGTAGGGGTCGGGAGCCAGGGCCACGGCCACGGGGCCATCGATGGTCGAGAGCATGCCTTTCAGGTCCAGGCGACCTATGTGGGGCAGCTTGCCAAACAAGGCCAGCAACTGCTCGATTTGTGGCAGCTGCACCAGTTGGCCACCCTTGACGCTCATGGCAAGCACATAATCCATCGAGCTGGGAATCACGTTCAGCACGGCAGCGTCGGGCTGGGCAATGATGGTGTTCATGAGCTTGAGGTAGTCGCTGCCGTCGGCCACCAGGAATTTCGTGGTCACCTGGGCGTCTTGCTCGGTCAGGTTGATGCTGCACGTCACGGCATCGATGTCGCTCTCGGTGAAAACTTCGATGAGCGGTAGGCGCTGCGCCGCCTCGCGGTAGCTCTTGTTGCGCTTGAGCAGGGCTTTGAGGCCGGCCATCTTGAACCAGGCATTGATGTCGCCCTTGGCGTCCAGGCAGTCCTTGGCCTGGTCCACCTCAAGGATGCTGTGCCCCTTGCGGTCGTAGAGGGTGCGCGCGGCCTTGGCCAGTTTCTCGGCCTCGGCGGCCTTGCCCACGCGGGCCGCCAGCAACACGCCGTCGTGCACGGCAAAAAAGTTGTCGCGGTTCGCGAGGCAGCTCAATTGGTCCAGCTCGGTGAACTCGGCACCCACGCGGGCCGCGATGGTCTTGCGTGCAGCCGCCTCGTCGCTCAATGGCACAAGCAGGGCCGAGGCAAAGGTGCCATCGGAGAAGTAGGCGTAAGCCTTGGCCTCGGTGTTGATGCCCAGCACGGGCAGGTCGGTGAGGGCTTGGCACAGGGGCGCCGCGTCGTTGGCGTCGATGACCTCCGAGAGGTCGGCGGGCACAACAATCCGCCCATCGTCGCTCATTTGGGCTTTCTTGAGGATGGCGGGCACATCGATGCTCACCACGCCGGTGGCATCGGACGGAATCATTTTTTCCACGCTCTCGTTCACATTGCCGCAGGCGCTGAGCAGCATCAGCGCAACCACGCCGGCAACGTAGGCAATTTGCTTCATTTTGAATTAGTCGCTGAAATTTCGCGCAAAGTTACACAATAATGTACAATGCACAATGCGATATGCACAATTATTTTGCGCCGAAGCCGGCGTGACACGGGGACGGCGTTATTCTGTGAGGATGATGTTAATCAAGGTGTTGACATCAGCCACATCGATGGTGCTATTGCCCAGAATGTAGGCACGGCCATCGTAGTTGTCGGCGTTGTCGTAGCCAAGGATGATGTTGAGCAGAATGTTCACGTCGTTGATGTCCACAACGTCATCGCCGTTCACATCGCCTTGCAAATACTCTGGTGCGTCGGGTTCCTGCGCGAGGGTGACCTGCTCGGCATTGGACCACAGCGATTCGCTGGCGTTGGTGTACAGTGCCTTGACGCGGTAGGTGAACGTGCCGCCGGCCGTGAGCCCATTGACCGTGTAGTACTTATCGGTGATGCCGGTGATGAGGCGGCTGAGGCTGTCGCCGGTCTCGCTGGCGGCAATCAGACGCCGGCTGCCGGCCTGGGTGACGTCGCCGGCATAGACCTTGACGCTTGTCATGCCAGGGTAGTTGGTGCCGGTGAAGGTGATTTTCTCGTTGGATGTGGCGGGCAGCACGTAGGTGTATTCAGCCTCATTGGTGTCCATGTTCTGCGTCTGCGATTGTCCGCTGCCCGAGGTAGACACCTGTAGGCTCACCGTGCGGTTGCGGCTTGACTTCGACGATCGCTTGGCACTCACCACCACCGAAATCTTGTCGAATCCTGTCGGCAGGCTATAGGTCTTGGTTACCACCGTTTTGCCAACAATAACGAGGCCGTCGTCGATGTAAAGCGGCGAGGTGCAGGTCCAGCCCGAGGGCAGGTAGGTGGAATATCGGCTTGAGGCATCGCGCAGGCCCGAGAACCAACTGGAGTAGGCCTCCAGTGAGCTGAAGTCGGCTTCCTCGAGCAACTGGAGTGGTGGCACATAGGTCACCTCCAGGGTGTAGCTGTCGATGTTGGCATCGGGTGTGTCGTCGTTCCAGTCGGCGCGGAAAGCGGTGTGTTTCACGCGGGCCGGGTCGGCCGAGAGCATGGCGGGAGCATTGTGCGAGCCGGTGCCGGTGAGCGTCACCGTGATGGGCTGCCCGTCGGTGGTGGCGAGCTGCACGGTGGCGGTGTAGGTCTCGTTGGCCATGGGTGCGAATGTGACGGCGACTCCCTTGCCAGCGGCGGCGTCGGCCTGGCTCACGGCCATGTCGCTCAGGGCGAACACGCCGGCCTCGTCGTTGAGGGTGAGCGTCACGTTGTCCACCAGGTTGGTGCCGGCAAGGGTGAACGTCTGCGTGGCGCTGCCGCCCACGGTCACCGGGTCGAACGACACCTGCTGGGGCGTGGCGGTGAGTGCGGGAGGCACATAGGCACCCTTGCCCGTGAGCGCGACTGTGATGGTGTTTGCTCCTTCGGTGGTGAGGGTGATGGTGGCATTGTAAGTGGCCGCAATCTTGGCGGTGGGCTTGAATGCCACAGTGACGGTGGCGCCCTCGCCCTCGGCAGCGGCCTGACCCACGGTGGTTTTCGAGAGGGTGAAGTTTTCGGTGCCATCCAAGGCCAGCTCAATGTCGCCCTCCAGGTTGACGCCCGTGACGGTGATTGTTTGCACGGCAGTGGTTCCGGCGGGCACCTCGCCAAAGTCGAGCGCGTCGGACGTGACATTGATTCGGGGCTTGTCGACGACCTCACCCAGAATGTAGCGGATGCCTGCCAGGGCATCAATTTTTCCGTTCCCGAAATGGGTGCGGCGTGCGCCGGTGGTGTAGGAATCGGAGATGGCAGTCTCGCGCATGATTTCCTTCACATCGTTCACGGTGAGCTGTTTGCCCACCGACTGGGCGGCCTGGAGCCACAAGGCGACAATGCCGGCAGCCACTGGCGTGGCCATCGAGGTGCCCTCCATCGAGCCGTAGGGGTTCGACTTGTCGGTGTTCACGCGGTAAAAACCATGCTCGTCCGAGTTTCCATTGAGGTAGCTGTAATCGCCACTGGTGTCGTAGTGGTTCACGGCCGAGACCACCGTGGCTCCGGGGGCGCAAATCCAGGGATAGGCCAACCCCGTGGGACTTTGGTCGGCGGTGGCGTAGCTTGAGAAATAGGCTATCTCACCCTCGGTGTACCCCAGGTTGTGCGAGGTGTTTTGGTAATCGGTCACGTGGCTCTTGGTGGAGTAGGCGCCGATGGGAATGCCGTTCACGTAGGTGGACTCGTCGCTGACGGTCATGTCGTCGGTGCCACGCGTCCATGTATAACCGCTTGTCGATGGCGTGCTTGTATAATAGGTGTAGGCCGCCCCACTCCAGATATCGACTACCGTGCTGCCGCTGGCCGGGTAGAACTGCACGGCCAGCTTGTAGCCGCTGTTGAGCTGCAGGCCCTGCGTGTAGAGCATGATTTGCGACTTCTCGCTGCTCACATAGTTGCGGTAGGCGTAGAGCGTGCCGCTGGCATAGCGGCTCAGACCCGACACGCTGGTGGCCGAGGTGCCGGTCTGTGTGGGGTTCACGTCAACCTCGGTCACTTTCGAGCCGTCGCTCTTGAGCACAATCAAACGGCAGCGCAGGCTCACACCCGTGGCGCGCGACCATGCATTGGCCAGGATGCCGTAGTAGTAGGAGAGGCCGTATTCGGTGTTATAGTTCATCACCGTGCCCAGCGGCTGCGAGCTGGTGGCATTGCCCGAGAGGTGGAAGCCGTTGGTGCCGGCGTCGTTCGACGAGGCGAAGAGGCAGATGTGGTTCGGGTGGGTGTCGCCGAAGTACTGGTTGATAATCTCGGCCATCGTGCCCGTGCCGTCGTGCGGCCCCACCTGCGAGCCCCAACTGTTGCTCACCACCACGGGAAGCCCCTTGGAGTCGGCGTAGTTGCAGATTTTTTTGGAACGAGTTGGCCACGTAGGTCTCGCTCAAGTCGCAGCCGGCCAGGTACAGCGATGCGCCAGGGGCCATGCCCCCGTAGGTGGCGTTGGCGTGGTCGTCGGTAACTGTGGTCGTGCTGCCGTTGAGCACCACGCTCGAGCCGCCGGCCGTGGAGCTGGTGTGCGTGCCGTGATCCTCCTCGTCGTCGTCGGTGGTGGGCTGCGATGTGGTGATGGCGTTGCTCAGGCCGTCGCCATATTCTTTGGCCGAATAGGAGTAGCCCGACGTCGACACCACGTAGGCGCGCTTGATGCGGCTGTTGCCGTTCTTGTCCTTGAACGCCTTGTGCTGGAAGTCGATGCCTGTGTCAATCACGCCCACCAGCACGCCCGTGCCATCGTAGGCATTGGGCAGTCCGGCGGCACGTGCCGACGCGCTGTAGGTGAGCACGTCATCTACGTTGGTGCCCTGCCGGGCGGCGTTGGTCATCGGCCGAAGCTTTTTGGCCACGTCGATGTGCGTCACACGCGCCACCTTGGCCACCGACCGAATCTTGTCGATGGGAATGAGGGTGGTGTAGAGTGTGCCGTTTGAAAACTCGCATTGGATTTCCACGCCCAGCGATTCAAGCTCACTCACCGCCGAGCGGTCGGTGACGCGGACAAATGCCGAGATGTAGTCTCGGCCAGCCTTGTTCACGGGACTCACGATGGGGCGGTCCCACTTGGCTATCCGCAACGGCGTGTTTGGGGCTGCCAGCGACGGAGCCTTGGTTATCTGAGCCGGGGTGTCGAACGAGATGCGCCCCTCCTGCTCATCGAGGAACATCTGCGTGCTGATCGAGAGCTTGTTCAATTCCTGCGCCCATGCAGGCGATGCGCTTGACAACAGCAGCGCAATGACTGCGACAACTGTCAACTTACGCGCCAGGAAAAAATCCGTTTTTCTCATGTCTCAATAGTTATCGGTTATCAGTTGTGAACCGCAAAATTAGCTAATCGCCGACAAACTGCCAAAAACAGCAGTATAAAAAACGCAAAAATCTGCCAACACGCCCTTTGTCATTGTCAAGTTGCCAACACAGGCCACCAGCTATGGCAACAAATGTGACACACACATCCGAAACTCAATCCGCGTCCTTACAAGAGAGTTTGCATGATTTTTCGATTTTTTTACTTAATTGGTGATGGCGTAATAAATATAAAAGCCTAATTTTGCGTTTTCATTTTTGAGCATACACTGAGTTAACTGTCAACTTATGAAGAAAATTTTCTGTTTGGTTGCGGGTGCGCTGCTGATGTGCGTCCCAGCCAGAGCCATTCCGGCCAAGCCGGGGCTGTTCACGTTCACGCAGAGCGATGGCACCACACTGCAGGTGCGTCAACTGGGTGACGAGTTTCTCCACAGCGCAGTCACTGCCGATGGCCTGACCATCGAGCGGGGCGCAGATGGTGATTTTTACTACTGTGCTTCGGGTGTCATCACCACACAGCGCGCCCACGATGCTGCCAGCCGCTCGGCCGCCGAGCAGGCCTTCCTGGCCCAGAACGAGGGGCAGTTTGTGTTCGGTTCCACAGCGAATGGCGCTCGCCGTGTCCGCACCCGCCAGGCATCGCCAATCCGGCGGGCCACGCAGGTGCCTAACAACGGCTCGCCCCGCGTGCCCATCATCTTGGTGCAGTACAAGGACAAAAAGATGTCGAACACCAAGGAAAAGTTCGAGGCGCAATACAAGACCAACGCCAAGAGCGTGCTTCAGTATTTCACCGACCAGAGCAACGGACTGTACACGCCGCAGTACGACATTTATGGAATCTACACGCTCGACAACAACCGCTCCACCTACGGCGGCAACTCCGGCGGCAGCGACAAGGGCGTTGCACGGATGGTGGGTGAAGCCATCAGCAAGGCCGGCAACGCGATTGACTGGAGCCAGTACGACAACGACGGCGACGGCGAGGCCGATGTGTGCATAGTGGTCTATGCCGGTGTGGGCGAGGCCCAGGCCTACGGCGTGGTGCCCAATGCTGTGTGGCCTTGCCAGTGGTCGCTCTCGGCCGGTGCCTATTACGGCGACGGTTCAGGCGCGGTGACGCGCAATGGCATCACCATCGACAAGTTCGCCGTGTTCAACGAGGTGGGCGGCTCCAACGACAACGGCACCACGCTCGACGGCATCGGCACTTTCTGCCACGAGTACTCGCACTGCCTGGGGCTGCCCGACTTCTACGAGACCAACAGCTACAGCTCCGGCTACTACGGCATGGGCTCGTGGAGCCTGATGGACACCGGCTGTTACAACGGCGGTGCCGTCGATGGCGACACGCCTATCGGCTACAGCGCCTACGAGAAGAACTTCATGGGCTGGCTCGACTACATCACCCCGCAAGAGAACACGCAGTACACCCTGCCCGTGTTCAACAGCAAAAACCGCGAGAACGACCAGGCCATCCAAATCACCGCCCTCAACAACAACGAGTACTGGATTCTCGAGAACCGCCGCAAGCAGGGGTGGGACTACTACATCGCCGACGAGGGGGTGCTCATCACCCACTTCACATACGTGCCCGACCGCTGGGACGACAACTCTGTGAACAACAAGTCGGTTCAGCTGGCAACCATCATTGCCGCCGACAACTCGCTGAACAATTACAACGAGGAGAAAGACCTCTTTGGTGAAACCAACCACGCGTTCACCAACACATCAACGCCGGCGATGAAAGCCAACATGAAGGCCAACGGCTCGCTGACCAGCAGCACCGGTGGCGCCGGTGCGGTCAACAAGCCCGTTACCGACATCAACCTCAACAGCGATGGCACTGCCTCGCTGTGGTACATGAAGGGCGCTCTGCCATCGCTCACGGCGCCCGTGCTGGCCGACGCCACCGGAGCCACCACCGAATCGTTCACCGCCATGTGGACCCACTCGACCACTATCGAGTGCACCTATACGCTCAATGTGACGCAGGGCAGCAGCACCGTGCTCAATCAGACGGGCATCACCGACAAGGCCTTCACCGTCACCGGCCTCGATGCCGGCAAGACCTATTCCTTCAAGGTCAAGGCGGTACCCGTTTCGGCCACCGAGGCCAACGAGAGCGCCTGGTCGAACGTCAAGACCGTCACTCTGCCCGAAGGCCCCACAATCGTGGTAAATCCCGGCGAAGTCGCCTTTGAGGGCGTCACCGTCGGTGAGAGCGCCACGCACACCGTCCAGCTCCTGGGCGCGAACCTTGAGGGCGACGTGACGCTCACCCTCGACGACCCCAACAGCGTGTTCGCCGTGAGTTGCACCGCCGTGAGCAAGAGCGAGGCTCAGGCCGGCAAGGCCATAACCGTGACTTTCACGCCGTCGGCTAACGTGGACTACACCGCCACGCTGCTGTTCAGCTCGGCCAACGCGCGGACGGTGACAATGACCCTCGCCGGCAACGGCACGCACCAGGTGCCGCTGCTGCTCGCCGCCGACACCACGCAGGTCGCACACACCGCCTTCCGCGCCGAATGGACCGACGACACCCCTGCCGACTTCATAGACAGCTACACGCTGCAAGTCGACTACTGGGTGCCCAACAAGACCCCGGAGCTTCTTGAGGAGGCCGACTTCAGCAACCTGGAGGCTGTGCTCTCTTCAAGCTGGTGGGGAAGCGGCTCCTACACCAATGTGGCCAGTTCGGCAAGTGATTATCTGCCCGAGGGCTGGTCCGCCTCCAGCCCCATGTATGTCGACGACGGCGCCATCATCGTCGGCAGCACCATCAAGACCCCGGCCTACACGCTCTCCGAGGGCTTCGACAAGATTTCGGTCGTGCTCCAGGGCCGCTCGTTCAACTCGAGCAGGTATGGGAACTCGCAGGTCGAGCTGTCGCTCAGTGGCAGCGGGCTGTCGCAGTCGCAGACCCTGGCCGACGAGGATGCCGAGTACGTCTATGTGCTTGATGCCGAAAGCACCGAAGCCCTAACCTTCACAGGCACCAACTATCCTGAGATTGTGAGTGTCAAGGTCTATGCCGGCGACGTCAGCGCACAGGCCAGTGCCCCGCTGCTGGCCGCCATCGAGCGCGGCGACAGCCTGAACCGTGTGATTACCGGCATCACCGACACGTTCTACACTGTGAAAGACCTCGCTGCCGGCGGCACGTTCACCTACAAGGTGAAGGCTGTCTATGCCAACCAGACCGAATCGGCGTGGTCGAATGTCGAGCGGGTCACCCTCGCGCAGCAGCCCGACGCACCCGAATACCTCGTGGGCGATGTGAACGGCAACGGCTCGGTGGACATCGACGACGTGAACATCTTGCTCAACATCATCCTCGAGCTCGACACCGCCGACCGCTACGACGGCCGCGCTAACGTCGATGGCACTGGAAAAGTCGACATCCAGGACGTTAACGACCTGATCAACATCATCCTCGCGCAATAACGCAAGAAACATGCGCCAAGTCGGCGGCGGCTCCTGTTCCCACGGAGGCCGCCGCCGTTTTCACTGCCATAGCGGCGGTGGGCGTCACAGCAAGGGCCGCAAGGTGCCGGTGCCTCGATTGCCAATCCGCCTTGAATAACAGGCGAGTGGGCTTGTGCCAACGGGGATTTCCCCCCGACCGAATGGGCTGGCAATCCCCATTGCCATTTCCACCTCGCTGGGCTGCCCAAAGCAGAAATTAGAGTAAAATTATTGCCAATTCAGAAAAAAGCAGTAACTTTGACCGCTATTTTCATACACGTGCGATGAAGTACTTGTGTCTGCCCGACAGCGAGCCCCGCATCTTGCCCTTCTATCTGGCGATGGAAGAGCTTGCGGCACGCATGATTGGCAACGAGGACCTCTTCTTTATGTGGCAGGTGGAGCCGACGGTGATTTTCGGCCGCAACCAGCTCATCGACAGCGAGGTGAATCTTGCCTATTGCCGCGAGCACAACATTGCCACCTACCGCCGCAAAAGCGGCGGCGGATGCGTGTTTGCCGACATGAGCAACATCATGCTCAGCTACATCACCTGCAGCGACAACGTGGCCACGACCTACGACCGCTACACCACCGCCGTGGTTGCCGCCTTGCGCCAGCTGGGACTGGACGCCAGCACCAGCGGACGCAACGACATCCTCGTTGCCGGCGACAAGGTGAGCGGCAACGCATTCTACCACTTGGCCGGCCGCAGCATCGTGCACGGCACCATGCTCTACGACACCGACATGACCCACATGGCGCAGGCCATCACCCCATCGGCAACAAAGCTGCAGTCGAAGGGGGTGAAAAGCGTGCCGAGCCGCATCACCACCATCAGCCGGCACAGCGACATCTCGCTCGGCGATTTCAAGGCGCATCTGCGCAGCACGCTGTGCGATGGCGAGGTGATGCTCACACGCGACGACGTGAGCACAATCGAGAACGAAATCCTACCCACCTATCTTGCGCCGGAGTTCATTTTCGGCAGCAACCCGCGCAGCACGGTGGTGAAATGCGGACGCATCGAGCGGGTGGGGGAGTTGCAGGTGAGCCTGGAGCTGAACCATGGCACAATCGCCCATGCCAACGTGGCGGGCGACTTCTTCCTGCTCGGCGACCTCGACGGCGAGCTCATTGCACGCCTCAAGGGCAGCTCACTCACGCGCCAGGCACTCTATGACGCTCTTGCCCATGTGGACTTGGGCAGTATCATCATGAACTTGGACTTGGACAGTTTCGTCAACCTGATGGTTACTTGATGATGACACTTTTACGATGCAGGTCGAGAAGCAGACTTGCAAACAAACAGCGATGCAATTGAAAACTGAAAACGAATAACTAATTACTGATAACCTAAAACCAAAAACCAAATGGCAGAAGAAATCAAAGTGACTTGTCTGCACGACAAGCATGTGGCTCAGGGAGCGCTGATGTCACCATTCGCGGGCTTCGACATGCCCATCCAGTATGCGGGTATCGAGGTCGAGCACAATGCCGTGCGCCAGAACGTGGGCGTGTTCGACGTGTCGCACATGGGCGAGGTGCACATCACTGGCCCCCAGGCCGAGAAATTTGTGAACTATATCTTCACCAACGACATCGCCGGCGCCCCGGTGGGAAAGGTGTTCTACGGAATGATGCTCTACCCCGACGGAGGCACCGTCGACGACCTGCTGGTCTACAAGATGGGCGACAACGACCTGTTCCTGGTCATCAACGCCGCCAACATCGACAAGGACGTGGCCTGGATCAACGAGCAAGCCAAGGATTTCGATGTGGTGGTCGACAACCAGAGCGAGCACTACGCCCAGCTGGCCATTCAGGGACCCAACGGCGAGAACACGATGCGCGACGTGCTGGACATCGACTGCAGCGACCTCACGTTCTACACCTTCAAGCTGGTGAACTACAACGGCGAGGAAATCATCGTGAGCCGCACGGGCTACACCGGTGAGGACGGTTTCGAGGTGTATGCCACCCCCGCCGTGATTGTGAAGATGTGGGATTTGCTCATGGCTGCCGGCGTGCAACCCTGCGGCCTGGGGTGCCGCGACACGCTGCGCTTCGAGGCCGGCCTGCCGCTCTACGGCGACGAACTCACCGCACAAATCTCGCCCATCGTCGCCACCCTGGGTATGTTCTGCAAGCTCGACAAGGAAGGTGGCTTCATTGGCTGCGATGCCTGCGCACAGCAGAAAGCCGAGGGCAGCGAGAAGAAGCTCGTGGGCCTGGAGCTGAAAGACAAGGCCATTCCCCGCCATGGCTACGATGTGCTCGACACCGAGGGCAACGTGGTGGGCTACGTCACCACCGGCTACCGCAGCATCACCGTGGGCAAGAGCCTGGCCTTTGCACTGGTCGACCGCGCTGTGGGTGCACTGGGCAACGATCTACAGGTGCAGGTGCGCAAGAAAGTGTTCCCCGCAACCGTGGTCAAGAAACGCTTCTACACACCCAACTACAAGAAATAACTTGCCACGTGTTAAGCGAAACCTGTGGCTAATCATCAAACAACAACCAATCTAAATAAACAAATGAGCAAGATTATCGAAGGACTCTTTTACAGCGAGTCGCAGGAGTATGTGAGAGTGGAAGGCGAGTATGGTTACATCGGCATCACCGACTATGCACAGCACGAGCTGGGCAACGTGGTGTATGTTGACATGCCCGAGGTTGACGACGAGGTGACTGCCGGCGAGGACTTTGGCGCCGTGGAGAGCACCAAGGCCGCCAGCGACCTGATGTCGCCCGTGAGCGGCACCGTTGTCGAGGTCAACGAGGCCCTCGAGGACGAGCCGGGGTTGGTCAACAAGGACGCTTTCGAGAACTGGATCATCAAAGTCCAGCTCAGCGACAAGGGCGAACTCGACAACCTGATGGACGCCGCCGCCTACAAGGCCTTTATCGGCGAGTGAGACACCCCTCAACAGCAAGGCTGTCCCGGCTGGTGATTCCAGCCAGCCGGGGCAGCCTGTAAAACCCACCTATTAACTTAATCAGAAACCAATACCGATGACCTATAAATTCTTTCCGCACACCGACGAGGACATCCGCTCGATGCTCCGCACCTGCGGTGAGCAGAAGCTGGAAGACCTCTACAAGGACATTCCCGGGGAGCTGGTGTTTAAGCGCGAATACGACCTTCCCGAGGCCATGAGCGAGGTGGAGGTGCGCCGGTTCTTCGACGAGCTGGGCGGCTACAACGAGCCCCTGACGTGCTTTGTGGGAGCCGGATGCTACGACCACTACTCGCCAGCTGTGGTGAGCGACATCCTGCGACGCAGCGAGTTCCTCACCAGCTACACGCCCTATCAGGCCGAAATCTCGCAGGGCACGCTCCAATACATCTTCGAGTTCCAGAGCATGATGGCCGAGCTCACGGGCATGGAGGTGAGCAACGCCTCGATGTACGACGGCTGCACCGCAACCGCCGAGGCTATGATGATGGCCGTGGCAAACGCAAAAAAACGCAACAAGGTGCTCATTTCCAGCACTGTCAACCCCATCGTGATTCGCGTGGTGGAAACCTACGCCAAGTTCCACGGTGTGGAAGTGGAGCGCATTGCCGAGGAGAACGGCGTGACCAGCCGTGCCGACTTCGAGGACAAGATTGCCCGCGACGATGTGGCCGGCGTGATTGTCGCCACACCAAACTTCTATGGCATCATCGAGGACTATACCGGCTGGGCCGACCTGTGCCACGAACACAAGGCACTGCTGGTGATGAACTGCGTGGCCAGCGCCCTGGGCGTGGTGAAGACCCCTGGCGAATGGGGTGCCGACATCGCCGTGGGCGACGGCCAGAGCCTGGGCGTGCCCATGAACTTTGGTGGACCATACGTGGGTTTCCTGTGCACAACCAAGAAGCTCATTCGCAAGATGCCCGGCCGCATTGTGGGAGCCACCGTCGATGCCGACGGCAAGCGCACCTTTGTACTTACCCTGCAGGCACGCGAGCAGCACATCCGCCGCGAGAAGGCATCCTCCAACATCTGCTCTAACCAAAGCCTCATGGCCCTGTATGTGACCATTTATATGTCACTCATGGGACCCGACGGGCTGCGCAAGGTCAACGAGCTGGGGTACAGCGGGGCGCACTACCTGGCCGAAAGGCTCTGCGCAACCGGAAAGTTCGAGATGGCCTTCCCTGACAAACCGTTCCTCAACGAGTTTGCTGTGAAAACCAACCTCGACATCGACGACTTCCAGGAACAATGCCGATTCATGGGCATCCAGGCCGGACTCAAGATTGCCGACAACACCCTGCTGCTGTGTGTTACCGAAGCACGAAGCAAGGCCGAAATCGACGAGCTGATCGAACAAGTTGAACAATTAACCAGCCAGGAGGAGAACTGATGAACAATACATATTACGGAAAACTCATTTTCGAGTTGTCGAAGGAAGGCCGCCAGGGCTATTCTCTTCCCAAGAACGAACTTGGCGACTACTGCATGGAGAACCTGCCCGCCAACCTGATGCGCGGCAAGGCTCCGGCCCTGCCACAGGTTGACGAGCTCACCGTGGTGAGGCACTACACCAACATGAGCAACAACAACTTCGGCGTGGACACCGGCTTCTACCCCCTGGGCTCGTGCACGATGAAGTACAACCCAAAAATCAACGAGGAGATGGCGGCACACCACGCCTTCACCTGCCTGCACCCCTTGCAGGACATCGACACCGTGCAGGGTGCCCTGGAGGTGTACTACAGCCTGCAGCAAACCCTGGCCGAGCTGGCCGGCCTCAAGGAGTTCACGCTCAACCCCTTTGCCGGCGCACATGGCGAACTCACCGGACTGATGGTGATGCGCAGCTATCACCTGAGCCGCCACGATGAGCAGCGCACCAAGGTCATCGTGCCCGACAGCGCGCACGGCACCAACCCCGCCAGCGCCGCCGTGTGCGGCCTCGACGTAGTGGTGGTGAAAAGCCGTCCCGACGGCACCGTCGACGTGGACGACCTGCGACCCCTGCTCGACGACACCGTGGCTGGCATGATGATGACCAACCCCAACACGCTGGGCATTTTCGAGCACAACATTGCCGAGATCGCCAAGCTCGTGCACGATGCCGGCGGACTGATGTACTACGACGGAGCCAACCTCAACCCCATGCTGGGCGTGTGCCGCCCCGGAGACCTGGGCTTCGACATCATGCACATCAACCTGCACAAGACCTTCTCGACACCTCATGGCGGCGGCGGACCCGGCAGCGGACCGGTGGGCGTGCGACAGGGGCTGGAGCAGTTCCTGCCCAACCCGCGGGTGATTCGGCACGACGAAGAGGACGGACACTACTACACCATTGGCGAGAGCGACAACAGCCTGGGCTACGTGAGCGGATTCCTCGGCAACTTTGCCGTGATGATGCGCGCCTACACCTACCTGCTCACCCTCGGACGCGAGAACGTGAAGTGGGTCGGCCCGTTGGCCACGCTCAACGCCAACTACGTGAAAGAGTCGCTCAAGGACTGCTACGAGCTGCCCCTCACCGGCGTGTGCAAGCACGAGTTTGTGTTCGACGGCCTCAAGGACAAGAGCACCGGCGTGACCACCCTCGATGTGGCCAAGCGCCTACTCGACTACGGCTTCCACGCGCCCACCATCTATTTCCCGCTACTCTTCCACGAGGCCATGATGATTGAGCCCACCGAGAACGAGAGCAAGGAAACACTCGACAGCTTCATCGAGGTGATGCGCACCATTGCACGCGAGGCACACGAGCAGCCCGACATGGTGAAGAGCGCACCACACAACACCCCGGTGCGGCGCCTCGACGACACCAAGGCGGCTCTCGACCAGATTGTGACCTACCGAGAACTTAATGGATAGTTAGACATTTGGAATTAGGAATGAAGAACGAGTGAATCCGCAATGCGAACGTGCTAGTTCCTCATTCCTAATCCCTCTTTCCTCTTGAATTAATATGTTCGACCTTATTATAATAGGAGCCGGCCCTGGCGGCTATGAGCTGGCCGCCTCGGCAGCCGCTCACGGCCTCACGGTGGGCATCGCCGAGCGCGACTTGCTGGGCGGCACCTGCCTAAACCGCGGGTGCATACCCACCAAGGCCCTGTGCCGTAATGCCGAGGTGGTGAACCTGATGCGCGAGGCTGCGCAGTGGGGCGTGACCGCCGGCAGCATCACCGTGGATTTTGCCACGGCCATGGCTCGCAAGAACGAGGTGGTGACGCAGCTGCGCCAGGGCGTGGACCTGCTCATGAAGCAGCCCGGCATCACCGTCCTCGAGGGCGAGGCCGCACTGGTGGACGCGCACACCGTCGATGTGGCCGGCACGTGTCACCAGGCCAAGCACATCGTCATCGCCACCGGCAGCGCCCCGCGTGGGCTGCCCATCGCCGGTGCCGACCTGTGCATGACCAGCGACGACATCCTTGCACTCGACACTCTGCCACCCAGCCTTTGCATCGTGGGCGGCGGCGTCATTGGCATGGAGTTTGCCGCCATCTTCCAGAGCTTCGGCGTGGAGGTGACCGTGATTGAATACTGCAAGGAAATCCTGCCGCCGTTCGACAAGGACATTGCCAAGCGCCTCAAGACCGTGCTTGCCAAGCGCGGCATCAAGGTCATCACCAGTGCCGCCGTCAAGGCCGTGACACAGGCCGACAACGGCCTCATGGTCACCTACGATGCCAAGGGCAAGGAGCAGAGCGTGACCGCCCACAGCGTGCTCATGTCGGTGGGCCGGCAACCCGTTTTGCCCGCCGGGCTCGACACCGTGGGCGTGACCCTGGGCCGACGCGGCATCGAGGTGGACGACCACATGCGCACCAATGTCGAGAGCATTTATGCCATTGGCGACGTGAACGGCCGCATGATGCTCGCACACGCTGCCAGCGCCCAAGGCGAGGTGGCGCTGGCTCACATCCTGGGCAAGCCTTCCGGCATACGCCTCGACATCGTGCCCAGCGCCGTGTTCACCGTGCCCGAACTCTCGATGGTGGGACTCACCGAGGAGCAGTGTACCGAGCGCGAGATGAATGTGCTGGTGAAGAAATCTTTCTTCCGAAGCAACGGCAAGGCCATCTCCATGGCCGAGCCCGACGGGCTGGTGAAGATGATTGTCGATGCCGACACCCGCAAGATTGTCGGGTGCCACATTTGCGGAGCGCACGCCGCTGACCTCATTCAAGAGGTGGTCATGGCCATGAACGCCGATGTCACCGTCGACTGCCTGGCCGAGGCCATTCACGGCCACCCAACCCTCACCGAGGTGGTGCTCGCCGCAGCACGGCAGTTCTAAAAAGATGATAGCTAAAAGGAATTAGTAATAAGTGTAAAGTAGAAACCTTGCCTCTGGCGGCCCAATCCCGGAGAGCGGGGGCAAGGTTTTTTCACAATCGCAGATTATGTACGAACTGGCTAAAGGCACGCTGTTGGTAGGCAAAAACAAATATGTGGTCGAGGAGGTGCTTGGCCAAGGCAGCTTCGGATTCACCTATGTGGTGTCGGCCATGATTATGACCCAGAACATTCCGGTGAAGACTCGGTTTGCCGTCAAGGAGTTTTTCCTGCGGTCGCACTGCATGCGCGACCCCGACGACCACTGCACCATGACCTACGCCGCAGTGGCCGAGCCCGAGGTGCAGCGCTTCCAGCGCGACTTCCGCACCGAGGCACAGCGACTGGTCAAGATTTGCGAAACTAACCGCAAACTGGGCAGCGAAGCGGCGTTCACCAACCACCACATCGTGCCCGTGAACGAATGCTTCGATGCCAACGGCACCTCCTATTTCGTGATGGAGTACCTGAGCGGAGGCAGTTTGCGCAACCGCGTGGAGCGCGACGGTGCCATGAGCGAGGAAAATGCCCTCTCCTACATCAGACCCATTGCCGATGCGGTGGCGTTCCTGCATGAGCATCGCGTGTTGCACATGGACATCAAGCCCGACAACATCGTCATGCGCAGCGTGGAAGGGATGCCCGATGTGCCAATGCTCATCGACTTCGGCATCTCGCTGCACTTCGACGACAAGGGACTGCGCACCACATTGTCGAGCACCAGCGGCCTCACGCCCGGATATTCGCCCCTCGAGCAGTCGCAGCCCCTCAAGGCCTTCGACCCCCGTGCCGATGTGTATGCACTCGGTGCCACCTTGTTCTTCCTGCTCACCGGCAACGACCCGGCAAGCGCGGCCGAGGTCAACGAAACCTACTTGCGCAGCACACTGCCCGCCGATGTGAGCGAGCGCACACGTGCGGCCATCATTCATGCCATGCAGCCCCTCAGGGCGCACCGCACGCCTACGGCCAACGATTTCCTCCACGAACTCGAAGACACCGCGACCGACACTGCCGCAACCAACAGCAAACAAGCACAGGACGCTCCGGCTGCCAAGAAACCGAAGCCAGCGCAGCACGAACCCGTTCAGGGCACGCGCATCGTGGGAGAACCGGCCACACGCAAGCCGCTGAAAATTAATGTCAAGTTAATCGCTGCCATAGTTGTCGGAGTGTGTTTAGTGGCGGCAGCCGCCATTTTCATACCTCGATGGGTCAACAGCCGCCCGGCAGCCGACATCGAGCAAAAGGACTCCATCGCCGCACCAGGCGACACCACCACAAGTGTCGCACCCGTCACAATCCCCGGGCAACAACCCGCAACAACCGACAACACCCTGCCGGACAACAACACCAAAACCGCCCCCCCAAAGCCGGAAACACCGAATACCGAAACAGGAAAGCAACAAGCCGTAAAACCAGAAACCACCAAACCCGCTACCGACAGCAAAACCGAGGTCAAAAAGCCTGAAAACGATAACAATATCGAGGTCGGGAAGCCCGAAGCAACCGCCACGGCGCAGGCCGACCAGCAGGCACGCGCACTGCTGAGCAAATTGCAGGCCGGGGGCCAACCGTCGGGAGCCGACATGAAGCGCCTGAACTCCCTTCGCGACAAGGTGAGTCCCGATGTACGCGCACGCATTGACCAGTTTAACGAAAAATGGGGTTACTAATCACCACCCACTATGAAACAACTGACACTCCTTTTCACCGCCTTACTAATGGCCGCCACTGTCCGGGGCCAGGTGACTTACTCCCAGCAGCTCGTCGCCAGTGCCGACCAGGGCGACGCGCAAGCCCGGCGCGATCTGGGCTACTGCTACCAGACCGGCAATGGCGTGGCCGTTGACTACCAACGTGCGTTTGCGCTCTACACCCAGGCACAGCAGCAGGGACTCACCAACGCTGGCAACGACCTGGCGTGGTGCCAGCTGCACGGGCTGGGTACCGAGGCCGACACCATTCAGGCTGTGCGGGCGTTCAACGAGGCCGCTCAAAAAGGCGACCCCTTTGCCACGCTCAACCTGGGCCTGTGCTACCGCCACGGCACCGGCGTGAGGCAAAACCTGAAAAAAGCCGAGCAGATGATTTCGATAGCTGCCGACAAAGGCAACCCCCTGGCACAGCTCTACAAAGCCTACCACCTGTTGGCCTTTGACCGCGACGGGGCGAAAGCTTCCGCCCTGGCCAAGAAAGCCGCCGATAGCGGACTGCCCGAAGCCCAGTATGCCATGGGGTGCATCCACTACCAGGGCGTGGGGGTGGGCAAAGACCCCGCCGAGGCCGTGCGATGGTGGAGGCTGGCAGCCCAGCAGCACTATGCCGAGGCACTGTTCAACCTGGGCTGGTGCCACGAGCATGGCGAGAGTGTGACCAAAGACCTGAACCAGGCTGCACAATACTACCTCCAAGCCGCCGAGGCCGGCGAGGCCGATGCTCAATACCGCTTGGGGTGTCTCTACTACGAGGGCGCGCTCGGGAAGCCCAACTATCCAGAAGCTGTGAAATGGTTCGGACGCTCGTTGAGCAACGGCAACTTGGGTGGGGCAGCACGCATTGGCGAGTGCTACTACCGCGGGCAAGGGGTGCCACGCGACTACGACCAGGCTTTTGAGTGGCTCAGCCGCGCCGTGGAGGACGAGGTGGGATACGTCAACCCACAGGCCATGAGACTCCTCTCGGCTTGCTACCGTTTCGGACGTGGCACCGACGAAGACCTCGACCGCGCCAATGAACTCATGCAGCAAGCCGCCGAGCACGGCGACACCATCGCGCAAGGAAACCTGAATATGGAGGGCTCGGTGTTTGTCGACAAACCCCACTCGCTGCCGTGGCTGCCTGTGGCGCAGATGCTCGACGACTACGACGAGCCGTCGCGGGCCGTCAAGCTCTACCAGCTTGCCGCACAAGCCGGCAATGCCGAGGCCATGACCCGCCTGGGACTGGCCTACCTGAGCGGACGCGGCATCAAGCGCACCTACAGCATGGCCGCACGCTGGCTGCGACTGGCTGCCATACAGCATCATGCCGAGGCAGAGTACCATCTCGCCCAGTGCCACATCAACGGTCGAGGTGTGCCCCGAAACTACCAGCAGGCCATCCAGTTGCTCACGGCCTCGGCCACCGCTGGCTACAAACCGGCCATGATTGCACTGGCCGAGTGCCTGGAACAAGGCGAGATTGTCACCGCCAATGAGCAGCAGGCCCAGCAGTGGCGCCAGCGTGCCACACAAGCCTACACCGTTGCCCGACCCGATGAGGCCCACCCCGCGCCCGACAACACAGCCCGTCAGCAGCAATGACACCACATCACTCCAAAACTAAACAACACTCGAATGAAGATGAGTTACAAAGCCCTTTGCATAGCCGCGCTGCTGTGTTGCGCCCTGGCAGGTTGGGCCTCACCTCCCGACAAAGCACAAGCCGACAGCCTCCTCCACGAGCTGCTGGCCAGTGATTTCACTGCCGACCGCCCCTGCACCGGCACACCGGCCATCGCCACCGACAGCCACCGCCTTGATGCGGTGTTTGCAGTCAAGGGTCAATACCTGCAAGTGCCCGAACTGCGAAACGACGTCTATTTTATCGCCAAGCGCGACAGTGCCTACGCCGTTAACGATCCCCGCTATCCCGTGGAAACGTTGAACAACCTGCTGCTGGGTGCTGTTGCTGGCAATCAACGCGAGCTCATCGTCAGGCACCACCAGTATGGCGGGCGCACGGCCACCCTCATGATGCCACTCGACGAGTTCATGTGCAAGATGATGCCAGGACACCAGCTTTATTTCGCCATTACCGACATCGATGGTGAAACCGTCATGGGGGTTGTCGTGTTTCACAACTCACGGAGCAACACCTTGCACCTGCTGCAGGTGAAAGCCCCGCTGGCCACTGTCAAGACCGGCAAGGGCGACCTGGAGGGTGACCTCTACACCAACATTCCGCAAGGCAACATCCACAACCTCTTTGGCAAAGAAAAGAGCGCCAACCAGCCTCAACCGACGCACTCACAAAAGGAACAAGCCACCAAGGAGCAGCCCAAGAAAGCACCATCCAAGAAAGGGCAGCCCAAGAAGGCGCAATCCAAGAAAGAATAATCCAGAAACACCTGAACAAGATTAACCCTACTCATTAGCACACCGATATTTTAAGAATATGAAACTCCGATTTCAACCCCTCATTAACTTGGCGACCATCATGCTTTTTGCCTTGGCCACTACCACGGCCGCATCAGCCCAGGACCAGTTCTCCATCGAAGATGGTTTGGAAAACGGACAGCTCAAGGCTACCATCGAAAACAATGTGAACACGTTCATCACCGCCCTCACCGATGCCGCCGACAGGCAGCAGAAGAAAGTGAAGCTCAACGAGGCGCAGTTCACCCCGCAGGCCATTCAGGACGTGAAGATGATGTGGCGCAACAGCCCCATGAGCTGCCCGCCCATACGCATACGCTCGCGATGCCTGAACACCGCCCAGGGCTACCAGGTGCGAGGCATTCCCATCGACATCCTCAACGCCGACGAGCAGGAGGCACGACAGGAACTCACCATCGACTTCACACGCGACGGACTCATCAGTAACGTCTCGATTGCCATCGAGATGCACCGATACGACAAAATCATGACCGAGAACAAGTCGGCGCTCGACTACGCCCAGCGACAAAAGGTGGTCGAGTTCATCGAGAATTTCCGAACCGCCTACAACCGTAAGGACCTCCCCTATATCGCCAGCGTCTACAGCGACAACGCACTCATCATCACCGGCCGGGTCATCAAGGAGGTGCCCAGCGCGCTCGACGGAAAGCTCACCACACTGACCAACAAGGTAGTCTATACTCAGCAGAACAAGACCGAGTATATCGACAAGCTGCGCACCATCTTCAAGCGCAACAACTATGTGAACGTGCGCTTCGAGGACATCGACGTGGTGGAGTCGATGCGCTTCGACAACGTTTATGGCGTCACGCTCAAGCAATACTGGCACACGGCCCCCACGGCAAAGTCGAAAGGATACAGCGATGTGGGCTACCTGTTCCTCATCATCGACTTCCGTAACAGCGACGACCCACTCATCCAGGTGCGCACCTGGCAACCTTACCTCGACGAGAATGGAAACATCGTCACCACCCCCGACCAGGTCTACCACCTGGGAATGTTCCGCATTCCAGGCAACGGCTCAAAATAAGGCGGACATTGAGAATTTTCGCTACACAGTGATAGATTGTTCCAGCCATCGAACTCTTTATCCACAGTAACGACGCAAAGCATTTCTTCAGTCAATTAATTAATCAATCAATAACAATAAACAAATCGATTATGAAACATTTATTACTCTTCACTGTGCTGGCCGCGACAGCCGTGTGCGCACATGCACAGAAGATGCTACAAGCAGCCGAAGTTCCCAACCCGCTGGTGACTGCCTACATGAACGAGCCCGGCGAGTACCGCGCACGCGTCGACGTGAAGTGCCTCCAAACCATTCCACTGACGTTTGAAACACAGTGCGACAAACCCGCCAATTTGCGCCTCACCACCGAGGACGACGGCGTGAACACCACCTACACCATGCTAATCGATGCCGATCCCAGCGTGCGCGAGTACAGCACACGCATGCTCACCATCGCATCGCCAGGATACGACGACATCTACTACGACCTCTCCACACTTCGACCCGGACAGTGGATTACCATCAGCGTGAGCGACCCCAACATCACCGTCGGTACAGGTTGCTACAACGAGCACCACAACAAGGGCATGGAAGAAATCAAGAACATGAACTACGAGGAGGCACGCCGCCAGTTCTATATCGCCAGCTCGTGCGCCGAGGCTAACCAGGAAGAGAACAACAACTGGATTGAGCGCGTCGACTCGCTGATTCGCTTCCGCTTGGAGGGCGACAACGCCTTCAAGCTCCTTGACTACCGCACGGCCGCCGCTTGCTACGACAAGGTGCTGATCCTCAACTCGCTGGATTCCTATGCACTGAACATGAAAACGCAGTGCGTGAAAGACTTCAGCAGCGAGTGCGAAACCCTGTTCAACCGTGCCGAGTGGCTCTACAAGGAGCACGACTACCAAAAGGCCAAGGAGGTTTACCAGCAGCTGCTCGACCGCAAGTGCAACTACGAGGTGCAGGCCAACAATCGCTTGCAGAGCATTGCCAGCACCGCGCGAAGCCGAAAAGACCACACCCACGTCCTCACCTACGAGTGGCAGAAGAACGTGCCCATCGGCCTCCACATTGGCACCTACAATATGCACAAGGCCGGTGGCTACTTCCACATCAACCTCAACGCTACCATGATTGACGCTATCCGCCAGGAGTGCAGGTACGAAGACCCCGCAACCACCGAGAACATCAAGTATCCCGAGTTCAACATCTCTGCCGGATGGACCATCAAAATCAAGAACCCGGTCTGGGTGCACTTCGGACCCGGCTTCACCGGAAAGATGTACTACGGCAAATACAAAGAGGACAACTACCCCTACTATGACAAAAACGAAGCAGACCCACTGTCACCCGACATGACCGACCCCGCCAAGAAGGATGGTGCTTATGAGAAAGTGAACTTCGGCCTGGCCATCAGCCCCGAGGTGGGTATCACCATCAAGTACTCCTACTTTGCTGTCCGATGCACCTATCAATACCGCTTCGCACTCAAGAAGCCGCTGCAGGAGTTCATCGAGCCCCACCGTGTGTCGGTAGGCGTGGGTATCGCATTCTGAAAAACGTCACCGCGCCTTTCCATAGCACGACGCAATCTGGCAAAAGATTGTTAGTCCCCCGTTTTCAACAACGGCAACCGTAAGATTGTTCCCTGAATTGCTTCGCGCAATTCAGGGAACAATCGTTATCAATCAGGCCAAAACCGATTGACAAAAGTTTCGCAAAAAAATCGCCCTCACCGGGCAATTTGTCAAGAAAAACAATTTTCTTTCCAGATATTTGCTCATAATTGGAAATAAATCCTTAACTTTGCGGCGAGGATTGGAATTAGAACCCATAGAATTTGGTAGTGTTATTTCTTACGAAGGTGATAATTTTTGGAAGTTTTTGAAATTGATAAACTTCTGATTGTTAGTTGACTATGGTTTAATGTTTAATTATTGTTATATGCTAAAGATCAAGATGAAAACCGCTATTTACCTATCCTTAGCTACGGTATTTGTGCTGGTGGCACTTCCGGCTAAGGCCTTACCGATTGTTCCCGATACGATGGCCATTGTACAGCCCGACAACGAGCTGTTGCATATCGTGAATCATGGCGATGAGTATCTACAGTACACCACCACAGTCGACGGCTACACAGTTCATCGCAATGCCAACGGCTATTATTTGTATGTCGCTGGCGGCTCCAGTTCTGCCATCGCCTCGCAAGTGGTGGCACATGACCCGTGGAACCGTTCCGATGCGGAAATGGCCTTGCTCTCAACCGTCGGCAAGCACTATATCGATGACGCTGCTCTGAATCGCGCACAGCGCTTACGCCAGGCTTTCATGCCCCAAAAGAGCTTCGCTAACGACATTTGGAAAAGCAAACAACGCGGCCTCGCGGTACTCGTCAATTACTCCGACTGCCAGTTTCAGATGGGTGACACGGTGCGCGCTTTTTATAACCGCATGTACAATGGCGAACACTTTGAATCCTATACCGATGTGGACGGCAGGCTGGTGAGTTGCACCGGCAGTGTGCGCCAGTATTTCCGTGACAACTCGGGAGGTGTCTACGCCCCGCAGTTCGATGTCGTGGGGCCGGTCTGCATCGACATGCGTTCCGACACGATAGGCCACTCATTTGCTTCCTCGGCCGAATTGGCCTCGAAGGCCATGGACGAAGTGGTCAAATTTGTTGATGTCACTGATTACGACAGCGACCATGACGGGTTTATCGACTTTATCGTTTTCATTGTTGCCGGGCAAATGTCGTTTCAGACCGACTCATACTTATGGCCTCATGCCATTATCGACGACTGGTTTTATACCCATTCTGATTCCCAAGCCACTTTTATGGGTATGAAAATAGGTTCGTGCGCATTTGTGACCGAGTTGGCGAACACCATCATTGACCGAATCGGTACCATTTGTCATGAGTTTGGCCATGTGTTAGGGCTGCCCGATTTATACAAGAACCCATCGCAATATGACCCCGATCTATGGGACTTGATGAGCGGCGGGGGGAGTTTGAATGGGGGCCTCACGCCGGCGGGGCTTTCGATGACCGAGCGGATGCTAATCGGTTTTGCTCACCCCGACACGGTGCGCGACGGCAACAGCTACAGCTTGGCCCCGTTAGCCGAAAGCAATGCTGGCTACATCCTCCCTACGGTGGCCGACAGCTCGTTTTTCATGCTGGAAAACAGGCAGAAATCCCATTGGGACAAGTACCTGCCTGGGCATGGGCTGCTCGTCAGTCGCGTGGCCTTGTTTGGTGGAGCCCCATATATATACCCATACATTGGAGTGGTGGCCTCGCGAGGGCTTTCGTCGGGCACCAACAACACGGAGGCATACCCTGGAGGCGGTAACGTGAGAATTTTGGGTACAAGCACGGCTTCGCAACCTTATGTGTGGTCGCGGCAACACCAACGTAATGTATACCCCAAATATTATCTTTACGATATCGATGAGCAAAATGGTCAAGTGTCATTCAGTGTGACCAGCAGTTCTCACATCACTTTTCTTCGGAGCAATTTTGCCGAACTGGGGGTCACACCCACCATGAACGAAAGGCACGTCGAAGGCACGAATTTTACTTGGGATTTTTACTCAGCGGGAATTGAGGAGACTCAAGACAGCCTCACGATGCGCTACCTCGGCTCCCGGCCGCTAAAGATGGCCATGCCCAGCAAGGTGGAAACGGTCAATTTCACTGAACACAATGTCTACCAAGTCAGCATCGGTGTGTATAATCCCACTGAAACCGATGTCAATGTCACCCTCAGCTATTCAACTGATGGCCAAAGCTGGAAAACGGCGAATGCCATCACAGGATTCAATTATAACACAGTTCGGGCAGGCGTTGCCACGCGCATTGGATGGAGCGTCAGGGTGAACGATCCTGTCTTGTACAGAATGGGTGTAGCCACCAAGAAATCAGACCAGTATATCTATTTCCAGGATTTTACCGTTGACTGCAAAGATCCGGATTACGCCCCCTGCGATGTCAACAAAGACGGCTCTGTCGATATTGACGACTTGAACATCGTCATCAACGTGATTCTCGGAATCGACACCTCCGACGCGCACAAGGGCAGCGCCGACGTGGATAGCAGCAGCAGTGTGGACATCGACGACGTGAACGCCATCATCAACGCCATGCTGAAGGAGTAATAAGGGGCACACCGCACTTAGTCACGCCTTGTGGTCGTGCGGTTCGTGTCGTGCCGAAGCATGACGACTAATGAAGAAGACAACCTGAACAACTCCTTAAATTCGCCCAATTCGTGCAATTCGCATTGAGCCTGAATCACCCGCGCAAAACGTTACTGAACCATTCCTCAGGCTGCAAAGACAGTGATAATTCGTCAATAAATCGCAATTATTGACGAATTATTATATCTGGGAGCAGGCGCTATGAACGATAAGCATCCGAAAAATAAGCGATGGCCAATCGGCTCCCCTGCGGTCAAATTGCCTGAAAATCGAAAAAAGTCCCCCAAAAGGGTTGATGATGTCGGATTTTAGTAGTAACTTTGTCATGCCGTTCAGAGTTTTTGTCTTTTGTTTTTACACCACTAAATAAGGTGAAATCTCTGACATGACAAAACCCTGGGGAACTTTTTGTTCCTCAAGATGTTATAAAGTTTGTTGAATCATACTGCTGCGGAAATAAGGATGATGATAAAGAACCCGAAAAGAATCTTGCCGAAAACATCTATTACCTGACCTCGCTTGCTGCTCATAATCAAATGTATAACTTGCTTGAACCGTATTGTTCGTAATAATTCTGAGTTTTTCAGTAATTTGTACCTATAAATCCTGCGTCACCGTTTTTGGCTTGGCTGGTCGGCCATGCTTGGGTGTGGCGGATTTCTTCCTGGACACATATTTAGGCGCGCATCTGTCCGGGATGTCGAAGCCGAACTCCCTGCAAATGTCCACTTGCGCCCCGACGAAGGGCGTTATGAACTTCATCTTTCCCTTGTGTCTGCCGGTCAACATCGTCAGCCTCGCAGGCGACGCGGCCGCGTTGCCTCTTCTCGGACAGGCCGGCCGCCCCGCCCAGATTCCAGCCTGATGGGAAGTCCACTCAAGGTATAGTAACATCTAATGTCGAGAAGGCGTCAGAGAGCGAAGTGACCGACATCGAGTGCGCTTCTACTGGCAATCTAACCACCTTACCATCAAGTGAATTACGCCTGTTCATTTCAAGATCTTCTTCTCGTTGGTGATGCTGCCGTCGCTGTAGCGAGTGATCACAATATTCACGCCGTCAAAGGGTGTACTCGACATTTGACCTGCCACGTTAGTATACCGCACGCTTACAACATCCTTACTCACGCTCAAGTTCTCAAAACCGGTCACCACGATGTCGCCACTCACCTCCATCGGGTAGACCAGATAGTTGCGGTACGACAGGTCGTCGCCGGCGGCAACCTTGGCAGGTGTGCTCTCGGCATCCCATGGAGCCTTGAGTTGCACGGTGCAAACCACGTTCGTATAGAGCTGACCGTCGTTCACAGTCGCATCCGTGTTGCACCATGAGAAGTCGGCACTGATGCTCTGTCCGCGCGGCTCGCTGTAGTAAGCGCTGAATGCATTGTCATCGCTGCTCCAGTAACCGGTGAGTGCGATTACCTCATTGACTTTGGGGGCAAACTTCGACTGTGGGTCGCTCTGAGGCAGGTTCCATGCGACAGGCTCAATGCCGATAGGCGCTTCGCCCTGTGTGGGAGCCTCGACTACGGTCAGTGTCTGGTTGAAGTTGGCATTGGCGAGCACCCCCTTGAGCGTGCCACCCTTGATGCAGTCCATCGCGGCGATAGCGTCGTAGACATCCCCCTCGGCGACGACCTTCATCCAGTTGCCATTCCCGTCGGTGACAAAGACACAACCGGCCTTGGGAGCTTTCTGCACAATCTGCAAGTCCTCTGCCACGATGTACCAGGTGTTGTTGGCACCCGTAGCCACGATGTCGGCCAGCGGGGCAACTATAGCCGGATCGCCCGCGATGGTGGTGAACTGTGCACGCGGCAAGAAATCATATGCTCTCCGTTTTTCACCATCATCGTAGTATTCAAAAACATAAGAGCAGTACTCTAATGGGGGTAGCTGTAGCTGCTTCTCGCCATACCAGCAGAAAAGCCAATTTTCTTTTCCTTCGGGAAGGTAAGTTGTCTCTATTCCTTCCACTCTTATTGCAAGGTCGTTACCATTGTAGGCAATGGGCTCAGTGAACACAAAGTCAAGAACATCCGAGTTGCAGTCGGTCGAAGTGGTGGCAACCACAATCATTTCTTGATTCATGTCCCATACGCTCCAGTATTCGTCCCCTTCTCTTTCTTTAATCGACATCAGAATCTTACCGCCATCGCAATAGATGTTACCCTCTCCAAAGAACTTGATGGACGAAATCTTGCGACCGGCGAACGCCGCGAGCTTCTCGGCGGGATAGATAAACCGACTTTTACTGAGGTATTTATTCGAATAGTCAATACTCCGTTAAAAAATTAGATAGATGGCTAAGCGGCTTCATCCGCTATGCCAAATAGTTCCTTGACAAGTTTAGCATTTATTGCCGTGTTCGGGTCGATTCCAGACACGCAAAAAAATCGATTCAGCAGATGTGCGTT
>JAFSYB010000121.1 GCA_017443765.1 Muribaculaceae bacterium | reverse complement strand
TGTTGCCACAGACTCTTGAATGTGGCGGTAGATCCATTGAAATGGATGCCGGCGAAGTTCTTCGACTGGGTGGCCACTTCGCCTATCAGGTCACCGCTGCCTGGAAGGAAGTTCACCACACCATCGGGCAGACCGGCCTCCTTGTAGAGCTGCATCAGGTAGTAGTTGCTCAGCAGGGCCGTGGTGGAAGGCTTCCACAGGGCCACATTGCCCATCAGCGCGGGGGTCATGCACAGGTTACTGGCAATCGACGTGAAGTTGAACGGTGTCACGGCAAGCACAAAGCCCTCGAGCGGGCGATACTCGGTGTGGTTGAGCTGACCCACGCCGTCCTTGGGCTGCATGCCGTAGATTTTCGAGGCGTAGTGCACGTTGTAGCGGAAGAAGTCGATGGTCTCGCAAGCCGAGTCGATTTCGGCCTGGAAGATATTCTTGCTCTGTCCCAGCATGCAGGCGGCGTTCATGATGGGGCGATATTTGGTGGCGAGCAGCTCGGCCATCTTCATCACGATGGCGGCGCGGGTGGTCCACGGCGTGCGGCTCCACTGCTTCCATGCCTCCATGGCGGTTTCGATGGCCAGTTCCACCTCTTTGCGACCCACCTTGTGATAGGTGGCCAGCACATGCTTGTGGTCGTGCGGGCAAGTCACCTGGCCCACATCACCCGTGCGGATTTCCTTGCCGCCGATGATGATAGGAATGTCGACAACCATGTTGCTCTGGCGCTCAAGCTCCTGCTCAAGGGCCACACGCTCGGGACTGCCGGCCAAGTAGGCCTTCACTGGCTCGTTGGCTGGCAGGGGGAATGTGATTACTGAATTGTTCATTTGAGTTGGTTTATGGTTAGTATTTTGAAAGAATGACACTTAATGATAATGGGTGAGGGGTGATGCGCACGCCGTTTTTTTGAGGTGTTGAGCCTTGCCGACCATTTTAGGACTAATCTTTGCGGTCTTTGTCCTTGGCGAAGCGGTTGGGGTATTCGAGCGGAACGCGGGGGCGTCGCATGGCGCGCACGATGAGCCAAACGCCCAGCACAATAAAGGGGATGCTCAGCAGCTGCCCCTGGTCGAGGCCGCAAGCCTGGCGCAGACCCAGCTCCCACGGCTCCTGCACGTTCTTGACAAACTCAATCAGGAATCGCGGCACAAAGATGCCCAGCATGAACACGCCGAAAATGAGCCCCTCGCGCTCCTGGGCATTGCGTCGCCAGTAGAGCCACAGGCACACGCCAAAGGTGAGCAGGTAGCACAGTGCCTCGTAGAGCTGCGTGGGGTGCGACGGGGCGGTGAATACCGGATTGGCCCCGCGCATCCACTGGCCCACGTTCTCCACAAAGCTGAACGCCCAGGGCAGGTCGGTGGGGCCGCCGTAAATCTCGTGGTTCATCAGGTTGCCCAAGCGAATGAGCGCGGCCACCAGGCCCACGGGCACCACCAAGCGGTCGAGCGTCCACAGCATCGGACGCTTGGTGACCCAGCGGCTGAACAGCCACACGGCCAGCAGGATGCCTGCCGTGCCGCCGTGGCTCGCCAGGCCGCCCTCCCACACCTTAGGAATCTCGCTCAAATGATGGCTGTAGTACGACCAGTCGTAGAACAGCACATGGCCCAGACGCGCTCCCACAACGGTGGCAACCACCACATAGATGAACAGCGTGCCCAACCAGCGCTCGGGAGCGCCCTCGTGCTTGAAGATGCGACTCACCACTTCGTAGCCTATCAGGAAGCCAATAGCGAACATCAGGCCATACCATCGCACCGGCACCGGGCCGTCAATCAAATTGGGACTAACAGTCCACGTCACATAGTCGAGCAACATCTTTGTTGTTAACAAATTGATTACTAAGCATTAATGGCAAAGCACACATCAACGAGGCTCAACCACATTGCAAAATTACTGCAAACCAAGCGAAAAAGCAAAACTTGCTTTAATTTTTCCGCTGCCATGTGGCGAATGAGCAAGAATGGCCAGGGCGCGTTACGGTTTTGCCAGATGCGTGTTCGTGCTATCTGACACATTGGCTCTCTAACGGATCGTATGGGTAGCTTCACACATACCGCCTTTTGGTGGTGCGGTGCGTGTGGCGCCGCGGCAGAACGACACAGGGCAAGTGACTGGAGTTTGCCAGAGTCCCCATAAATTCGCCCTGATTCGTACAATTCGCATTGAGTATGAATTACCCACGCAAAACATTACAAAGCCAAAATTTCATTTTGTTTGCCGTTTACTTGCCATTGCGCTCGGTTTGCACTAATGTTGACCGCTGTCGCGGCCGAAATTAGGCTGCGCCTCGAAAAAATTGTGCAAACCGAGTGCAATGAAGCTTGCTTCGATTGCCGAGGTGACGCCAATTTTATTCAAAAACTCAAAACAAGTTTTGGTTTTTCACTCGGCTTGCACAATGTTGCGCTACGCGCCAAATTAGGCTGCGCCTCGGAAAAATTGTGCAAACCGAGTGCAATGAAGCTTGCTTCGATTGCCAAGGTGCCGCCAATTTTATTCAAAAACTCAAAACAAGTTTTGGTTTTTCACTCGGCTTGCACTAATTTTGCAGCGTGAAATACCTTTTAATAACATTATAACCCACGATTCAATGGAAAGAGACCAAGTCTTATTCAACATCATCGAGAAAGAGCATCAGCGTCAACTGCATGGTATTGAGCTGATTGCGAGCGAAAACTTTGTCAGCGAGCAGGTCATGCAGGCCATGGGGAGCTGCCTTACGAACAAATACGCCGAGGGTTATCCCGGCCACCGCTACTACGGTGGCTGCCAGTGCGTGGACGAGGCCGAGAATTTGGCCATCGACCGCATCAAGCAGCTCTTTGGCGCGGAGTATGCCAACGTGCAGCCCCATTCGGGCGCCCAGGCCAACATGGCCGTGTTCATGGCCTGCCTAAAGCCTGGCGACAAGTTCATGGGTCTGAATCTGGCCCATGGCGGACACCTGAGCCACGGCAGCCCAGTGAACTTTTCGGGCTTGGTGTTCCAGCAGTGCGAGTACAACGTGCGCCCGGACACCAACGAGGTGGATTACGACATGATGGAGGAGGTGGCCTTGTGCGAGCGCCCGAAACTTATCGTGGGCGGTGCCAGCGCCTACAGCCGTGAGTGGGACTACGCCCGCATGCGCGCCATTGCCGACAAGGTGGGCGCCCTGCTGATGATTGACATGGCCCACCCCGCCGGCCTGATCGCCGCCGGACTGCTCAACAACCCGCTGCAATATGCCCACATCGTCACCAGCACCACCCACAAGACGCTGCGCGGCCCGCGCGGCGGCATCATCCTGCTGGGCAAGGACTTCGACAACCCCTGGGGCAAGGCCACCAAGAAGGGCGTGATTCGCAAGATGTCGTCGCTGCTCGATTCGGCCGTGTTCCTGGCGTGCAGGGCGGCCCGCTTGAGCACGTGATTGCCGCCAAGGCCGTGGCCTTTGGCGAGGCGCTCACCCCGGGGTTCAAGGACTATCAAATCCAGGTCAAGAAAAACGCCCAGGCACTGGCACAGGCTCTCGTTGACAAAGGCTACAAGATTTGCACCGGCGGCACCGACAACCACAGCATGCTCGTAGACCTGCGCACCAAGTTCCCCGAACTCACCGGCAAGGTCGCCGAGGCCGCACTGGTGGCCGCCGACATCACCGCCAACAAGAACATGGTGCCTTTCGACGACCGGTCGGCCTTCCAGACCAGCGGTCTGCGCCTGGGCACGCCGGCCATCACCACCCGTGGCGCCAAGGAGCTGCTCATGGGCGAGATTGCCGAACTCATCGACACCGTGCTGCACGCCCCCGAGGACGAGGCCGTCATCACCAGCGTGCGCACCAAGGTGAACGACATCATGAAAGATTATCCCATGTTTGCTTGGTAATCACTGGTTCGCGCCATTGCCGCTTGACGATACACTGTGGTTTCGTCTTGCAGGGCAGAGAATGGTAAATCTACGCAGTGAAGGCGTTATGGAGACTGTGACACTCCACTACCCCTTCACTGCGTAGATTTATCGATTGCTGTAATGCTGCAGTTACAAACTGCCAAGTTCGGTCAGTCGATGATGTTGAAACCTGTATAGCGGTGCAGGCATTCGGGCACGCGGATGCCCTGGGGCGTCTGGTTGTTCTCGAGCAACGCGGCCATGATGCGCGGCAGCGCCAGTGCCGAGCCGTTGAGCGTGTGGCACAGGTGGGTCTTCTTGTCGTCGCCACGGTAGCGGCACTTGAGGCGGTTGGCCTGATAGGTCTCGAAGTTCGACACCGAGCTCACCTCGAGCCAACGCTGCTGGGCGCCGCTCCACACCTCGAAGTCGAAAGTGATGGCACTGGTGAAGCTCATGTCGCCGCCGCACAGCCTCAAGATGTGCCACGGCAGTCCCAGCTTGTCGAGCAGCGACTGCACATGGTCCTTCATCTGCTCGAGCGCGGCGTAAGAATCCTCGGGTCGCTCGATGCGCACAATCTCTACCTTGTCGAACTGGTGCAGGCGGTTCAAGCCGCGCACGTCCTTGCCGTAGCTGCCTGCCTCGCGGCGGAAGCAGGCCGAGTAGGCGCAGCACTTCTTGGGCAGCTGGTCTTGCGGAATGATGACATCGCGGAAGATGTTGGTCACGGGAACCTCGGCGGTGGGAATCAAATAGAAATTATCCACCTGGCAGTGATACATCTGCCCTTCCTTGTCGGGCAGCTGGCCGGTGCCACGTCCCGAGTCCTCGTTGACCACGTATGGCGGCTGCACCTCGAGGTAGCCCGCCTCGCCGGCCTGGTCGAGGAAGAACTGGATGAGTGCGCGCTGCAGGCGGGCACCCTTGCCCATGTAGACAGGAAAACCGGCTCCGGTGATTTTCACACCCAAGTCAAAGTCGATGAGGTTGTATTTCTTGGCCAGGTCCCAGTGCGGCAGTGCGTCGGCAGGAAGGTCGGGCATCGGCCCGCCAGTCTTCTCAACCACATTGTCGGCGGCGGTCTTGCCTTCGGGCACACCGCAGTAGGGCACATTAGGCACCGAGAGCAGGATTTCCTCGATGGCCTGCTCGGCCTGGGTCACCTGGTCGTCGATTTCCTTGTTGGTCTGTTTGAGGGCTGCCACCTGCGCCTTGACCTGCTCGGCCTCGTCGCGCCGGGCCTGTTTCATCAAGGCACCGATTTGCGCAGCCAGTTTGTTAAGCTGTGCGGCATTGTCGTCGCGTACCTTCTGCGAGGCACGGCGCTGCTTGTCGAGCTCCACCACGCGCATGATGGGCTCACGTCCGTCGAAATGCTTCACGGCGAGCCGGGCAATCACCTCCTCGGGATTTTGATTGATAAGTTGTAATGTTAACATTTATATATTGATTCTTTAAAGCTGACGAGTAAACAAGCGTCACTCACCTACAGGCCTTTATCCATTGCACAATTCCGCAATGCGGCATTGTGTGCGTTGGTCATCTGGGTTCTTGATTCTTCGGAAAGCCCTTCTTGAGGGGGGGAGGCGATTAGTTTGCCATGAGCAATTCGCGCACCTTGGCCGAGATGGCTTTGCCGTCGGCGCGGCCAGCAAGCTGCTTGGTAGCTACGCCCATCACGCGCCCCATATCCTTCATGCCAGCGGCACCCGTTTGGGCGATAATGTCGCGTAAAGCTGCGGTGAGTTCCTCGTCGCTGAGTGGTTGCGGCAGGAACTCGTCGATGACAGCGGCCTGTGCAAGCTCCTCTTGCGCCAGGTCGGCTCGCTTCTGCTCGGTATAAATCTGTGCGCTTTCGCGGCGCTGCTTAGCCATGCGCACGAGCGTCTTGAGAGCATTCTCGTCGTTGACCTCGCCACCGTTGCCCGGTTGGGTCTTGATAAGCAACAGTTCGGCCTTGATGCCCTGCAGTGCTGTGAGCCGCACCTTGTCGCGAGCCAGCATAGCGGCCTTGATGCCCGCGTTCACTTGTTCAAATATTGCCATATTGCTGATTAACTTATATTGTTCGATTAAATGGTGGTTTACACCTTTTCCCAAATCTTATTGCTCATCTATTTGTTCTTTGGTAAGCTTAGTGGCCTCCATAATTATCTCAATGGGTACTCCGCTTTGTTTCAATTGTTGCGCAATCTGCTGCATTGCCTCGGCACGACCCTCGGCACGACCCTCGGCACGACCCTCGGCACGACCCTCGGCACGACCCTCGGCAAGACCCTCGGCAAGACCCTCGGCAAGACCCTTGGCACGTCCCTCGGCAAGACCCTTGGCAAGACCCTCGGCAAGACCTCGAGCATGACCTTTGGCCTGTCCCAGCTCATCAGCTTCCTCGTAATAGGTTCGCTCGGCCCTTACCATATCCCAAAAATGGTCGTAGGCATACCTGTCCTGGTCATTTAATGCCGAATCCTCCAGGATGTCCAACGCCTTTTTCACCAGCGGCGCCTCAAGCAGCTCAACAGGTGCTTGTTTAGTTCGCTCGTTTATCTCGGTGAGAAACCGCAGCCATAACACCTGCATCTTTTTCTCAACCCAGTTTTTGGGTTTGAACTTGGGCAACTCCACAAAAACCAGGCTCAACCCCTCTATCACCTTGTCGCTGTAACGCTCGTGCACCAAACGGTAATAGTGGTAGTAATCTTCCACGTCAGGCTCAAAGACCTGGTTCAGCAAGTTCAATGAGTAAACGGGCTGCAGCATCTTGTAAGGCTCGTTCTCCTTGGCCTGTTGCACATAAGCCTTAGAGGCGTTGAACAACACACGGTGCTTGAAGGTGGGAGTCCACACCATCTGCATTTCCACAATAAACTGTCGGCCTTTGGCATCCACGCAGCGCACGTCCACAATGCTCAACTTGTGGAAAGGAGTGCGCGGCACCATTTCGGGTGACAAGTATTCAATTTCAGTTACAAGCTCATCGTCCTTGAGGGGAAGAAGGGCGTTCAACAAGCTCATCACCAAATCCTTGTGTTCACCGAATATACGCTTGAACATCAAGTCGGCTTTGGGGTCAAGATATCTTCCCATGACTGTGGCGGGTTAGTTAGTTGTCGTTTCTTGTTCACGTAGTGCGCTCTGCCTTACCACGGTGTCAGTCTCCACCAAAATCGATGGTGGCAGCGGTGCCCTTGCGTGTGCCAGGCTTGGCCTCGACAGGCTGTGTGGCAACCTGTTGTTGTTGCTGTTGCTGCTGGTGTTTGACACGCAAGTCGGCAATGGCTTTCTTTTTGTCGGGCTGGCGCTTATATGCCGGAGTGTGTTCAAGCAGGTCGAGCAGCTCATCGTTTTCGATGTCTTCGGGAGTGAGTATGAAGAACTGCGCTGCGGCAGCGGCACTGTCTTGCTGCTCGATGGCGCCACGGCCATAAAGCTCGTTCAATCGCTCGGTGGCCTCCTTGCTGGTCACCGAAGGTTGCTCGGCGGTAGCCGTGCGTCGCGGACGTGCAGCCTGTTCGTTAGGTGTGTCACCATCAAGCGACATCTGGAAGCCTGCTGCCAGCACGGTGACCTTGATTCGGTCATCAAGCGTGCGGTCGTAAGCCGCTCCAGTAATCACATCCACCTCCTGGCTGAAATTGACCATGAAATCCTGTATCTCGCTCAACTCTGCGGCCTTGAATGGGTTTTCGCTGTCGGGGTTGAAATAAACGTTGATTAGCACCTTCTGCGAGCCATAGACGTCGCGGTTTTTGAGCAAGGGCGAGTCGAGGGCATCCTCGATAGCTTTGGTCACGCGGTGCTCACCCTCGCCGAAACCCGAGCTAATGATGGCCACCCGACCGTCGCGCAACGTGGTGTTAACGTCGTTAAAGTCAAGGTTAATCATGCCATCAACCGTGATAATCTCACTGATGCTCCTTGCCGCGGTGGACAAAGTGTCGTCGGCCTTGCCAAAGGCGTTGTTGAAGTCCAAGTCGGGATAGATGTCAATCAAGCGTTGGTTGTTGATAATCAGCAACGCATCAACATACTTGCTCATCTCATCGGCACCCGAGAGTGCTTTGAGAATTTTTTTGCGGCCTTCGAACAAGAATGGTATAGTGACAATGCCAATGGTGAGCTTGTCCTTCTCGTGGGCGATGCGGGCCACCACGGGAGCCGCTCCAGTGCCCGTGCCACCTCCCATACCGGCGGTGATGAACACCATGCGGGTTTCTTCGTCAAAGAGCTCGGCAATCTTGTCTTTACTCTCATCGGCAGCCTGCTGCGCGATTTCGGGTTTGTTGCCAGCTCCAAGCCCCTTGGTGGTGTTTGGGCCAATGAGCAAGCGCGTGGGCACAGGCGACATGTTCAGTGCCTGCTGGTCGGTGTTGACCACCACAAACGACACACCCTCGATGTGCTGCTCATACATGTGGTTAACAGCATTATTGCCACCGCCTCCCACACCGATGACCTTGATGATTGTGGGGGTCTTCTTCTCGACCTCAAATCCCGGGTCGCTATCGATGGTGTTGTAGATATTGTTATTTCTCTGATCCATGATGAGTTTGCTTTAGTGTTGTGAGCAGAATGTATTAATCCACGTTTTCTTCGTCCTCGGCCTCGGTGGCAAAGCTGTCAATTCTCTCTCTGAATTTATTCCATTTCCGTCCAAGCCACCCTTGGCGTTTCGGTGGTTTAGGTTCATTTGAAACGGCGGGCTGCTCGGGGTTGTCCTGCGGCTGGGTCACCACCGGCCCAACATATTCGTTGCGCTCGATGCAGGTTTCTCCCGGCTTGATTTCAGAAGCGGCCTTGGCCACAATCGAAAGCAGGGCGAAGTATTCAGGGCGGTTGTAGCGCAGTTCACGGATGTTGAGCGACTTGGGAGCCTGCCCAATGGCCACCTTGAGTTTGGTGACCTCGGCCATTTTCTGCACCAGTCCCTGCAGCTGCGAGCCGCCGCCCACCAGCACGATGGAGCGAATGTCGTCCTTCGACACGCCGGCATAGTCAAACTGCTTGTCGATATTGGCAATAATCTCGCCCGTGCGGGCTGCGATGTAGCTGGCAGCCTCGTTGCTGGTCACGCCCTCGATAACAAACGAGTCAACGTTCTGTGGGTCAAGCGGGTTGCTGATGTTCTGCTTCACGCGCTCGGCTGTTTCCTCAAGCACGCTGCAACCATTCTTGATGTCGAGTGTGAGGTTGCGCCCGCCCAGCGGCAGTGTGGTAAGGTAAAGCAGCGCATCGTCCTTGTAAATGCTCACCGTCGAAGTCTCGGCTCCGATATCGACAAGCATGCAGCCAAGCGAGCGCTCGCTCTCGCTGAGCACACACTCACCCGTAACCAACGGCGTGACAAAATACTTTTTCACTCCGATGCCGTAGCTGGTGCTCATCACATGGGTGAGATTCATCTTCACTGCCGGGCGAGCCACAATCAGGTTCACTTTCACCTTAATGGAACTGCCAATCTGCCCCACGGGAATTTTGGTTTCGTTCTTGTCGACATAGACGGTGCGCGGTACCACGTCGATGGTTTCATAGTTTTTCACGGTGTTGCGGCTCGCGTCGCGGATAATGTTTTCGAGAATTTCGGCAGTAATGGGCTTGGTGGAGTCCAGGCTGCGGTTCACCTCGCTCACCTCGCTGTGCAGCGACAGTCCGCTCACACCCACATACACCTGTGTGACATGGCCGTCGATGCTGTCGGAGATGTTTTTCAGGATGCGGGCGATGCAACTCTTCACATTCTCCACATTGCGCACCGTGCCATGGTGGACACAGTTAATCATTTTCTCCTCCACCAGCCGGGTGAGCGTCACCATTCCCGACGGGTTCTTATCGGCCAAAGCTCCCACAATCTTGGAGCTGCCGATTTCAAGTGCTACAATATATTGGTTCTGTTCCATTATGATGTGTTTTTATTACGGTTTCCTTCCTTTCTTTGGCTGCGGTTCCGGGGCGTTATCACCCTTCCCCGCTTTCTTCTCGTCTTTTTTGGATTTTGGCTCGTCCTTCGCTGGTTTCGTTGTGGTGTCGCCCACAGCCATCGTTTCCATGTCGGGAGGCAGCTCATCCTCATTGGGGTTATATTCCATGACTTGGCGAACAGCCTTCTTGCGCTTGGTGGCCACCACCTGATGGCTCCATTTCACCGATATGGTGTCGTAGGTCTCCCACCCCTTGGCGGGCATCACCTCACGGTAGAAGAGCTTGAGTTTCTCAAACTTGGCTGCATAGCCGTCCACCGGTCCCATGTTCACCACATGCCCCACGATGGTGGGTGTGATAAAGATGTTGTTGCTGTCGCGCACGGTGTACATCGACACCAGCGAGCGCAGCAGCGTGTCGTGCTCTACATAATTCACCATCGGCAACAGCCGCGTGGCCGGGTAGGCCGCCGTGAAATGCCCCTGCACCACCGGCACGTCGGCATAGAACGTCGAGGTGGCTGTCATGGTCTTGCCAGCAGCGTTGACGTAATACGACTCATTGCCCCCATCGAACACCCTGAGCACCGGCACCAGTTGGCTGGCTCGTATCACCAGCACACCATCGCGCCCCTTCACACACTCCACACGCTCCAGATACTCGCTGCCACCGAGCACTTTCTCGATGCGCGATGCATCAATCTTGCTCATGGGCTTGCCCACGGGGTTGAGGCCATCGTCGGACAACTTGGTCATCAGTCCTTCCTCGGTGACAAACTGCGTGCTGTCGGTGTTCACAATCTGCACATCCACACGCTGGCACAGCACGCGTCCTGCACGGGCGCGTGCCCACACGATACCTGCCGCCAGCAAGCCGACGAGCAGCACGAGGATGACAATTTTCACCAAGTGTTTCAAGACTGCTGCTTTTTCATTTCATCACACACTTCAGGAAGCAGATTGGCGATGTCACCTGCTCCTGCAGTCAAAAGGACTTCAAAATTAAGCATTCTTATCGACTTAATCAAATTATCTTTCGAATAAATTCGTTTTTCACCACATTTAACACTCTGAAGTATCATTTCGCTGCTCACACCAGGAATGGGTTCCTCGCGCGCCGGGTAGATAGGCAACAGAATCACCTCGTCGGCCAGCGACAAAGCATCGGCAAACTGGTCGGCAAAATCGCGTGTGCGCGTGTAGAGGTGCGGCTGGAAAATCACGGTGAGCTTACGCATGGGGTAAAGGTCGCGCACACTGGCAATGCTTGCCCGCAGCTCGTCGGGGTGGTGGGCATAGTCGTCAATCATCACCTTGCCCCGCTCGCCGGGTTCCTTGATCCAGAACTCAAAGCGGCGCTTGGCACCCTGAAAAGTGGCCATGGCCTGTCGCATGGCCTCGACAGGAGCCTCCACCAGGCGACAGGCGGCCATGGCGGCGATGGCATTCTCGATGTTGATGTCCACCGGCACGCCCAAACTCACATCGTCAATGGTTTCCCACGGCGTGACCAGGTCAAAGGTGATTTCTCCCCCACCCTTGCTGATGTTCCGGGCGTGGAAATCGCCGTCGGCACGGCCATAGGTGTACACGCGAACGCCCGCCTGCGGACGCGGCTTGAGTTTCAATCCCGTGTGCACAATCAGTGCTCCGCCAGGCTGCACCAGCTCGGTAAAGTGCGCAAAACTCTCTAAATAGGCCTCCTCGGTGCCATAGATGTCGAGGTGGTCGGGGTCGGTGCTGGTCACCACTGCCACCCAGGGGCGCAATTGGTGGAACGAGCGGTCGAACTCATCGGCCTCAATCACCGCGTAGGGGCTGGTGTCGCTGAGCAGGAAGTTGCTGCCGTAGTTGCGCAGCACACCGCCCAAAAAGGCATTGCACCCCACGCCGCTCACCTGCATAATGTGCGCCGCCATACTCGATGTGGTGGTCTTGCCGTGGGTGCCGGCAAAGCACAGCGCACGACTGCCCTCGGTCACCAGGCCTAACACTCGGGCGCGCTTCACCACCTCAAAGCCGCGGTCGCGCAGCCAGCACAGGCCGGCATGGTCGTTGGGCACGGCCGGTGTGTACACCACCAGCGTGTCCTCGGGGTTGCGGCAGTAGTCGGGAATCAAGTCAGGGTTCTCGTCAAAGGCGATTTCCACGCCCTCGGCCTGCAGGGCATCGGTGAGTTCGCTCGGCGTGCGGTCATAGCCGGCCACACGGGCGCCACGCGACAGAAAGTATCGCTCCAGGGCAGCCATCCCAATGCCGCCTGCGCCCACAAAGTAGAAGGATTTGTATTGTTTCATTGCCGTAATCTGTTATCTGTCTTCCATTGCCAAAGTCATCACCTCGTCAACGATGTGCTGTGCTGCGTCGCGCAGGGCCATCTTCGCCACGTTGGCAGCCAGTGTGGCAAGCACGCCCTGGTCGGTCACGGTGCGTACCATGGTGTCGACCATCCGCCCGGCGGCCTCCTTGTCGGGTACCATGATGGCAGCCTGGCGGTCGGCCAGCGCGAGGGCGTTTTTGGTCTGGTGGTCCTCGGCCACATTGGGCGATGGCACCAGAATGCACGGCTTGCCCAGCAGTTGCAGCTCGCTGATGCTGCTGGCTCCGGCCCGCGACACCACCAGGTCGGCGGCGCGGTAGGCCATGTCCATGTTGCTGATGAACGCCATCTGCACCACATTCTGCACCCCACTGGCGGCCAACGCCTCGCGGCATTGCTCGTCGTAGTACTTGCCGCTTTGCCAAATCACTTGCAGCCCAGGCTCGTGGCCCAGCCGCTCAAGCCCGGCGATGAGTGCCTGATTGATGGTGCGCGCGCCCAGACTGCCGCCAATCACCAAGATGGTTCGCTTGTCAGGGTCGATGCCCATCGCCTGGCGGGCCTCGTGCGGCGTGGCAGTGCACGCGAGCAGGTTCTGGCGCACGGGATTGCCTGTGAGCACAATGCTCTCCTTAGGGAAAAAGCGCTCCATGCCCTCGTAGGCCACACAAATGCACCGTGCCTTGGCCGCAAGCATCTTGTTGGTCACGCCGGCGTAGGAGTTCTGCTCCTGCAGCAGCGTAGGGATTCCCGCCTTTTGCGCGGCCTTGAGCATCGGCCCGCTGGCGTAGCCGCCCACGCCGATGGCCACATCGGGGTTGAACTCCCGCAAAATCTGCCGGGCCATGCGCATACTCTTCCACAGGCAGGCCAGCACCTTCACGTTGCGTAGCAGGTTGTGGCGGTCGAACCCCATCACCGGCAGCCCCTTGATTTGGTAGCCCGCCGCCGGCACACGCTCCATCTCCATACGCCCCTCGGCTCCCACAAACAGGATTTCGGCCTCGGGCATCCGCCGGCGAATCTCCCCGGCAATCGACAGCGCCGGGAAGATGTGCCCCCCGGTGCCGCCGCCGCTAATCAAAAATCGGTTACTGCTCATTTTGGTCTTATCGGTTTTTTAAAATATTCTGTTCCGTTCGTCTTAATCGCGCCATTGCACGCGACTGTCCATGTCGTTCTCATTTCCAGACGTGCGTGGGGGGGATTTGAGTGGGGTTTTCGGCATCAAGGCCTTCGGGTAGGGCTGCTTCCTCGGGCTTGTTGTTCTTGTTGTTGTAGTTGGCGATGGTTCGGCTCACGCTAATCATCACGCCAAAGGCAACGCTCATGACAATGATGCTCGAGCCGCCCATCGACACTAAGGGCAAGGGCTGTCCAGACACGGGCACCACGCCCACGTTGATAGCAATGTGGCACAACGCCTGGCAGGTGACCATTGCCGCCATGCCGATGATGAGCAGGCTGGGCAGCACACGCCGGCTGCGGCGCACAATCATGGCCGCTCGCGCCAGCAGCCACAAATAGAGCGCAAGCACAAACAGACCGCCAATCAGCCCGGTTTCCTCAACAATAATCGAGTAGATATAGTCGCTGAATGCCAGCGGCAGTCGGCTGCACTCGCGAGAGCGTCCCGGCCCCACGCCGTGCACGCCGCCGTGAGCCTGCGCCATGCGCGAAAACATCTCCTGCTGGTTGCGGTCGTTGATGGGCATATACACCAGCGAGTCTTTGTTCTTGAGGAAGTCGCCCCACCGCCCCATGCGCACCTGGGTGCGGTCCTCCTGGTCCTTGACCAGCTCGGTGCCGCCCACGGCACGGTCGGTGTTGTCGTTGTGCGACTTCAAGCCCAGATACAGCCCACCGGCCAGAAGATAGAACAGCATCACGATGCCGATTTTCTTCCACTTGGCACCACCGATAATCAGCATCGAGCCGCTCACGGCAAACAAGATAGCGGTGTTGGTAAATCCGCTTTTATACATCAGGATTCCATAAACGCTCACCGCCAGCACGCTCCAAAAGATTCCCTTGTTGCTCACATCGCGGTTCTTTTGGTTCTTGGCCAGCAGGTAGCTCAGCAAGGTGACGATGGAGAGCTTGGCAATCTCGGACGGCTGCACGGTGATGAACGCGATGTGAAACGACCGCCGGGCACCGTTAATCAAATCGCCAAAAAACATGGTGTAAATCAGCAGCAGCACTGTGGTGAACGCCAGCACGGGTATCATAAAAATCAGAAACGCATTGCGGTTGTAGTCGATGCGGCGCAGGAAAATCACTATCAGCGCGCCAATGAACAAAAAGGCGCACTGCTTGAGGATGGGCATGTACACACCATGCTGTGCCACCTCGCGGCTGGCGGCACTGTAGCTCTCAATCACTGAAATCACGATGAGCGTGAGATAGATTCCCCAAATCCATGGGTCGCCATGCTTTTGGGCTATCTCGTTGTAACGTGTCTGTTTTTCTTCGGTCATGGGGTTAAAGGGGGTTATGAGGTTTGATGGGGGGCTATGGAGAACAATAGTTTGCTTGGGACCTCACAGGCGGTTGACCAGCTCCTTGAACTGTGAGCCCCGGTCTTCGTAGCTCTTGAACAAGTCGAAGCTCGCGCAGCAGGGCGAGAGCAGCACGGTGTCGCCACTGGTGGCCAGCTCGCGGCACTTTGCCACACACTCGGCCATGGAGCGGGTTTCGGCAATGACCGGCACTTTGCCGCCGAAAAACGCCTGGAGCTTGCTGTTGTCCACACCGAGGCACACGATGGCTTTCACTTTTTCCTTGACCAGCGGCTCAATCTCGGTGTAGTCGTTGCCCTTGTCCTTGCCGCCCAAGATGAGCACCACCGGCTCGCGCATGCTCTCGAGGGCATACCAGGCGCTGTTCACATTCGTGGCCTTGGAGTCGTTGACATAGCGCACACCATCGACCATGCGCACAAATTCCAGCCGGTGCTCCACAGCCTGGAAATCGGCCAGTGCGGCACGAATCACATCGCTCTTCACATGCATGAGCTGGGCACTCAGTCCGGCGGCCATGCTGTTGTACATATTGTGGCGGCCTTGCAGCGACAGCTCGCTGGTGGCCATATCCCAATACGTGCCATCAAGGTCAAAGGCCATGCGGCCGTCCTTGATATATGCGGCGCACTCGGCCTCGCTGTCGGCCGAGAACGGCAGCAAGCGGCTCTCGATGTTCAAGTGCTTGAGCTGCGCGGCAATCACCGGGTCGTCGTGCCAGAAGATAAAGGCATCATCGGGTGTCTGGTTGCGAATGATGCGGAACTTGGCGGCCACATAGTTTTCCATCTTGTGGTCGTAGCGGTCGAGGTGGTCGGGCGTGATGTTGAGCAACACCGCCACATTGGCACGGAAGTCGTACATTCCGTCGAGCTGGAAGCTGCTCAACTCAATCACGTACACCTCGTGCGGGTCCACGGCCACCTGCAGGGCCAGGCTGTTGCCCACATTGCCGGCCAGCCCCACGTCCATGCCGGCCTTCTTCAAGATGTGATAGGTGAGCATGGTGGTGGTGGTCTTGCCGTTGCTGCCGGTGATGCACACCATCTTCGACTTGGTGAAGCGGTAGGCAAACTCTATCTCGCTGATAATCGGTATGCCGGCCTCCCGTGCCTTGACCACCAGCGGTGCCGTGTCGGGAATGCCGGGGCTCTTCACAATCTCGTCGGCATTGAGGATTTTCGCCTCGGTGTGGCCTCCCTGCTCCCACGCGATGGCATATTTGTTCAACTGCTCCTGATATTTGGGCTTGATGGCACCCATATCGCTCAGGAACACATCCATTTCTTTCACACGGGCCAGCACTGCGGCTCCCACGCCGCTCTCGCCCCCACCTAATACTACAATTCTTTTCATGGGTATTTGCAATTTCTTTTACCGAGAACCAAGATAGATTAGCCGCATTGCATACATGGCTCACAGCTTAAAGCACTTGTTTACTCGTTTTATAAAAACACTATTATCTAACTTTGAATGTCACAAACGTGAGGACGGCCAAGATGACGCTCACCAGCAGGAAGCGCATCACAATCTTGTTTTCCGGTATCGCGTTGTGCGGTTTTTGGAAAATCACGTTCTTGAACTTGCCGGCGGGAATTTGGAAATGGTGGTGTAGCGGCGACATCTTGAAGATTCGCCGTCCGGTGCCGGTTTTCTTCTTGGTGTACTTGAAATAGCCTCGCTGGGCCATCACGCTGATGGCCTCGACAAAGAAGACCCCGCACAAAATCGGCAGCAGCCACTCCTTGCGCAGCAGCAAAGCGAACACCCCCACGATGCCGCCCAGGCACAGGCTGCCTGTGTCGCCCATGAACACCTGCGCCGGATAGGAGTTATACCACAAAAAGCCAATGGTGGCCCCGATGAACGCGGCGGCGTAAATCACCAGCTCGCCGCTGTCGGGGATATACATGATGTTGAGGTAGGCCGCATAAATGATGTTTCCGCTCAGGTAGGCCATGATGGCCAGTGCCACGCCGTAAATGGCACTCGTGCCTGCGGCCAGGCCGTCGAAGCCGTCGGTGAGGTTGGCGGCGTTGCTCACGGCCACCACGATGAACACGGCCAGACAGGCAAAGATGAGCCACCCCAGTCCGCGAGCCGTCTTACCCTCGGCGCCAAACCACTGCGCCACACGGGCATAATCAAAATTGTGGTTCTTGATAAACGGAATAGTGGTCTGCGAGCCCTTGACTTGCGACCCGTGCACCACCTCCACCTGGCCGGTGGCGGGGTTGCGCACCTCCGAGTTCTCGCTCATCACGATAGCCGGGCTCGCCCACATCACCAATGCCACAATCACGCCTAAACCCACCTGACCAATGATTTTGAACTTGCCCTTGAGCCCCTCCTTGTCGTGGTGGGCAATCTTGATGTAGTCGTCGAGAAATCCCAACGCACCACACCACAGCGTGGCCAAAATCATGAGCAGCATATACACATTGTTGAGTTTGCCCATGAGCAGGCACGGCACCAGAATGGCAATGATGATAATCAGGCCACCCATACTGGGGGTCTGCGCCTTGCGGTCTTTCTCCAAACACTTCGCAACATCGGCCTTCTTTTCCAAGTTGGTTTCCTCCATGTTGTCGAGCACCAGCTGGATGTTTTGAATTGCGTTGGTGCGTGCGGTGATTTTGCCGGCATTGTCCAGGTCGCGCTGGTTCTCGCCACCTTGACGGGCATAGTAGATGCGCAGTCGCCTGATAATGGGGCCTCCCACCACAATGGCGATAAACAGCGACAATGCCAGCGCTATCCCGGCACGGAAGGTGATATAGTCCATGAGACGCGCCCCAGGCACATCAAACTGTTGCAGATACTGAAACAAATGGTAAAGCATAATGAGTAACGATGAGTAACGAGTGATGAGTTATTGGTTGTAGGAGGCCGTGAGCTTGGTTCTCGGTTCTTAATTCATTGCTTTTCTCACTTCCTCGCGGTCGTCGAAGTGTTGGCGCACGCCTTTCACTTCCTGGTAAGGCTCGTGTCCCTTGCCGGCCACAAGCACCACATCGCCGGGTTGCGCCAGCTGGCAGGCTAAGCGTATGGCATCGCGGCGGTCGCTGACCTTGAGGGTGATGAGCTGCTGCTCGGCGTCGAGCCCTTCCCACATCTCGCGGATAATCTGATTCGGGTCTTCGCTGCGCGGGTTGTCACTGGTGAGAATCACCTGACTGCTGCGCTTGGCGGCCTCGCGAGCCATGATGGGTCGCTTGCCGGCATCGCGGTCGCCGCCGCAGCCGCACACCGTGATGATGCGTGCGCGTGAGCCTGTGAGCACCTCGCGCAGCGTGTCGAGCACGTTCACCAGCGCGTCGGGGGTGTGGGCGTAGTCCACGATAGCCGTGTAGCCGCTGGGCGAGCGCAACGTCTCGAAACGTCCGGCCACCGGCACCAGCCTGCTCATGGCCACCAGCACCTCCTCGGCCGCAAAGCCCAGCAGCACAGCAGCTCCGTAAACCGATGTGAGGTTGTAGGCGTTGAAGCGCCCCACAAACTGCACCTCCAGCTCTCGACCATTGAGCACGAGCGACATGCCATCGAGGCGGTCTTCCACCACGCGGCAAGTGAAGTCGGCCATTGTGCGCAGCGAGTAATGGTGCTTGCTGGCGCGAGTGTTCTGCAACATCACATCGCCCACCTTGTCGTCGGCATTGACAAGTGCAAAAGCACTGGCGGGCAAAGTGTCGAAGAACATCTTCTTGGCTGCGATATAGGCATCCACCGTCTTGTGGAAGTCCAGATGGTCGCGGGTGAGGTTGGTGAACACGGCTCCCGCAAATCGCAAGCCATCGATGCGGTGCTGCACACAGGCGTGCGAGCTCACCTCCATGAAGGCATACTCGCAACCCGCCTCCACCATCTCGTGCAGCAGCCTGCACAGGGTCAGGTGGTCGGGGGTGGTCTGCTTGGCAGGATACTCGGTCAGGTCGACCATGTTGCGCACGGTCGAGAGCAGTCCGGCCTTGTAACCCATCAAGTGACATAATTCATAAAGCAGTGTGGCTGTGGTGGTCTTGCCATTGGTGCCGGTCACGCCCACGAGTTTGAGCTTTTCGCTGGGACGCCCCCACCATTCATGGGCAATCAGTGCCAACGCCACCGTGCTGTCGGGCACCTGCACATAGGTCACGGCAGGCGAGAGGCTGGCGGGCAGCTGCTCACACACCACGGCCACAGCACCCTGCTTAACCGTTTCGGGGATAAAGCGATGCGCATCCACTGTCACGCCACGCACAGCCACAAACAGTGATCCGGCAGCCACCTGACGGGAATCGCAAACCACTTCGCTGATTTCCACATGGGCATTGCCCGTCACTTGGGCATCAGCGAGCGAAGCTATTAGTTGATTAAGTGGTTTCATATCGAGTGATAAATAATGAGTTCAAGGTTCTCGCAAGTCCAAATTAATCACCTGTCCACGCGCGTAGTCTGTTCCTGGAGGCAGGCTCTGCGAGGCCACATAGCCTTGTCCGTTAAAGCGGACGCATAGGCCGGCGCGTTCAAGGCGGCTTATTGCCTCACGCACACTCATGCCCCTCACATCGGGCACCCCGCCTCCAGGCGTGACAGGGGCAGGCGTTTTGAACACCTTTACTTTCGCATTGCGCATGCTCAGCCCCGACTGCAGAATGTGTCGCAGTTCGGCTTTGGCCGAGGCCACAAAGGTTGGCGAGGTCACATCGTGCTGCACTGGCTTTCCGTCGGCCTCGCCAGCCACAGCATAGCTGGGTGGCTCGCCCAGCATGCCGCGTGCATACATCTTCAAGGCCACATTCTTCAGCACCATGCCACTGCTGGCCGCCGCACCGCGATTAGCGCCCGACATGAGCACAATGCATGAATATTTAGGACTGTCGTAGGGGAAGAAACCGCAGAATGCCAGTCGCTTGCGTGCAGTGTACTGTCCGTTTTCGGTCACATAAGCCGTACCCGTTTTGCCAGCAATCTCCACGTGGGTGTCCTGCACCCAGCGACGAGCCGTGCCACGGCTGCCCCGCACCACATCGCGCAGCATGATGCGCAGCTTGCGGGCGTTCTCGGGGCTGCATACTTGCTCGCGGATATAACTCACGGGCACTATCGAATCGGGCTCGCCTTCGCGTGAAAGTTTCTTCACCAGTCGCGGACGCACATACTTGCCATCGTTGGCAATGGCATTATAGATGGCCAGCGTGCTCAAGGGCGGTATCTCGGTGGCATAGCCAAACGCCATGCGAGTGAGCGCAATGCGGTCGCCACGCCCGCGCCCCAGGCGCGGAATGCGCGGCGGGCGCTCGCCACCAATGCCCGTATGCATCGGCTCGAAGAATCCCATGCCCTCCAGGCGGTCGTGGAACTTGCCCGGGTCGCTGGCATAGCGGCTTACAATGATGCGCGACATTCCGATGTTGGACGAGGTCTCGATAATCTGTCGCGGGGTGAGCTGCGCACCGCCGTGCGTGTCGCGGATGGGACGACCCTCATAGTTCCACACCGAGCCCGTCACCATTGGCGCATCGATGTTGCTCACAATGCCATCTTCCAGTGCAACCATCATCGAGATTGGCTTCATCACCGAACCCGGCTCATAGCCCAGCACGGCATGGTTCACCCCCTCCACATAGCCATCGCCGTTCTTCAACTTCTCGAGGTTGGATATGGCCTTGATTTCGCCAGTGGCCACCTCCATGAGCACGCAGGTGCCCCACTCGGCCTCGGTTTCGACACACATATTGTAGAGTTCCGTTTCCACGATGTCCTGTAGCGACACATTGATGGTGGTCATGATGTCGTAGCCGTTGACGGCCGGCACGCTCTCGGCATCCACGATGCCCGAGTTGAGCTGTATGCGCTTGGCCACGCCGGGCTTGCCGTAGAGCAGACTGTCGAGTGCCATCTCCAGCCCGGCACGCCCGTGCTGCTCGCTGCTGAGCGTGTCGCGGCCCACGATGCCGATGCTGCGCGAGGCCATCGTGCCGTAGGGCTTCGTGCGCCGGTGCTCGGCCTCGCAGTATAAACCATTGCGAAATTTCTCGTTGAAATATGGGAACGAAACCACCCGCGCATACTCATTGTTGGTAAGCATGCGCTTGAACAAACGGTAGGCATGGTTGCGATGTTTTTTCCCTGGCTTGCCCACTTGCGTGTCGTAGGCACGCAGGAGTTCCTCCTGCCACTGCTGCGGTGTGCGCGAGTTGTCGAACACGGCCAGGCTGTCGCACAGTGCCGGCAGCTGTGCGCGAAACACGGTGTCGTGCTTCGCCACATCGCTAAAGTCGACACGCACCGTGTTGAACGTCAAGTTAGCGGCCAGCACAGTGCCATTGTCGGCCAGCAGCTTGCCACGTTCGGGCTCGATGGACTTGGTGATGGTGAGCAGCGAATCGGCCTTGGCATTCCACCGGGCGGCATCTACCACCGTGGTCTTTACCAAACCCCACACGATGTAGGTCGAAAATAGCACCATGGCCGCCACGATAAAGATGTAGCGGAAAAAGATGTGCTTCTTGTTGTTTTTACGTTTGTTTTTCATTGCTTTGTCAAGTGATAAGGTGGTGTTTCGGGATTAGAGAGGTCGATGTGCATGGTGTCCACATAGGCTTTCATGTGGCTTTCACGAATGAGCGAGTTATAGCGCGCGCTGGCGTTCACGCAGTCGGTCTTGGCATTTTCCAGTTCGGTCTTGAGCTTCATCACCTCCTGCATTTTGCTTTGGCAATCAAATTTGTTGGCGATATACATGAGCATCATGCCCGTGACGGCGATGATGAAAAACACATTACGCTTGAACAAGTCGAGCGACAGGATTCTTCCCTGCCAAATTCCTGACAGCGTAGAAGCAGTACGCTGGCGACGCTTGGGGCGACTTTGCTGCTGCTCCTCGGTGCCGGCGGCGGACTGCTGACCGGCAACACCGGGCTCACGCTCATCGCTCATGGGGATATGGGGTTCTGCACTCATAATCTTTTGCGTATTATTCGGTTATGTTCAATAGGGCTTAACGTCCTGCATATTATAATCTCTGTGCTATGCGTAGCTTGGCACTGCGCGAGCGTGGGTTGCGAGCCACCTCGTCGGCATCGGGTGTGATGACCCGGTTGTTCACCACGCGCAGCGGGGTCTCGGTGCGGCCGTAGAAGTCTTTCTCGGCCCGGCCCTCCACGTTGCCGCTCCGCATAAAATTCTTCACCATGCGGTCCTCGAGCGAGTGATAGGCAATCACCACCAATCGGCCTCCGGGACGCAGCACGCGCACCGACTGCTCCAGCAAACGGCGCAAGGCCTCCATCTCGTCGTTCACCGCAATGCGCAGGGCCTGGAACACCTGCGCCAGCTCCTTTTTCTGTTGCGCAGCCCTCATCAGTGGCTCTACCACCTCGACCAGCCGCCCGGTGGTGGCGATAGGCTTGCTGGCGCGCGCCTTGACAATGGCCGACGCAATCCGGCGGCTCTGCCGCAGCTCGCCGTAAAGGAAAAAGATGTCGGCCAGTTGCGCCTCGGTGGCCGTGGCCAGCAACTCGGCGGCATTCACACGCGCACCACGGTTCATGCGCATGTCGAGCGGGGCATCGGCCCGGAAACTGAAGCCACGGCTGCTGTCGTCGAAATGATGGAACGACACCCCCAGGTCGGCCAGAATGCCGTCCACGGCCTCCACACCGTGAAAACGCATAAAATTGCCCAAGTAGGCGAAATTGCTGTGTACAAACGAAAACCTGGGGTCATCGGGGCAGCAGGAAAGCGCGTCCAAATCCTGGTCAAAGCCAAAGAGCCGCCCATGTTGCGACAAGCGATTCAAAATGGCACGGCTGTGGCCGCCGCCACCAAAGGTGGCGTCGACATAAGTGCCATCGGGCTTGATGGCCAAACCCTCGATGCAGGGTTCCAGCAAGGCGGGAATGTGATAGACCGGTTCTTCCATTTTTATCGCAGTTTCAGCCCAAGAATCACCCCCGCGAGGGGGGTGAAAAGGCCGTCTAAATTTCAGCGTGTAAAATTACAAACAATTCCGCAATAATTTGCATTTCCAAATTCAAAAATTTACAATTTTTCATCAAAAAGTTATTAACAACCCTCGGAATCCCTTTGTTTATGCGGCTTCTCAAAAATTGTGTTTTGCAAATTTTTTGCGGTTGTAAATCGCCGATATTTCCAAAAGCAAAGCATTGGCAGGCGTTTCCCCTGATGGGGACATCGCCTGCCAATGCTTTGTGCAGTTATGCCCGGCCTGCCTGGGCCTCACTCCCACTCGATGGTTGCGGGAGGCTTGGAACTGATGTCGTAGCACACGCGGTTCACACCGCGCACCCTGTTGATAATCTCGCTCGACACGCGAGCCAGGAAGTCGTAGGGCAGGTGCGCCCAGTCGGCGGTCATGGCGTCGGTGCTGGTGACGGCGCGCAGGGCCACGGGGTGCTCGTAGGTGCGCTCGTCGCCCATCACGCCCACCGAGTGCACATCGGCCAGCAAGATGGCCCCGGCCTGCCACACCTTGTCGTAGAGCGGCTCGCCGTCGTCGCAGCGGTAGCTCAGCATGGCCTGGATGTAGATGTCGTCGGCCTCTTGCAGGATGCGCACGCGCTCGCGTGTGACCTCACCCAGGATGCGCACGGCCAGCCCGGGCCCGGGGAACGGGTGCCGCTTGATGAGGCGCCCAGGCATGCCCAGCTGCCGCCCCACGCGGCGCACCTCGTCCTTGAAGAGCCATTGCAGCGGCTCGCACAGCCGCAGGTGCATCTGCTCGGGCAACCCGCCCACGTTGTGGTGGCTCTTAATCACCCCACCGGTAATGTTCAGGCTCTCGATGCGGTCGGGATAGATGGTGCCCTGCGCAAGCCAGCGTGCATCGGTGATACGCGCAGCCTCGGCGTTGAACACTTCCACAAAATCGCGCCCGATGATTTTGCGTTTCCGCTCCGGGTCGGTGACCCCGGCCAGGTCGGCAAAGAAACGCTCGCTGGCATCCACGCCGCGCACGTTCAGCCCCATTCCCTGGTAGGCTTCCATCACCTTGCGGAACTCGTCCTTGCGCAGCATGCCGTGGTCCACAAAGATGCAGGTCAGGCGGTCGCCGATGGCACGGTTGAGCAGCACGGCGCACACGCTCGAGTCCACGCCGCCGCTCAGCCCCAGAATCACGCGGTCGTGCCCCAGCTGCTGGCGGAGCTGCTCGATGGTGGTGTCGACAAACGAGGCGGCGCTCCACTGCTGGCGGCTGCCGCAGATGCCCACCACGAAGTTGCGCAGCAGCAGCCCGCCTTGCACGGTGTGGAACACTTCGGGGTGGAACTGCACGGCCCACAGCGGGGCAGCGTCGCTGGCGTAGGCCGCAAAGGGCACATCGGCCGTCGAGGCAATGGCGTGGCAGCCGTCAGGCAGCGCGGTGATGGTGTCGCCATGGCTCATCCACACTTGCGACCCCGGCTCAAAGCCTTGCAGGAGCGCATCGGCGAGGTCGATACCCGTTAGGTGCGCCCGGCCATACTCGCGGCTGTCGGCACGCTCCACGCAACCGCCGCCCTGGTGCGCTATGTACTGCGCTCCGTAGCAGATGCCCAGCACTGGCACGCGACCCACAAATTCGCTCAAGGCAACCTGAAATGCCTCGGGGTCATGCACCGAGTAGGGCGACCCGCTCAATATCACGCCTATCACATCGGGGTCGCCGGCGGGGTACTTGTTGTAGGGCAGAATCTCGCAAAACGTGTCCAGCTCGCGCACACGCCGCCCAATGAGCTGCGTGGTCTGCGAGCCAAAGTCAAGAATGATGATTTTCTGGGGCATAGGCATGACGGGGTTACCTCACGATGAGCAGATAATAGTTCTTCTTGCCTCGCTGGGCGAGTATGTACTTGCCGTTGAGCAGCATATCGGTGCTGGCAGGCATGTTGGGGTCGGTGATTTTCTCTTTGTTGATGCTCACGCCGCCGCCCTGGGTCATCTTGCGCATTTCGCCCCTGCTGGGGAACACGGCGGCATGGTCGACGAGCAGCGTGCTCAGCGGTGTTCCGGCCTCAATCAGGTCGCGCCCCACCTCAAACTGCGGCACCCCGTCGAACACGGCCAGCAGCGTGTCCTCGTCGATGCGGTGCAAGATGTCCTGGGCCTTGTTGGAGAACAGGATTTGCGAGGCCTCCACAGCCATTTCGTAGTCTTTCGCGCTGTGTACCATGGTGGTAATTTCGCGGGCAAGCCGCTTTTGCAGCGGCCGCTGTCCGGGGTCATGCGCCTGCTCGGCCTCGAGAGCCTCAATCTCGTCGCGGGTGAGGTCGGTGAAGATGCGGATATACTTGGCGGCATCCACGTCGCTCACGTTGAGCCAGAACTGGTAGAACTTGTAGGGCGAGGTGCGCTTGGGGTCGAGCCACACGTTGCCGCTCTCGGTCTTGCCAAACTTGCCACCGTCGGCCTTGGTGATGAGTGGGCAGGTGATGGCGTAGGCCTCGCCGCCGTTCATACGCCGGATAAGCTCGGTGCCGGTGGTGATGTTTCCCCATTGGTCTCTGCCGCCCATCTGGATTTTGCAGTTCTCGGTCTCATAGAGGTGCAGGAAGTCGTAGCCTTGCAGCAGCTGGTAGCTGAACTCGGTGAACGACATGCCGTGGTCGGCATTGGCGGCAAGGCGCTTTTTCACCGAATCCTTGGCCATCATGTAGTTCACGGTGATGTGCTTGCCCACATCGCGGATAAAGTTGAGGAACGAGTAGTTCTTCATCCAGTCGTAGTTGTTGACCAAGATGGCGTGGTTGGGTGCGTCGCTGTCGAAGTCGAGGAAGTGCGCCAGCTGGCGGCGGATGCACTCCTGGTTGTGGCGCAGCGTGTCCTCGTCGATAAGCACACGCTCCTGGCTCTTCATCGACGGGTCGCCAATCATGCCGGTGGCCCCGCCCACCAAGGCGATGGGGCGGTGACCGGCGCGCTGGAAGTGCTTGAGCATCATGATGCTCACCAAGTGGCCAATGTGGAGTGAATCGGCCGTGGGGTCGATGCCCACATAGGCCGAGGTCATTTCTTTGTTCAGTTGTTCTTCGGTGCCTGGCATGATGTTGTTGATCATTCCACGCCAGGTGAGTTCTTCTACAAAATTAATTTTGCTCATTTACGTATTCTTTGTTTTATTGATTGTCTTTAATTGGATTATCTAAATCATTTGCTCACTGGGAATTTGCTGTGACGCAATCACGAGTTTAGCACTTGCCCACTTCTTCTCAAAGGCACATCTCGGCACATAAACCGCCAATAAACTGCAAAATTAGCCCAAAGAGTTGGCAACGCAAAGGAAAAAACCGACTTTTTTTGTGTATCAGGGTGAAAACGGCGAAAACAGCAGCCGTCATCGCAAAATGGAGCATCGCCATCACTCCCCGCGGCGGCACATGCGACGCGGTGAACCCGGCGCCAAGGGGTGGCGGCAAGGGGATTGCGTCAGAACAGCTTGGCAATGTTCTCGGTCATCATTTTCACCGACATGGCGAGCAGAATGATGCCGAAGAATTTGCGCGAGAAGAAGATGCCCCCCTCGCCCAGCAGTCGCTGCACGCGGCCAGTGCTGCGAATCACGATATAGACCCATGCCATGTTGATGGCCAGGCCAATGAGGATGTTCACATCGGCATACATCGCCTTGAGCGAGATGAGCGTGGTGAGCACCCCGGCACCGGCAATGAGCGGGAACACCAGCGGCACCAGCGTGGCACCGCCCGCAGGGGCGTTGTTCTTGAAAATCTCCACGTCGAGAATCATCTCTAATGCCATGAGGAACATCAGGAATCCGCCCGCAGCGGCAAACGACTGGATGTTGCAGTTGAAGATGTTCAGAATCCAGTAGCCGCCATAGTAGAAGCCGAGCATGATGATTGTGGAGTAGATCGTGGCCTTGAGTGCATCAACGTGGCGTCCCTTGTCGCGCAGCTGCAAGATGATGGGTACCGACCCCACAATGTCGATGATGGAGAGCAGCACCAGCGTGGCACTGAGTATCTGCGTGAAATTGATGTCTTTCATTGTTTGTCGATATGCGAGATTAGGCAAGAATCATGATTAGCAGCTGTGCCGAGGTTATGCGCAGGAACATTGTGAGCGGATAGACGGTGCTGTAGCTGTAGGCCACGGCAGGTGCGTCGTTGCCGGCAGTCTTGTTGGCGTAGGCCAGCGCGGGCGGGTCGGTGGTAGCTCCGGCCACCAGCCCCATGAGGGTGCAGTAGTTCAAGCGGCATTTGCCACGCCCGGGGCAATCACCAGGACGCCGATGAGATGGCGTGTGCCACCCCATCGCTCATGAACAATTCCTTTATCCACATCTTGCTTGCCAAGTCGATGAGCCTACAGGTTCTTCTGCACCTCGATTTCCTCGAAAGCCTCGATAATGTCGCCCTCGGAGATGTCGTTGTAGCTCTGGATTGAGAAGCCGCAGTCGAAACCGCTGGCAACCTCCTTGGCATCGTCCTTGAAGCGCTTGAGCGAGGCAAGTGCGCCGGTGTGAATCACAATGCCGTCGCGAATCACGCGCACCTTGCATTGTCGCTTGATTTTGCCATCGGTGACCATGGCACCGGCAATGGTACCCACCTTGCTGATGTGATACACCTGTCGCACCTCGGCCGAGCCGAGCAGTTCCTCCTTGACTTCGGGAGCGAGCAGCCCCTCCATGGCGCTTTTCACCTCCTCGATACAGTCGTAGATGATGGAGTAGAGGCGAATCTCCACGCCTTCCTGCGCGGCAAGGCGCTTGGCATCGGCACTGGGACGCACCTGGAAGCCAATGATGTAGGCATCGCTGGCCGCCGCCAGCGTAATGTCGCTCTCGGTGATGGCACCCACCGCCTTGTGGATAACATTGACCTGGACCTCGGGGGTGGAGAGCTTGATGAGTGAATCGCTCAGTGCCTCGATGGAGCCATCGACGTCGCCCTTGACAATCACGTTCAGCTCGTGGAACTCGCCCTTGGCTTGTCGGCGGCTGATGTCCTCGAGTGTGAAGCGTTTCATGGTGCGCTGCGCCTGCTCGCGCTGGAGCTGCTCGCGCTTGCCGGCTATTTGCCGTGCCTCCTGGTCGGTGTCCATCACGTTGAACTTGTCGCCGGCGGTGGGTGCGCCGTTCAGGCCCAGAATCACGGCGGGCTGTGCCGGCCCTGCCTCGGTGATGCGCTCGTTGCGCTCGTTGAACATCGCCTTCACCTTGCCGTAATGCGTTCCGGCGAGCACAATGTCGCCCATGCGCAACGTGCCGCCGTCGACGAGCACCGTGGCCACATAACCACGGCCCTTGTCGAGCGACGACTCGATAATCGACCCGGTGGCCTTGCGGTGCGGATTGGCCTTGAGGTCGAGCATATCGGCTTCAAGGAGCACCTTTTCAAGCAGCTCATAGACCCCCGTGCCTTTCTTGGCCGAGATGTCCTGGCTCTGGTAAGTGCCGCCCCAGTCCTCCACGAGGTAGTTGCGCGCAGCCAGCTCCTCCTTGATTTTTTCGGGGTTGGCTCCCGGCAAGTCGATTTTGTTGATGGCGAAGATGATGGGCACACCGGCTGCCGAGGCGTGGCTGAGGGCCTCCTCGGTTTGCGGCATGACACGGTCGTTGGCATCCACAATCACAATCACGATGTCGGTGACGCGTGCCCCTCGTGCGCGCATGGCAGTGAACGCGGCATGGCCTGGCGTGTCGAGGAACGTGATGCGGCGGCCATTCTTGAGCTTGACCGTGTAGGCGCCGATGTGCTGGGTGATGCCGCCCGCCTCGCCGGCAATGACGTTGGTGTTGCGTATGTGGTCGAGCAGCGAGGTCTTGCCGTGGTCCACGTGGCCCATCACGGTGACCACAGGCGGGCGCTCCTCCAGGTCTTCGGGGTTGTCGGCCTCGTTGTGGATGGCCTCGGCCACCTCGGCGCTGGTGTACTCGGTGGTGAAGCCGAACTCCTCGGCCACCAGGTTGATGGTGTCGGCCTCCAGGCGCTGGTTGATGGAAACCATGAGGCCCACCGACATACATGTGCTGATGATTTTAGTCACTGGCACATCCATCATGGAAGCCAGGTCGTTGGCTGTGACAAACTCGGCGAGTTTAAGCACTTTCTTTTCGGCGGCGGCCTGTGCGGCCATCTCTCGCTCCTCCTCGCGGAATGCCTCGCGCTTCTCGCGGCGCAGCTTGGCGCCTTTCTTGCTGGCTTTGGCGGTGAGCCGTGCCAGCGTCTCTTTCACCTGGCGCTGCACATCCTCCTCACTGACCTCGTTGTGGAGCGGGCGCTTGCTCTTTTTCTCCTTGCGCTTGCTGCTTTGTGAATCGGCCTTGGCCTTGGCGGCGTTGCTGCTGTTGTTCGAGCCGCTTTGCTGCGAGATTTGCGCCGCAGCGCTGTTGATGTCGACTTTCTCCTTGTTAATGCGTTTGCGCTTCCGCCGGCTGCCGCCCTCGGCCTGTGCCTTGGCGATGCGCTCGTTGCGCCGCTCCTCTTTCGACTTCTTCTTGGGGCGCGTCTGCTGGTTGAGGCTGGCCAGATCCACGCGGCCAATCACCTTGGGGCCTTGCAGCTCGGGGGCGGTGCTGTAGCGGAACACCTCGGGTTCCTGCTTGGCCGGTGCCTCCTCGGTGTTGTCCTCAGCGGGTGCGGGCTGTTGCGGCTCGAGGGGGGTGTCGTGTTCGGCTGCGGGAGCCTGTGCTGCGAGTTGTTCGGGTTCGGCTTTTGGCACTTGCTGCGTTGCAGCGGGCTCCACGTCCTGGTTGTTGGTTTTGGCCTCGGCTTCGTGCTTGGGCTCGGTTGCGGGTTCGCTCTGGGGCGCGTCGTCGGTTTCGGCTTTTGCAACCGGTTCGGGCTCGGAGGCTATTTCGGCCTTCGGACGATTGGTTGCCGGCTCGTCCTGTGCCTGCGGGGCTGCCGGTTCCTGCTTTGGCGCTGGTGCCGGTTCGGGTGTGGGCGCGGGCGATTCGGGCTGCGGCGTGGCAGCCACGGTGTCGGGCTGCGGAGCCACTGCCGGTTGATTCTGTTTCGCGGGCTCGGCGGCCGTCTCGGAGCCGGCCAAGGGGATTATCGGCCTGCCGGTCTTGAGGTCGATTTTGCCTCTGATGGTGAACACCTGTCCGGGCAACTCGGTCTTGATTTCCTCGGGGCCTTTCTTCTCCTTTTGCCGTCCGCTGGTCAGGGCCGTTGCCTTGCCTTTTTGTGCTTTGTCGGGGTTGAATTCCTTGATGAGCATTTGGTACACATCGTCGTCGACCCGTGCGTTGACGCTCTGGTCGACGGCAATGCCTTTCTTGCGCAGGAAATCCTCGATGGTGAGGCGTCCCACGTTGAGTTCTCTAATTACTTGTGTTATCTTGATTGGCATATTCTTCTCTTATTTTCCTGCACAATGCACCACCACGCAGCACATCGCGAAATTCATAACTCCAGTTACCTAACTCCTAATATCCTGATATTCAGCCCTGATTTTCTCCCGAAAAACAACAGAGGGCTTTCAATTCTCAAACTCAGCTTGCAGAACGTTAAAGACGTGCTCAACGGTGTCGTCCTCGAGGTCGGCTTTCTCGGCCACTTCCTCGCGCGAGAGGCGCAGCACAGCCTTGGCCGTGGTGCAGCCCATGTTCTTGAGAGCCTCCAGCACCCACTCGTCGATTTCGTCATTGAACTCGTCGAGGTAAATATCCTCTTCCCCGGTGCTTTCCAGGTCGCGGAACACGTCGATCTCATAGCCGGTGAGCATGGTTGCCAGGCGGATGTTGAGGCCACCCTTGCCGATGGCCAGCGACACCTCCTCGGGCTTGAGGAACACCTCGGCGTGCTTGGTAGCCTCGTCGAGGCGAATCGATGAGATTTTTGCCGGGCTCAGCGCGCGCTGTATGAGCAACTGGGGGTTGGACGTGTAGGGAATCACGTCGATGTTCTCGTTGCGCAGCTCTCGCACAATGCCGTGAATGCGCGAGCCCTTCACGCCCACGCAGGCCCCCACGGGGTCGATGCGGTCGTCGTAGCTCTCGACGGCAATTTTGGCGCGCTCGCCGGGCACGCGGGCCACGGCGCGAATCACAATCAGGCCGTCCTGGATTTCGGGCACCTCCAGCTCAAAGAGCCGCATGAGGAAGGCGTCGCTGGTGCGCGAGACGGTGATTTTAGGGTTGTTGTTCTTGTTGTCCACGTTGTGAATCACGGCGCGCACCGAGTCGCCCTTGCGGTAGATGTCGGTGGGAATTTGCTGGTCCTTGGGCAGGAGCAGCTCGTTCTTGTCGTCATCAAGCAGGAGTACCTCGCGCTTCCACAGCTGATAGACCTCGCCGGTCACCAGCTCGCCCTCGCGCTCCTTGAACTTGTTATACACGGCATCCTTTTGCAGGTCCAGGATTTTGCTGGCCAGTGTCTGCCGCAGGTTCAGGATGGCGCGGCGTCCGAACTTCGTGAAATCGATTTTGCGGGTGTGCTCCTCACCCACCTCGCAGTCCGGGTCCTCGTCGTCGCGGGCGTCACTCAGCGCGATTTGCTTGTTGGGGTTCTCCACCTCGCCATCGGGCACCACCAGCAGGTTCTGGTAAATCTCGCAGTCGCCCTTGTCGGGGTTCACAATCACGTCGAAGTTGTCGTCGTTGCCAAACATCTTGGCGAGGACGCTACGGAACGACTCCTCGAGCACGCTGATGAGCGTGATTTTGTCGATGCTCTTGAGCTCCTTGAACTCGGCGAATTGGTCGGTCATCTTGACCGCGTCTTGTCTCTTTGCCATTATCTTGTGTCTTAAATTTTAATGTCGCATTTGGTGTATTTCACCTCGTCGTATCGCAGCACGGTGTCGGTGTCCACGATTTCGGGCCGCTTCTTCCCCTCGATTTTCATCTTGGTGGGAATGGTGAGCGTGAACGTTTCCTCGTCGGCTGCTGTGAGCGTGCCGTGCAGCTTTCGCCCATCGGCGGTGAGCACCTCCACGGCCTGGCCCAGGTTTTTGTCGTACTGCCGCCGCACGCGCAGCGGCGAGGTGAGTCCGTAGCTGCCCACGGTGAGCTCGTAATCCTCCACATCCTGGTCAAAGGCTGCGTGCACGGCGTGGTCCATGGCAATGCAGTCGTCGATGGTCACGCTGCCCATGCTGTCGAGGGCCACGTCAATCACGTTGTCGCCGCTCACGGTCACTTCCACCACAAAGAGGTCTTTCCCCTCGATGGCGCGCTCCACCACAGCTGTCACTTCGGTCTTGTCAATCATAGTCATGTAATAAAAACGAGGAAGCCTCGGCCCCCTCTCACGAATGCACTGCAAAATTACACCATTTTTATATTGTGTGCAACCCCCGCACGACACTTTACTGCCAAAACGGCAGTTTGTTTGGTATAATTATAAAAAAATAATATACGTTAACCAAATATTTCCCAACTCACCTTGTTCCGCCAGCATTGCGGTCGCGCGGGTCGTGGCCACGACGCACTCGGAGGAATTGCGGCCAGGCGAAAAGCTACACGCCACATTTGCAGATAACGGCAAAAATGCCTACCTTTGCAGGCAGAATCATTAAGCAAGGCACAAAATGGAAGAAATCAGGAAGAAAACACTCAAGCCGTTGGCGGGCATGACGCTCTACGAGCTGCGCCAGGTTACCGAGTCGCTGGGGCTGCCCAAGTTCGCCGCCACCCAGCTGGCACAGTGGATTTACGGCAAGCGGGTCACCACATTCGAGCAGATGCTCAACATCAGCAAGGTGGGCCGCGAGCGCCTCGCCGAGCAGTACTGCGTGGGGCTGTACCCGCCCAAGAGCCACGTCAAGAGCGACGATGGCACAGTGAAATACCTGTTCGACGCAGGCAATGAACAGGCCGTCGAGGCCGTGTATATCCCCGACGACGACCGAGCCACACTGTGTATCTCGTCGCAAAAGGGCTGCCGCATGAACTGCTACTTCTGCATGACGGGACGGCAGGGCTTCCATGGCAACCTCACCGCGAACCAAATCATCAACCAGGTGCTCAGCGTGCCGTGCAGCGAGCAGCTCACCAACGTGGTGTTCATGGGCATGGGCGAGCCACTCGACAACCTGGAGCCGGTGCTCAAGGTGATTGAGATTCTCACCAGCGACTGGGGCCTGGCATGGAGCCCGAAGCGCATCACGGTGAGCACGGTGGGCGTGAAGCCGGCGCTGAAGACGCTGTGCGAGCGCACCAGCGTGCACATTGCCGTGAGCGTCCACAATGCCGTGCCCGAGGAGCGGCAGTCGCTCATGCCCATCGAGAAGCTCTACCCCATCAAGGGGGTGATGGAGCTGCTGGGCCGCTACGACTTCGCGCACCAGCGACGCCTGTCGGTGGAATACATCATGTGGAACTGGTTCAACGACGACATCCGCCATGCCGAGGTGCTGCGCGAGCTGCTGCCCGACGAGCACGTGCGCGTGAACCTCATTCGCTACCACCCGCTCCCCGAAGTGGCAAAGCTGCGCACAAGCAGCGACGAGCGCATGGCCTACTTCCGCGACTACCTCAACGGGCGCGGCGTGACGTGCACCATCCGCCGCAGCCGGGGCGAGGACGTACAGGCCGCTTGCGGAATGCTCGCCGGCAAGGTGAAGTAAGGCGGACGCACATCAAGAGCCAGCGAACCAAGCGAATGACTCCAAGCAGGAGCCAACTCGCCCTTGACCAAGGAGGAGACAAAAACACCGCGGGCACAAGCACCTTGCCATCAGTGCTTGTGCCCGCGGTTTATTGGGGCTAACTCGCCTTGTGGGAGTTACCGGTCGTTCACTTGGCGAGAATGATGTTAATCAGCTCGTTGAGGTCGTCAATGTCCACTTTCTCGTCGCCGATGAGCCAGGTGCGGCCGCCATAGTCGCCGGCGTCGCGCAGCCCGAGAATGATGTCGATGATGATGTTCACGTCGTCGATGTCGGTGCTGCCGTCGCCGTTCACGTCGCCGTTGCCGCCCGGCTCGCCGTAGTCGGACGGCAGCAAGCCGTCGTCGGTGATGAAGAACGAAATCATCTCGCCGTTCTCGGCGATGTTGTGGATGTTCCACTCACAGTCCACGCCGTCCCACGACCGCAGGTTGGGCTGGGTGTCATTGGTGATGAACGTCACATTCTTGGTGCCGGGGAACGGGTCGCTGTCGAGGTCCTTGTCGGGCGTGTCGTTCCAGGCGCGCACCAGCTCCAGGTAGTTGTGGCCGGCGCGGGCATTGACCTGGTTGAGCGTCCAGGGCACCTCGCTGGTGGAATCAATGCGCGTGATGAGCATGCCGTGGCCGGGCAGGTACTCGTCCCACTTGGTGCGCTGCCGGTTCTCCAGCGTAAAATACTCATTCTCGACCGGCGTGCGAATGATGTAGCCCTCGCCGGTGCCGTCGATGGGCCGCAGCGTGTACTTGCCATGCTCGGTGATGACGGGCGGATTCACCCAGCCCAGCGCCCATCGCTCGTAGAGCGAGAACGCCGCCGGCGTGCGTGCCACGTTGAGCGATGGCGCGGCGGCCATCACGTCCCAGTAACCCGGGTGGTGGCTCAGGCCGTCGGTGTCGTAGTTGGCGTCGTAGTGGTCGCGCAGGCCCAGCACGTGGCTGAACTCGTGGCACATCACGCCAATGCCCTGCGTCTCGAGCGATTCGGGCTTGTCGGTCCACCCGTAAATCTCGGTGCAGCAGGCATATTTGTAGCCGTAGAGACCATCGTAGCTGTGGAGCAGCGTGGCCAGCGTGAGCACATAGGCGTGCGGCCACAGCAGCGTGCTGTCGTTGCCCATGTAGCAGGCCGCCGGGCCGGCACCGATGAAGAACACGAAGTCGATGAATTTGTCGTTGTCGCCGTCATAGACGCTGAAGTCCACCTCGGGGTCGATCTTGTCGAGGGCCGACTTGAAAATCTTGGGAGTGTTCTTGTTGGCGTTGTGGTCGGTGCTGGCGTAGTCCACCTTCACCGGGCCCACGATGTCGAATACCGGGTCGAACAGTCCGCCCGACTGGTCGTAGTAGTAGTCGCGCACGCTGCCCGTGCAGGGCACCCAGTTGCCGTTCTTGTCGGTGAACCCCTTGTAGTCCTTGTCGTTCACCATGTGGTCGTAGAAGTCGTGCGGGTCGTCCATCTCAAACTTCGTGTCGGTGTACTCAATGAGCACGATGAGGCCGCGGAAATTCTTATAGTCGTACTGCTCGGCGCGTTGTGGTGCGGCGTTGCGCTTGGTGTCGATGGCGGCGTTGGCGGCGGGCTTGTCGATGAGGCGGGCTTGCAGCGTGCCCACAAACTGCCGCTCCTGCGGGGTGCGCGCGTCGGCGTTGTGTGCCAGCACGCCCGACGGGAACAGGCGGCCGTCGCCGGCGCGACGGGCATACTCGTAGCGGTCGCCGTTCTTCACGATGGTGTAGCCATCTACGGTGGTGTAGTAGTGGTAGAAAGCGTCGCCCTGCAGGGTCACGGCCAGCGACGTGCCGTCGGGTTGCGGGATGTAAGTCCCATTGGGGTTGGGAATGGCAGGCATTGCCCACGCCTTGGCCATCGCCAGAATGCAAACAGCAACAAGTAGTAATTGCTTCATAGTTTTTGGAGTGTTATAAAGGTTAACAGTTAGTCCTCAGATTTCCTTTAGCCTAAGGGAAATCCATATTCGGCCGCAAATGTAATGATTTATTTGCAAAACGCCAAAACCATTAACGATATGTCACACAAATCGGCCCTTGTGCTGGCGATTCTTAACTCAATTTAGCAGGCGAACGGCTCACCCCACCGCCTCGTGCCGATTGTTTTGGGCGCGGCAACGTCTGGGCGCGGGCAAGTGGCATCAAATGCGAGCAACACGAATTTGGCAATATCTCGGTGGCTAATCCAAATCACATGAACCAAATCTGTCATTGCTTTTTGGGGGAGATCAACAGCACACATCTTTTTTAATATATGTCTATATCCGAACCCACCCAAAAGCGTAGTCCTCATTGTCAAACCACCCGCCATTTTCTTACGTTTTGCCGAAATCTTTGGCCAAATGCTTGCGTATTCCAATTATTTGCGCTAAATTTGCCAACAATTTGTCAGCGGCGAAAATCAACCCTAATTAATAACCAAATTTTTTTACAATGAAAAAGAAGTTTACATTACTGCTCGCGGTGCTGCTTGCCGGTTTCGGCTTCAGCGCCATGGCCGCCGTGGGTGACGTGTTCACCAGCGGTGGTTACAGCTTCAAGGTCATCGCCGAGGGCGATGTCAACGAGGTGGAGTTCACCGCTCCTGCAACTGCCTACGACCTTTCGGCGAAGACGGGGTCAATCACAATGCCCACATCGGTTACTAATGATGGTGTCACTTACAGTGTGGTGGGCATTGGTGACGAAGCTTTCAAAAATGCCAAATTTCCTACCGCAATCGGCATTCTGAATTTTGATCGCCCCCTGCGCTATATTGGAGATTATGCTTTCCAAGGTGCAACATCGGGAGGCGCCCCCGGAAAAAGCGATTCACACGTGAGAAATATTCGCTTCTATTGCGACGATATGACCACGGTTTCGCCTACCGCATTTGTCGAGAATCGCATCATTGGCTCATTCCTTGCTGCCAAGAGAGGTGAAACGTCAGATTTCGTGAACAAAGCGTGCACGATTAATTATGGCTCGAGCAATTCGGGCTCTTTAGGCAATTTCTGCCAAGTCGTCGATGGCAGCATCATCTTGCTGGGTATTGGCAACCAGGGCAATATAGCCACATCTTCGGCTGGATATGTCGCCAACAAGATTACCATTAATTCCGAAATAACGGTGATTGGCGAGAATGCCATGTATGGGAATGACAAATTCACTCAAATCGATTTGGGTGCAGTTGAAGCTGTTCAGGCTCATGCCTTTAAGAACTGTGTTTTTGAAACGGTTACCATTCCGGCAACTTGCACGACAATTGCAAGCGATGCCTTTGAAGGCTGCACGGCAATTGCAACCATCACTTGCAACGCGGCCACACCGCCGGCAGGGGTGGTGTTTGACGACGCCGTCTACGCCCGCATCAGCGAGAGTGGCAACATCACCGTGCCCGACGAGGCACTCGAGGCTTACAAGGCCGATGCCAACTGGGGCAAGTTCTGGGCAGCTCCCGCTCCCACCACCTACACCATCACTGTGGCCGACGACATTGTGAACGGCACCGTCGAGGTCGACAAGGCCGAGGCCGAGGAAGGCGAAACCGTCACGGTGACCGCCACCCCCATCGACCGCAGCTACCAGCTGAAGAGCATCACTGTCACTCCCGAAACACTCAACCTGGTGGTTGAGGTGGA